>NZ_PTRG01000012.1:0-178567 GCF_002965765.1 Escherichia sp. MOD1-EC6819 | reverse complement strand
CATATAATGCTGGTGAATATGTTTAATTTTTAATAATCGTATATTATTATTCTTTTAGGTAATGTGGTGGTGAATATTATTATTTATATCAATTAGTTTCTGAAGGGACATAATAAAGCTACTTTTAGATAGCGAGTGTCAATACATGGAAATGTGAAGTTAAGTAAAAAAATAGAGAGCAGTTATTCTGAAATATTCAGCGTGGATATGAATGGCAGGAGGTTTTCACGTCCTGCCAGTGAAGATTATTCAAGCGCCTGTGCCAGTAATGTTATTGGATGTTCGCAGCGTTTGCTGGTTGACATCTCAATCTGCCATTTACAGGTTTCGCAGTCGGTGACCACCAGATCCGCGCCGCTCTCTTCTATCTGGCGGAACAGTGGTGCACCGATGGCTTGTGAGGTGGGGTAGTTCTCTTTCTTGAAACCGTAGGTTCCTGCAATACCGCAGCACTGGGAATCCAGCACTGTTAGCTCAAGTCCTGGGATTTTGCGCAACAATTCCAGGGTGTAGAGCGTCCAGCCCATTTTTTCCATATGGCACGGGGTGTGATAGACCACTTTTAGCGGCAGTGGCTTCAGTGGCAAGGTTTTTCCTTCGTCCAGCTTGCGCCACAGCCAGCGGGTTGCCAGTTCGATATGATCGCGCAAGCCTTTGTTGTCGACATTCAGCACCTCCGGGTACTCGTCGCGCAGGGCAAATGTACAGGTTGAGGAGGTGGCAATCACCGGAATACCTTTTACCCCCACAGCTTCGCGGATCGACTCTACATTCGTGATTGCCTGTTTACGTGCTTTATCGGTAAAGCCGTTGGCGATCAGTGGTACGCCGCAGCATTTTTCTTTGCTGAGCAGTTGCACGCCGGTGCCCATCGCGTTGAGCACTTTAATTAAATCTTTGCCTAACTGCGGATGGTTGTAGTTAACGAAGCAGCCGTGGAAAAAGGCGACCTGGTCTTTATATTGCGCCTGCTGAGCCGCCACGCTGCGATACCAGCGACGGAACGTGCCGAAGGAGTATTTCGGCAGCGTGCGGCGATGATCGATTTTTAACGCCGCATCAAGCAGCTGCCGCACCGGTTTCAGCGAGGTAGCGGTGTTGACGATAGGCGCGAACGGCGTGGAAACGCTACCCATCAGGTCTGTATGACTCAACACAAAATTGCGCAGCGACGGGCGCGTGGTGTCATATTTCGCCCGCGCGCGTTGGATGATATCGCCAATCTTCACATCGGATGGGCAGGCGACTTCGCAACGTTTGCAGTTGATGCAATATTTCAGCGCCTCGTCATAAAGTGCACCATCTTTTAAACGCAGACGCTCACCGTCCGGCCCGGCCTGTTTGGGCCCCGGATAGCCAGGATTTACCCGGCTCACCGGGCAGGCGGTGGTACAGACGGTGCACTTAATGCAGTTTTCGAAGCTGGTATCGTTCATTGTTGGCCTCCTGCGCGTTGGGCAATCTGTTGAGCAGCATGTAATGCACTGACAGCACAAACGCCGCCGCCGCATCCCTGAGCGATAGGATCAAATCCGCCCAGCACTGAACCGATGGCAAACAAGTTTTCTACCGTCTGGCCTGCCAGCGACGGGCGTAGCGTCTCATCAGTGGTTACACCGAACTGCTGCCACGGTTGCGGCGCAAAAAAATCACTTCGATACCACTCACCCCGCGTGGTGGTTTGCAGCACATCAAGGCCGAGAATCGGCTCGCGGATGCCGTTACGTTCCGCGACCAGCCCGCCGCTAAAGAAACTGCCGCTGGCAAGTACCGCAAAGCGCGGACGTAGCGGAATATCGGCGTGATTACGTGTCCATATTTCACTGACTACGCCATTTTTGCAGGTCACTTTTTTCACTTCATCGCCCGGCATCCATACACCGCCCTGGCGCACGAACTGGCGCTGCAACTGGTTTTGCAGACGGATACCCAGCACGGAAGGTGGCAGTGTCGGCAGTAACATTAATGAACAGGGCAATTGTTCGTTCAGCCAGCGCCAGAGTTTGTCATCAGCCAGGCCGAAGCAGGCTGGCATCAGGATCATTTCACAGGTGTTGGCAACAGGGATAAGCGCATCAAGCAACAGCGGCCAGTTTTCTTCGTTATCAAGGAAACGGGCAATATTTACCGCGCGGAACTCGGTGGCGTTATTACGTAGCACATCCAGTTCCGGCAGTTCAATTTCTGCGGTTTCAACCGAAAGATCCAGTTCACGTAACGAAGCCGCCGCAAGATGCGCCTGAAAATCCATTAGCCCGATGATACCCACCACACATATTTTCTTCGCTGGCAGCGGCCAGACGGGGACTTCTGGCGAACTTAGCCAGGTTGAGCGCAGAGTGCCGAGCGGTGTAACCCGCTGGTGAGCCAGTTCAACGCTACCCTGCAATTGTGCACCGCTTTCAGCGATCAATGCCTGCGCCCGGCAAGCGAGATCGAGCACGCGCTGTGAGCCGAGAACACTGTAAGGATGGGCAGGAGCCTGATGGCTCAAAGATTCCAGGCCATCGTGAATGTCTGTCACCGGTTGACCGTCCGGTAGATGGCTCAGTAAATCCAGCGACCCGGGCGAAAAATGCAGCGCGCTCTGACCACGAGTGACAATCGCACAACGCAGCCCGTGTTTTTGTAGTTGCAGGCCGCAGAGTAATCCGGCAAGACCGCCGCCCATAATGACAGTATCAAATCGCATCTTTCTGCTCCTTCTCCAGACCACACAGTCCCTGATAAACCCAACGGGTAAATTCGCTTTCGCGCAACGCATCGCCCCAGGCAACAGGTTGCACGCCTTTCCAGCGTTCGTTCAGGAAGGTGGAAAGTTGCTCGATAGATTGCGCAGATGTGGTGACATTAAAGCGTTGCAGCAGTCCGGCGGCGCGGCAGGCGCAGAGTTCGCCCTGGCAGGTGCCCATTCCCACACGGGTACGACGGCGTAAATCTAACAGGCTGTTAACGTTCAAATTTTCTACTGCATATTGCACTTCGCCTGCGGTAACGGCTTCGCACTCACAGACCAGGCTGCGGTGCAGACGGCCTTCGCTCAGCCAGGCAGGCGTGCGATCGCCATGACGATAAACCGCTGAACCGCGAAGTGGCGCTGGCAGAGAGATGACTTTTTGCAGGGTGACTTCAGCCGGTTCCTGTGAGCCAGGTAGTGCCAGGTCGGCGGTAGTGCAGGGGCGCGTGTTGCCCAGTTTGCGACATACCGCGTCGGTAGCCCATTCCGCCATCAGCCGATAGGTCATCAGTTTGCCACCGGTGATGGTGATAAATCCGTCAAGGCCATCGCGTTCAGCATGGTCGAGCAGCACAATGCCACGGCTGACGTTACGCCCACTTGGGTCGTCATCGCTGGCAACCAACGGGCGCACGCCAGAGTAGGCTCGCAGAATACGCGTTTTCGCCATCACCGGAGCCAGTTTCTCCCCTTCACGCAGCAGAATATCCACTTCTTCTGCCGTCACTCTGTTGTCGTCGATCTCATTGTAATCAATACGTAAAGAGGTGGTGCCAATCAGCGAAATGGTATCGCCGGGAACCAGAATATCGGCATCAGAAGGTTTACGGCAGCGGTTGATCACATGCTGATTAATGCGGTGATCCATGATCAGCAGCGATCCTTTCGCCGGGAACATGCGAATGCGCAGATCGGCATATTCGGCAATGTGTTGCCCCCAGATCCCGGCGGCATTAACTACGACAGGCGCATGAAGTGCCTGAGTTTCGCCGGTGAGATGGTTACGTACACGAACACCACACACCGTCGCGCCTTCACGAATCAGCCCCGTGACTTCATGAGCGGTAAGGATAACGGCACCGTGTTCTTTGGCATCCAGCATGTTTGCTGCGGTCAGACGAAATGGATCAACGGTGCCATCCGGAACTTTCACCGCGCCAATCAGTGCCGGGTTAACGGAAGGTTCGATAATGCGCGCTTGCTGCGGGTCTATAGCTTCTGCGCTGATCCCTGCTTCCTGGCAAGCGTGGATAAACGTGGCCTGGAAGGAGAGGTCATCTTCCGGCAGGGTGATAAACAGACCGTTAGTTTGTTCAACGCAGTGGCGCGCAATGCGTTTTAATATCTTGTTTTCACTGATACATTCGCGGGCCGATTCTGCATCGGTTACCGCATAGCGCGCGCCGCTGTGTAGCAGACCGTGGTTACGCCCGGTCGCGCCTGTGGCGATGTCGTGGCGCTCAACCAAAATCACGCGCAGCCCGCGCAGGGCACAGTCGCGGGCAATCCCGGCTCCCGTTGCGCCGCCGCCAATGATAATCACGTCACTTGATTGCGAGTCGCGAGTTTTCATTGCTATCCCTCTGAAGTTCGTTTTTTACCATTTAGCCATAGTAAAAACATGAATTGTTTGATTTCGCGCATATTCGCTCATTATTCGAAAGTGAAACGTGATTTCATGCGCCTTTCGGAACATTTTGGCAATCTTATTTAATAATGTGTGCGGTAATTCACATTTAATTTATGAATGTTTTCTTAACATCGCGGCAACTCAAAAAAACAGCAGGTTCTTCCACTGAATCAGGCTGTTAATCATAAATAAGACCATGGGCCACGGAGGCTATAAATGTTGAGTATTTTTAAACCAGCGCCACATAAAGCGCGCTTACCTGCTGCGGAGATCGACCCGACCTATCGTCGATTGCGCTGGCAAATTTTCCTGGGGATCTTCTTTGGTTATGCCGCTTACTATCTGGTTCGTAAGAACTTTGCTCTTGCAATGCCTTACCTGGTGGAGCAGGGATTCTCGCGTGGCGATTTAGGTTTTGCGCTTTCAGGGATCTCAATCGCCTATGGATTTTCGAAATTCATCATGGGCTCGGTATCGGATCGCTCGAATCCGCGCGTTTTCCTGCCAGCAGGTTTGATTCTTGCTGCGGCAGTGATGCTGTTTATGGGCTTTGTGCCGTGGGCGACTTCCAGCATTGCGGTGATGTTCGTGCTGCTGTTCCTCTGCGGCTGGTTCCAGGGGATGGGGTGGCCGCCGTGTGGTCGTACTATGGTGCACTGGTGGTCACAGAAAGAACGTGGCGGCATTGTATCGGTGTGGAACTGTGCGCATAACGTCGGTGGTGGTATTCCGCCGCTGTTATTCTTGCTGGGGATGGCCTGGTTCAATGACTGGCACGCGGCGCTTTATATGCCTGCTTTCTGTGCCATTCTGGTGGCGCTTTTCGCTTTTGCTATGATGCGCGATACCCCGCAATCCTGTGGTCTGCCGCCGATTGAAGAGTACAAAAATGATTACCCGGACGACTATAACGAAAAAGCGGAACAGGAACTGACCGCGAAGCAGATTTTCATGCAGTACGTACTGCCGAACAAACTGCTGTGGTACATCGCTATCGCCAACGTGTTCGTTTATTTGCTTCGCTACGGCATCCTCGACTGGTCGCCAACTTACCTGAAAGAGGTGAAACACTTCGCGCTGGATAAATCTTCCTGGGCCTATTTCCTTTATGAGTACGCGGGCATTCCGGGCACCCTACTGTGCGGCTGGATGTCGGATAAAGTCTTCCGTGGCAACCGTGGTGCAACCGGCGTCTTCTTTATGACTCTGGTGACCATCGCAACTATCGTTTACTGGATGAACCCGGCGGGCAACCCGACCGTAGATATGATTTGTATGATTGTCATTGGCTTCCTGATTTATGGCCCTGTCATGCTGATCGGTCTGCACGCGCTGGAACTGGCACCGAAAAAAGCGGCAGGTACGGCGGCAGGCTTTACCGGACTGTTTGGTTATCTTGGCGGTTCTGTGGCGGCGAGTGCGATTGTTGGCTACACCGTGGACTTCTTCGGCTGGGATGGCGGCTTTATGGTAATGATTGGCGGCAGCATTCTGGCGGTTATCTTGTTGATTGTTGTGATGATTGGCGAAAAACGTCGCCATCAGGAATTACTGCAAAAACGCAACGGAGGCTAATGGCATGAAATTGACGCTGAAAAACCTTAGCATGGCGATCATGATGAGTGGAATGATCATGGGAAGCAGTGCAATGGCGGCAGACAATAGCGAGAAAATTGTAATAGCCCATCGCGGCGCCAGTGGTTATTTACCGGAGCATACGCTGCCAGCAAAAGCGATGGCATATGCACAGGGGGCTGACTATCTGGAGCAGGATTTGGTAATGACCAAAGACGACCATCTGGTCGTCCTGCATGACCACTATCTTGATCGCGTTACTGATGTCGCCGATCGTTTTCCGAATCGGGCGCGTAAAGATGGTCGCTACTACGCGATAGATTTCACGCTGGATGAAATTAAGTCTCTGAAATTTACCGAAGGTTTCGATATTGTAAACGGCAAAAAAGTGCAGACTTTCCCCGGGCGATTCCCGATGGGTAAGTCTGACTTTCGTGTCCACACTTTCGAAGAAGAGATTGAATTTATTCAGGGATTAAATCACTCGACGGGGAAAAATATCGGCATCTATCCAGAAATTAAAGCGCCGTGGTTTCATCATCAGGAAGGGAAGGATATTGCGGCAAAAACGCTGGAAGTGTTGAAAAAATATGGTTACACCAGCAAAGGGGACAAAGTTTATTTGCAATGCTTTGATGCTGATGAGCTGAAACGCATTAAAAATGAGCTGGAACCGAAAATGGGCATGAATCTCAATCTGGTTCAGTTGATTGCTTATACTGACTGGAATGAAACTCAGCAGAAACAGCCGGACGGAACCTGGGTAAATTACAGCTATGACTGGATGTTTAAGCCGGGTGCCATGAAGCAGGTGGCGGAATATGCCGACGGTATTGGCCCCGATTACCATATGGTGATTGATGAGAAATCGCAGCCGGGTAATATCAAGCTTACCGGAATGGTAAAAGATGCACAGCAGAATAAGCTGGTGGTGCATCCTTATACCGTGCGGGCCGACAAGCTACCGGAATATGCCACCGATGTGAATCAATTGTATGACGCTCTGTATAACAAAGCAGGTGTTAATGGGCTGTTTACGGACTTCCCGGATAAGGCAGTAAAATTCCTCAATAAAGAGTAAATTCAGTGTCGGATGGCACTTATGTGCCATCCGGTGCCTCTCTTCATTCACACCCCTGCACATAGCGGACATATTTCATTCTTCAATAAAGTCTGTTGGTTATCCTTACTTGCTGTTATTTACAGCGGGATGACTTGTTTCCGGCAAAAGAGATCCAGTAAGAAACACTTTTTATTAAGTTTTTCTTAAGGTAAACACCTATAGTCATTGTCGTTAACAATAAAGACAGGCGACAGGGTATGGCTGTTTCAGCAAAACACGATGAGTTTAATCATTGGTGGGCTACAGAAGGTGACTGGGTTGAAGAGCCGAATTTCCGCCGCAACGGCATGAGCGGGGTGCAATGCGTCGAGCACAACGGCAAAAAGTTGTACGTGAAGCGCATGACTCACCACTTGTTTTATTCTATCCGCTATCCGTTTGGGCGTCCGACGATTGTGCGCGAGGTTGCGGTGATAAAAGATCTGGAACGCGCTGGCGTGATTGTGCCGAAAATCGTTTTTGGAGAAGCGGTGAAAATTGATGGCGAATGGCGCGCGTTGCTGGTGACAGAAGATATGGCGGGATTTGTCAGCATTGCTGACTGGTATTCACAACACGCAGTAACGCCTTATTCCGACGATGTGCGGCAAGCCATGTTAAAAGCGGTGGCGTTGGCATTTAAAAAGATGCATAGCGTTAATCGTCAGCATGGTTGCTGTTATGTTCGCCATATCTATGTGAAAACAGAAGGTAAGGCAGAAGCCGGTTTTCTTGATCTGGAGAAAAGTCGCCGTCGTCTGCGTCGCCATAAAGCGATTCATCATGACTTCCGCCAGCTGGAGAAATATCTGGAACCGATCCCCAAAGCCGACTGGGAGCAGGTGAAAGCGTATTATTCTGCCATGTAATCGTTGTAGGCCAGATAAGATGCATAAGCGTCGCATCTGGCGCTAGTACCCAATCACATCTCGATTTCAATATCGCCTTTTGCCCGGCAACAACAGGGCAAAATCTCCCCTGGCTGAATAAAGGCTAACGGTTCGGCAATCCAGTCCACCTGGCCTGCGACAAGGCGCGTGCGACAGGAGCCGCAGTAGCCTTCGCGGCACTGATACTCAACTGCCACATTGTGGGATTCCAGCGCCGCCAGCAGGGAAGGGTGTTCATCCTGGCACAGCAGTTGTGTGCCAGTGATGCGCAGGGTAACACGAGCCATCAGAGTTGGAAGTTACTCAAATCGTCGGTGTCTACTTCCGAGTCAATCTGTCCGACCAGATAAGAACTGACTTCCACTTCCTGCGGAGCAACCTGTACGTTATCAGACACCAGCCAGGTGTTGATCCACGGGATTGGGTTGGAGCGCGTCTGGAACGGCAGATCTAAACCAACCGCCTGCATACGGATATTGGTGATGTACTCGACGTACTGGCAGAGAATGTCTTTATTCAGACCAATCATCGAACCGTCGCGGAACAGATAATCCGCCCAATCTTTCTCTTGCTGTGCTGCCTGAACGAACAGGTCATAGCACTCTTGCTTACACTCTTCGGCAATTTCCGCCATCTCAGGATCGTCCGCGCCGCTACGCAACAGATTCAGCATATGCTGAGTACCAGTCAGGTGCAGGGCTTCGTCACGGGCAATCAGGCGAATAATTTTGGCGTTGCCTTCCATCAGCTCACGTTCAGCGAATGCGAAAGAGCAAGCGAAGCTGACGTAGAAACGAATCGCTTCCAGCGCGTTAACGCTCATCAGGCAGAGATACAGTTTTTTCTTCAGCTCGCGCAGGCTAACGGTCACGGTTTTGCCGTTGACGGTATGAGTGCCTTCGCCAAGCAGATGCCAGTAACTGGTCATTTCGATCAGTTCGTCGTAGTAAGCTGAAATCCCTTCCGCGCGTTTCTGGATCTGCTCGTTGGTGACGATATCGTCAAACACAACAGACGGATCGTTAACGATATTACGAATGATGTGCGTGTAGGAGCGGGAGTGAATTGTTTCCGAAAACGCCCAGGTTTCTACCCAGGTTTCCAGTTCGGGAATGGAAATCAGCGGCAGCAGCGCCACGTTCGGGCTACGACCCTGAATGGAATCCAGCAGCGTCTGATATTTCAGGTTGCTGATAAAGATGTGTTTTTCGTGCTCCGGCAGCGCCTGATAATCGATACGGTCGCGGGAGACGTCAACTTCTTCCGGGCGCCAGAAGAAAGAGAGCTGCTTTTCGATCAATTTTTCGAAGATTTCATATTTTTGCTGATCGTAGCGAGCCACGTTGACCGGCTGACCAAAGAACATGGGTTCTTTGAGCTGATCATTCTTCGTCTGTGAAAAGGTGGTATATGCCATGAATGTGTCCTGTGGTTTTATTACCCCTCACCCTAACCCTCTCCCGCAAGGGGAGAGGGGACGGTTTGGTGCAAAGGCTGGGGGATTATCAGATCTTACATGCGCCGCTTTCGCAGCCATCGTCCTGGATTGACGGCACCAGATCGTCCTGCGCGTCTTCAGCGCCGTCACGGGTGTTCTGATAATACAGCGTTTTGACCCCGAATTTGTAGGCGGTGAGCAGGTCTTTCAGCAACTGCTGCATCGGCACTTTTCCTGACGGGAAACGTGACGGATCGTAGTTGGTGTTAGCAGAGATCGACTGATCGATAAATTTCTGCATGATACCCACCAGTTGCAGGTAGCCATCGTTACCCGGCATTTCCCACAGCAGCTCATAGGCGTCGTGCAGGTGTTCGTAGTCAGGCACCACCTGGCGCAGAATACCGTCTTTCGACGCTTTAATGCTGACGTAACCGCGCGGCGGCTCAATACCGTTAGTGGCGTTGGAGATCTGCGAAGAGGTCTCGGACGGCATCAGAGCAGAAAGCGTGGAGTTACGCAGGCCGTGCGTTTTGATTGACTCACGCAACGCTTCCCAGTCGTAATGCAGCGGTTCATTGGCGATAGCATCCAGATCTTTCTTGTAGGTATCGATCGGCAGGATGCCTTTCGCGTAAGTGGTTTCGTTAAACCACGGACACGCGCCTTGCTCTTTCGCCAGCTCGTTAGACGCTTTCAGCAGGTAATATTGAATAGCTTCGAAGGTTTTATGCGTCAAGTTGTTGGCGCTGCCGTCAGAGTAGCGTTTACCGTGCTTCGCCAGGTAGTAAGCGAAGTTGATTACACCAATACCCAGCGTGCGACGACCCATCGCTCCGCGTTTGGCTGCCGGGATCGGGTAGTCCTGATAATCCAGCAACGCGTCGAGTGCGCGTACCGCCAGAATCGCCAGCTCTTCCAGTTCATCCAGGCTATTAATTGCGCCCAGGTTGAAAGCAGACAGCGTACACAGCGCGATTTCACCGTTTTCGTCGTTGACGTCATTGAGCGGTTTGGTCGGCAGGGCGATTTCCAGGCACAGGTTAGACTGGCGCACTGGTGCAATAGCCGGATCAAACGGGCTGTGGGTGTTGCAGTGGTCAACGTTCTGAATATAGATACGACCGGTAGACGCACGTTCCTGCATCATCAGCGAGAACAGCTCAACGGCTTTCACACGCTGCTTGCGGATGCTGTCGTCTTTCTCATATTTGGTATACAGACGTTCAAACTCTTCCTGATCGGCGAAGAACGCGTCGTACAGCCCCGGTACGTCGGACGGGCTGAACAGAGTGATATCTTCACCTTTCAGCAGGCGGGTATACATCAGTTTGTTGATCTGTACCCCGTAGTCCATATGACGCACGCGGTTGCCTTCCACACCACGGTTGTTTTTCAACACCAGCAGGCTTTCTACTTCCAGATGCCAAATTGGGTAGAACAGCGTTGCTGCACCGCCGCGCACACCGCCCTGAGAACAGGATTTCACCGCTGTCTGGAAATGTTTGTAGAACGGAATACAACCGGTATGGAACGCTTCGCCACCGCGAATCGGGCTACCCAGCGCACGAATACGACCGGCGTTGATGCCGATCCCGGCACGCTGGGATACGTATTTTACAATCGCGCTGGAAGTCGCGTTGATGGAATCCAGGCTGTCGCCGCATTCGATCAGTACGCAGGAGCTGAACTGACGAGTCGGGGTACGCACGCCGGACATGATTGGCGTCGGCAGCGAAATTTTAAATGTGGAAACCGCGTCGTAAAAACGCTTCACATATTGCAGACGGGTTTCACGCGGATAGTTTGAGAACAGGCAGGCAGCAACCAGAATATACAGGAACTGGGCGCTTTCGTAGATCTCGCCGGTTACGCGGTTTTGTACCAGATATTTGCCTTCCAGTTGCTTAACGGCAGCGTAAGAGAAGGTCATATCACGGTCGTGATCGATAAACGTGTCCATCTGCTTGAACTCTTCTTCCGTGTAGTCTTCCAGCAGATGATTATCGTATTTGCCCATTTCGACCATTTTCTTCACATGGTCATACAGCGCAGGCGGCTCAAACTGGCCGTAGGCTTTTTTACGCAGGTGGAAAATTGCCAGGCGCGCGGCGAGGTACTGATAATCCGGTGCTTCACGGGAGATCAGGTCTGCGGCAGCCTTGATAATGGTTTCGTGGATGTCAGAAGTCTTGATACCGTCATAAAACTGAATGTGGGAGCGCAGTTCGACCTGGGAAATCGAAACGTTATGCAGTCCTTCTGCCGCCCAATCCAGAACGCGATGGATTTTGTCGAGATTGATGCGCTCTGTGCTACCGTTGCGCTTTGTCACCAGCAGATTCTGATTCATGTATGTAGTACCTGTTCTTTCCGAAATAGTTTCATGCAGACTACCTGTAGTGAGGGAAGTCGCTACAAACACTATATATAGGGGGTATGTTTGGGATTCACTGCAAGATAGTGTGAAAATGACCCTCTTGCAAGTGTATAACTTTGTGGATAACTCGCGACGGAAAAGGCGGCTTCCACGCACCTTAGGTCAGACAAGGTGTTCGGGAAAGTCAATGGGAAGAGAAAAAATTGTTAAAAATAACCGTTCGGTGATTTCTTGAACGTTCAATTTAAGATAATTATTGATCCAGGTTATTTATTGCGCTTATGTCAGATGTGGCGAAAATTGATACCATCACAAACTCATATCACGTCGACACTTATTGTTATGTTTATGATGTGAGCAAATGTAAAGAGGTGTGGTTCACGAAACAGATATTTTTTAATCAGTAGATGTAAAATAAAAGTTTGCGATATTGATTATTCCAGGTAAACAAGAAATGAATTAATCAGTTTAATATGTTTTAATTATCATTGTTTAATAATCAGGTAAACTTTGAAAGAAATAATTAATTCCTTTCTGTAAATATTATTGCTGGTACGCTTATTTTAAAAATTTCTTGTTTACAATTGGTTGTTATCTACAATCGCAATATGCCTTTTAATGATAGCCTGTTATTTCTCACAGGCTGTCAGATCATGAATAAAAAATGGATTATTTTTATCAGGAAAGGATATCTGTTAATTTTCCTGGCTGTCGTTGCTTGCGTGTTTACGCGTGCAAACGCGGCGTCGCAGATTCTGTCTTCATGTCAGGGGGTTAATGTTACTACCAGTTGCCTGGCCAGTCGCCAGAGCCTCTCAGGTAGTATGCAGACCTGGAGTGTTGCTGACGGGCAATGGCTTATTTTTTCCTCTATGGCAAATGATGCCAGTGGCGGGGCGGTATTTTTACAACAAGGAGCTGATTTCATATTGTCAGCACAAGGTGGAACAGGTATGACTCTGTTCGAAAATAATACCGTGAGTGGTGAATATAATAATGGAGGTGCTATTTTTGCGAAAGAAAACTCAACGCTGAATCTTACTCGGGTTATCTTCGACAGTAATGTGGCAGGAGGATATGGCGGGGCAATCTATTCTGCGGGTACAAATGACGCTGGTGATATTGATCTTAGCGTTACCAATGCTGTATTTACAGGTAATATTGCTAACGACGGCAAAGGTGGCGCAATTTATTCGATTAATAATAATATTTACTTAAATAATACGATTTTTAATCATAATCGGGCATATACATCAACAAGTTACAGTGATGGCGATGGTGGCGCTATCGATATCACTGATAATAATACGGAAACCATTCACCCATCAGAGTTCACAATAATTAATAACACCACGTTTACAGATAATATTGCTGAAGGTTACGGTGGCGCAATTTATAGCAGTAGTACGAACTCTCCCTATCTTATTGATATTTCGGTTGATGCCAGCTACAGCTACAACGGTGGCGTTTTGATGGATGAGAACAACAGTGCCGCAGGATATGGCGATGCGCCATCTGCATCGGCGGGCGGCTTTATGTACATCGATTCAAGTCAGGTCAGGTTTGATATCGCTGGTAATAAAACGTTGATTATTGGTGACCTGAGCAACGATGGTGCGCTCGATTCCATTGCCGGAACCGGAAGTATCAGCAAAACCGGCGCAGGCGAACTGGTGCTTAATGCGGATAATAATAATTTTACCGGCGAGATGCGGGTTGAAAACGGTGAAGTGACGCTGGGGCGTAGCAATTCTCTGATGAATGTTGGCGATGATCGTTGCCAGAGTAATCCACAAAATTGCTATGGACTGATGGTCGGCAGTATCAGTCATCGGGATGATCAGGCAGAACTTAACGTTGGCGCAACACAGCAGACTTTTGTTCACTCACTGACGGGTTTTCAGAATGGCACTTTAAATATTGATGCTGGCGGTAACGTGACGGTAAATGCCGGCGGGTTTAGCGGAACTATTGAAGGTGAAGGGCAACTGACCATTGCCGAAAATGGTAGCTATGCGCTGGCGGGGGCGTCGTCGATGGCACTGACCGGCGATGTCGTGGTAGAAGATGGCGCAATCCTCTCGCTGGCGGGAAACGCGGCGGATCTGGCGGCGATGCAGGACGATCCGCAGTCAATTGTATTAAACGGTGGCGTATTAGATCTTTCCGATTTCACCACCTGGCAGAGCGGTACGTCAGAGAACGATGGGCTGGAAATCAGTGGTAACGGCGGTACGGTGATTGGTCAGCAGGACGTTGTCGATCTTTATGGTGGTGAGGAATTGCATATTGGCGATGACGGGAAAAAAGGCGTCTATGTAGTGGTAGATGCAGGCGATGGACAGGTAAGCCTGGCGAATGACAATCAATACCTCGGCACAACACAAATCGCTTCCGGCACGCTGGTAGTGAGCAACAATTCTCAGCTTGGTGATACTCACTATAACCGCCAGGTTATCTTCACTGATAATCAACAAGATAGCGCGATGGAGATTACGGCTGATGTCGATACTCGCTCTGCGATGGCTGGTCATGGGCGTGATATCGAAATGCGCGCTGATGGCGAAATTGTGGTTGATGATGGTGCTGTGACGCAGTGGGGCGCATTGATGGCCGACAGCAGTGGACAGCACCAGGACGCGGGAACCACACTGACGAAAACCGGTGCAGGCACGCTGGAACTGACTGCCAGCGGCACGGCGCAGTCGGCAGTGCGAGTGGAAGAAGGTACGCTGAAAGGTGATGTTGCGGATATCTTTCCTTACGCTTCGTCGCTGTGGGTTGGTGACGGGGCAACGTTCGAGACTGGCGCGGATCAGGATATTCAGTCTATTGATGCCAGTTCCAGTGGCACTATCGACATCAGCGATGGCACGGTTTTGCGTTTAACCGGGCAGGATACGTCTGTGGCGCTCGACGCCTCATTATTTAACGGTGGCGGTACGCTGGTGAATGTCACCGATGGCGTTACGTTAACGGGCGAGCTTAATACCAACCTTGAAACTGACAGCCTGACTTATCTTCCTGGCGTGACGATCAATGGTGATCTGAGCAATACTTTCGGCGCGGTCAGCCTGCAAAATGGCGTCGCTGGCGATACCCTGATCGTAAACGGTGATTACAACGGTGGCGGTACGTTGTTGCTCGACAGCGAATTAAACGGCGATGACTCGGTAAGCGACCGGTTGGTGTTGAACGGTAATACCGCTGGCAACACGACCGTGGTGGTTAACCCCATTACTGGCATTGGCGATCCGACATCTACAGGTATAAAACTGGTTGATTTCGCTGGCGATCCCACACAATTTCAAAATAACGCGCAGTTCAGTCTGGCGGGCAGCGGCTACGTCAATATGGGAGCGTATGACTACACGCTGGTGGAAGATAACAACGACTGGTATTTGCGATCACAAAAAGTCACGCCTCCATCGCCACCTGATCCAGACCCGACTCCCGATCCTGATCCCACGCCCGCTTATCAGCCGGTGTTGAATGCAAAAATTGGTGGATATCTTAATAACCTTCGGGCGGCAAATCAGGCGTTTGTGATGGAGCGACACGATCACGCAGGTAGCAACGGTCAGACGCTGCATTTGCGCATTATCGGCGGACGTTATCATTACACGGCGGCAGGGCAACTGGCTCAGCATGAAGACACCTCTACGGTGCAGCTTAGCGGTGATCTGTTTAGGGGGCGCTGGGGCGATGATGGCGAATGGATGCTTGGGATTGTAGGTGGCTACAGCGATAACCAGGGAGACAGCCGCTCGAATATGACTGGAACTCGCGCCGATAACCAGAACCACGGTTATGCCGTTGGTCTGACTTCGAGCTGGTTTCAGCATGGTAGCCAGCAGCAGGGGGCGTGGCTGGATAGCTGGCTGCAATACGCGTGGTTTAGCAATGATGTTTCCGAACAAGGCGATGGCGCGGATCATTACCACTCGTCGGGTATTGTCGCCTCGCTGGAAGCTGGCTATCAGTGGTTACCGGGGCATGGTGTGGTAATCGAACCACAGGCGCAGGTGATTTATCAGGGCGTGCAGCAGAATGATTTTACCGCCGCTAACCGTGCGCGGGTGTCGCAATCGCAGGGCGATGATATTCAGACGCGTGTCGGGATACATAGCGAATGGCGTAATGCTTTCCATATCACGCCAACCCTGGATCTGAATTATTATCACCATCCCCATTCGGCGGAAATTGAAGACGATGGCAGCAATATCAGCGACGATGCGCCGAAGCAGCGTGGTGAAATAAAAGTGGGGATAACAGGCAATATTAGCCAGCGAGTTTCCCTGCGCGGCAGCGTCGCATGGCAGAAGGGAAGTGATGATTTTGCCCAGACGGCAGGATTTTTGTCGATGACGGTGAAATGGTAATTGTTGTCCGCCCGGCATCGTTGCCGGATGCGGCGTAAACGCCTTATCCGACCTACGGGGGAGTCATTTGTAAGCCTGATAAGACGCGGCAAGCGTCGCATCAGGCATTGGTACGGTTGCCGGATGAATCCGGTCAACAGGAGAGCCATTTGTAGGCCTGATAAGACGCGGCAAGCGTCGCATCAGGCATTGGTACGGTTGCCAGATGAATCCGGTCAACAGGGGAGTCATTTGTAGGTCTGATAAGACGCGGCAAGCGTCGCATCAGGCATTGGCGCGGTTGTCAGATGTATCCGGTCAACAATCTCACTTATTCTGCGTGTGCAGCATATAGTTCACATCCACGCCGGGGCCGAGCTTAAAAGTATTTGTGATTGGGTTGTAATGTAGCCCGGTCATATGGCGCTCTTTAAGACTGGTCTGATCCACCCAGCCCAGCAGTTCTGCCGGTTTAATAAACTTCTTCACATCATGCGTGCCTTTGGGCACCATGCGCAAAATATATTCCGCGCCGACCACCGCCATCAGCCATGACTTGCCGTTGCGGTTAAGCGTGGAGAAAAAGACATCGCCGCCCGGTTTCACCAGTTGCGCACAGGCTCTAACCACTGACTGTGGATCGGGGACGTGCTCCAGCATCTCCATGCAGGTCACCACATCATACTGTCCGGCATGTTTTGCTGCGTGTTCTTCAACGGTTTCCTGCACGTACTCCACCTGAATACCGCTTTCCAGCGCGTGTAGCTTTGCAACTTGTAGCGGTTCAAAACCCATATCCAGGCCGGTCACCGTCGCGCCTTCGCGCGCCATACTCTCAGCCAGAATGCCGCCGCCACAACCGACATCGAGCACCTTTTTGCCAAATAAACCGCCAGCACGCTCGGCAATATAGCCCAGACGCAGCGGGTTAATGCGGTGCAGCGGTTTGAACTCACCTTCAAGATCCCACCAGCGGGAGGCGACGGCTTCAAATTTAGCGATCTCTTCGTGGTCTACGTTATGGTTTACCGGCGATTTTTCGGCATTCATTGGCACTTCTACTCCGTAATTGGCAAGACAAACGAGTATATCAGGCATTGGATGTGAATAAAGCGTATAGGTTTACCTCAATCTGCGCGGCTGTGTTATAATTTGCGACCTTTGAATCCGGGATACAGTAGAGGGATAGCGGTTAGATGAGCGACCTTGCGAGAGAAATTACACCGGTCAACATTGAGGAAGAGCTGAAGAGCTCCTATCTGGATTATGCGATGTCGGTCATTGTTGGCCGTGCGCTGCCAGATGTCCGAGATGGCCTGAAGCCGGTACACCGTCGCGTACTTTACGCCATGAACGTACTAGGCAATGACTGGAACAAAGCCTATAAAAAATCTGCCCGTGTCGTTGGTGACGTAATCGGTAAATACCATCCCCATGGTGACTCGGCGGTTTATGACACGATCGTCCGTATGGCGCAGCCATTCTCGCTGCGTTACATGCTGGTAGACGGTCAGGGTAACTTCGGTTCCATCGACGGCGACTCTGCGGCGGCAATGCGTTATACGGAAATCCGTCTGGCGAAAATTGCCCATGAACTGATGGCCGATCTCGAAAAAGAGACGGTCGATTTCGTTGATAACTATGACGGTACGGAAAAAATTCCGGACGTCATGCCGACCAAAATTCCTAACCTGCTGGTGAACGGTTCTTCCGGTATCGCCGTAGGTATGGCAACCAACATCCCGCCACACAACCTGACGGAAGTCATCAACGGTTGTCTGGCGTATATCGATGATGAAGACATCAGCATTGAAGGGCTGATGGAACACATTCCGGGGCCGGACTTCCCGACGGCGGCAATCATTAACGGTCGTCGCGGTATTGAAGAAGCTTACCGTACCGGTCGCGGCAAGGTATATATCCGCGCCCGTGCTGAAGTGGAAGTTGACGCCAAAACCGGGCGTGAAACCATTATCGTCCACGAAATTCCGTATCAGGTGAACAAAGCGCGCCTGATCGAGAAGATTGCGGAACTGGTAAAAGAAAAACGCGTGGAAGGCATCAGCGCGCTGCGTGACGAGTCTGACAAAGACGGTATGCGCATCGTGATTGAAGTTAAACGCGATGCGGTCGGTGAAGTGGTGCTCAACAACCTCTACTCCCAGACCCAGCTGCAGGTTTCTTTCGGTATCAACATGGTGGCATTGCACCATGGTCAGCCGAAGATCATGAACCTGAAAGACATTATCGCTGCGTTTGTCCGTCACCGTCGCGAAGTGGTGACCCGTCGTACCATTTTCGAACTGCGTAAAGCCCGCGATCGTGCTCATATTCTTGAAGCATTAGCCGTAGCACTGGCGAACATCGACCCGATCATTGAACTGATCCGTCATGCGCCGACGCCTGCAGAAGCGAAAACCGCGCTGGTTGCTAATCCGTGGCAGCTGGGCAACGTTGCCGCGATGCTGGAGCGTGCGGGTGACGATGCTGCGCGTCCGGAATGGCTGGAGCCAGAGTTCGGCGTGCGTGACGGTCTGTACTACCTGACCGAACAGCAAGCTCAGGCAATTCTGGATCTGCGTTTGCAGAAACTGACCGGCCTTGAGCACGAAAAACTGCTCGACGAATACAAAGAACTGCTGGATCAGATCGCGGAACTGCTGCGTATTCTGGGTAGCGCCGATCGTCTGATGGAAGTGATCCGCGAAGAGCTGGAACTGGTTCGTGAACAGTTCGGCGACAAACGTCGTACTGAAATCACTGCCAACAGCGCAGACATCAACCTGGAAGATCTGATCACTCAGGAAGATGTGGTCGTGACGCTCTCTCACCAGGGCTACGTGAAGTACCAGCCGCTTTCGGAATACGAAGCGCAGCGTCGTGGCGGGAAAGGTAAATCTGCCGCACGTATTAAAGAAGAAGACTTTATCGACCGACTGCTGGTGGCGAACACCCACGACCATATTCTGTGCTTCTCCAGCCGTGGTCGCGTCTATTCGATGAAGGTTTATCAGTTGCCGGAAGCTTCTCGTGGTGCACGTGGTCGTCCGATCGTCAACCTGCTGCCGCTGGAACAGGACGAACGTATCACCGCGATCCTGCCTGTGACCGAGTTTGAAGAAGGCGTGAAAGTCTTCATGGCGACTGCTAACGGTACTGTGAAGAAAACCGTCCTCACCGAATTCAACCGTCTGCGTACCGCCGGTAAAGTGGCGATCAAGCTGGTTGAAGGCGATGAGCTGATCGGCGTTGATCTGACCAGTGGCGAAGACGAAGTAATGCTGTTCTCCGCCGAAGGTAAAGTGGTGCGCTTTAAAGAGTCTTCTGTCCGTGCGATGGGCTGCAACACCACGGGTGTTCGCGGTATTCGTTTAGGCGAAGGCGATAAAGTCGTGTCTCTGATCGTACCGCGTGGCGATGGCGCAATCCTTACTGCAACACAAAATGGTTACGGTAAACGTACTGCGGTGGCGGAATACCCAACTAAGTCGCGTGCGACGAAAGGGGTTATCTCCATCAAAGTGACTGAACGTAACGGTTTAGTGGTTGGTGCGGTACAGGTTGATGACTGCGATCAGATCATGATGATCACCGATGCCGGTACGTTGGTACGTACCCGCGTTTCGGAAATCAGCATCGTGGGCCGTAACACCCAGGGCGTGATCCTCATCCGTACTGCGGAAGATGAAAACGTAGTGGGTCTGCAACGTGTTGCTGAACCGGTTGACGAGGAAGATCTGGATACCATCGATGGCAGTGCTGCGGAAGGGGACGATGAAATCGCTCCGGAAGTGGACGTTGACGACGAGCCAGAAGAAGAATAATTTTATTTCTTCATGTCAAAAGGGAGCCATCTCCCTTTTTTAAATTGAAAAGTCCAGGCTGCAAAGTCTGGGCTTTTGTCGTATTAGGGCGCGATAAAGTTGTGCATCGCCCATAAAAAATGGCTGGCTTTACACAAGGAATGTGGCAATGAGTGGTGAAAAAAAGGCGAAAGGCTGGCGGTTTTATGGCCTTGTAGGTTTTGGTGCAATAGCCCTACTTTCCGCTGGCGTCAGGGCATTGAAGGCAGCAACAGTGTGCAGGTCATCAGCCCGGATGGGCAAAGCCGACAAAAAATGCAGTTTTACTCAACGCCGGGTACAGGAACGATTCGCGCACGTTTACGGCTGGTTCTCTCGTGGGATACGGATAATACCGACCTCGATCTTCATGTCGTTACGCCTGATGGCGAACACGCCTGGTACGGTAACACGGTGCTGAAAAACAGTGGCGCACTGGATATGGATGTCACGACGGGGTACGAACCCGAGATTTTCGCCATGCCAGCGCCAGTTCACGGGCGTTATCAGGTGTATATCAACTACTATGGCGGACGCAGCGAAACGGAATTAACCACCGCCCAACTGACGCTGATCACCGATGAAGGATCGGTCAATGAGAAACAGGAAACATTTATTGTACCGATGCGTAATGCTGGCGAGCTGACGCTGGTGAAAAGTTTTGACTGGTAATTAATGAGGTTACTTTCACTGTCGATGTTTAAGAAAACGCCCGATGACTTTCGCTATCGGGCGTTTTTGTTCGTTAATTCAATCGTTCAATCACCATCGCAATTCCCTGACCGCCGCCAATGCACAGCGTCGCCAGACCCAGCGTTTTATCGCGAGCCTGCATTGCATGTAATAGTGTGACCAGAATACGTGCACCGCTGGCGCCGATAGGATGCCCCAGCGCGATGGCTCCGCCGTTGACATTCACTTTCTCAGGATCAAAGCCCAGGGTTTTCCCAACGGCAAGGAACTGCGCGGCAAATGCTTCATTGGCTTCGATGAGATCAATGTCTGCCAGTTGCAGCCCCGCCAGTTGTAACGCTTTTTGCGTGGCAGGTACTGGCCCCATACCCATCAATGCAGGGGGCACGCCACCGCTGGCATAGCTTTTAATGCGTGCCAGTGGTTTTAGGCCTGCCGCCAGCGCCGCAGATTCTTCCATAATCACCAGTGCGGCAGCCCCATCGTTAATGCCAGACGCGTTCCCGGCGGTGACCGTTCCGGCTTTGTCGAAGGCCGGGCGCAATGCAGCAAGAGCTTCTGCAGTAGAATCTACTTTCGGGAATTCATCGCGATCGAAGACGATGTTTTTCTTCCGTGTGACAACATTTACCGGGACAATTTCGGCGGTAAAAGCACCGGACTCAATGGCTGCTGCCGCTTTACGCTGTGAATGTAGCGCCAGTTCATCCTGCATTTCACGGGTAATTCCGTACTCTTTGGCAACGTTCTCGGCGGTAATACCCATATGATAACCGTGAGTGGCGCACATCAGGCCATCGCGCAGGATCACGTCATAAACCTGTCCGTCTCCAAGACGATAACCAGAGCGTGCTTTTGCATCGAGTAAATAGGGCGCTAAACTCATGTTCTCCATTCCACCCGCTACGATGCTCTGTGCCTGACCGGCCTGAATTGCCTGGGCGGCAAGCGCCACGCTTTTCAGACCAGAACCACATACTTTGTTGACCGTAAATCCGCACACCGTTTCTGCCAGTCCGCTTTTTAGCAGTGCCTGACGAGCCGGATTTTGCCCCAGCCCGGCCTGCAATACGTTACCCATAATCACTTCATCGACGTGTTGTGAATCGAGTTTTGCGCGTTCAATGGCGGCCTGAATTACTGTTGCCCCCAGATCGATGGCGCTGGTGGAGGCGAGTGAACCATTAAAACTACCGATGGCAGTACGTACCGCACTGACGATGACACAATTTTTCATTTTATATTCCTTCTGTCTGTAGAGTTGCCGTCAGAACAGCGTTAAACCAATGACGAAAATGACGCCGGAGAAGAGCAGGGCAGTGATGCAATAGCCCATGATGTCGCGGACACCGAGCCCGGCGATTGCCAGTGCTGGCAGCGCCCAGAACGGTTGTGCCATGTTCATCCATTGCTCGCCGTAGGCGATCGCCATTACCGATTTACCGAGATCAGCGCCCAGCGCCTGGGCTGCGGGTATCACGAAAGGTCCCTGAATAACCCAGTGACCGCCGCCAGACGGAACGGCGAAGTTAATCAGTGCAGAACTAAAGAAGGTCATTACCGGGAAGGTGTCTTTGTTCGCAACATTGATGAAGAATTCGGTAATGAGTCCGCCCAGACCGGAGTGCTCCATCATCAGTTGGATCCCGGCGTAGAAGGGGAATTGCACCAGAATACCGGCGGTACTGCGTGCTGCCGCGCTGATAGCACGCATATAAGCCATTGGCGTTTTATGTAGCAGCAGACCCGCAATCATAAACATCAGGTTGACGGTATTGATGGTGATGTTGAAGCCATGTTCGCTGAAGTACATTGCCAGGTAAGCGATACCGAGTGCGCCGATGATCAACGTCAGAATGCGGCTTTCTTCCAGTCGCTCGGACGGTGGAGCATCTTTCGGTAGCTGCTTTTGAAAATCAGCCTCTTCCATGAGTAGTTTTGGATCGATACTCACCACGTCAGACGGTTTTGGCATCATCATGCGGGTGATAAATGGCATCACCACAATCAATGCCACAGTGATGAAAATGTTAAAACCACTGAACAGAGTATCGCCCACCGGGATAAGCCCGGCGATATGCTCAACCGGGTTGCCCGGTGTTGCAGCCAACAGAGGCATTGAGCCAGAGAAGCCGCCACCCCAGGTGAGAAAACCAATGTAGGCGCAGGCAATGAGCAACGGATAATCAGAGCCAGGTACTCGCCGGGCGACTTCACGGGCGAACATTGCGCCGACAACCAGACCAAATCCCCAGTTGATGACACAAGCGACGGAACCGAAGAAAGTGACCAGCATGACGCCCTGTACGGGTGTTTTTGCGGCGGAGGCGGCAGTCCGCAGCAAGCTTTTCACCGGAGCAGAGCTGGCAAGGGCATGACCGGTAACGATGATCAGCGCCATCTGCATACCGAACGCCAGCAAGTTCCAGAAACCGTCACCCCACATTTTCACCATGCTGATCGGCGTTTGTGGTGTTAACCAAAGCGCGATCACGAACGTTAGCAACGTCAGCAACATGGCAAAAATCAGAGGATCGGGAAGCCACCGGCTGACAAAACGCGTCATAAAACGTGAGATGCGACCAATCATAAATCACCCCGTTGCGTATTCAGATCGGCGGCTACTTCAAACTGAGCTTCGGTTTTGGCACGCACGGTGGCTAAATCACACCCGTCGGCAATTTCGGTGAGCCACATTTTGCCGTCAATGAAACGAAAGACAGCCAGTTCAGTGACCAGCATATGCACCGCGTGTTGCGCAGTGAGCGGCATGGTGCAGCGGCGCAAAATTTTCGGTGAACCATCTTTGGCGCAATGTTCCATGGCAATGATCACTTTGCGCGCCCCGGTCACCAGATCCATCGCGCCACCCATACCGGGCACCATTTTTCCAGGCACTACCCAGTTCGCGAGGTTGGCTTCTTCGTCTACCTGCAAACCACCGAGCACGCAGGCATCAATATGACCGCCACGGATCAGCGCAAATGACATGGCGCTGTCAAACATGGCTGCGCCGGGTAAAACGCCGCATGGTTGTCCGCCTGCGTTAACCAGATCTGGATGCGCTGTCGTGACCGGGCCTAAACCGAGGAAGCCGTTTTCCGATTGCAGAGTGATATGAATGCCTTCTGGCAAATAGTTGGCGACCATCGTCGGCAGACCAATGCCCAGATTCACGATGTCACCATCACGAAGCTCTTGTGCCACACGGCGTGCAATACGTTGTTTCGCATCCATTATTTGCTCTCCTGTGAAACGATGATGTGGTCGATAACGGCACCAGGGGTGACAATATGGTCAGGTTGCAGCTCGCCGACTTCGACCAGTTCATCTGGCTCCACCAGCGTGATATCAGCCGCAAGGGCAATCAGGGGGTTAAAGTTGCGGGCGCTAAGTTGATAGGTCAGGTTGCCAAGTGTGTCGCAACGATGAGCGCGAATGAGCGCCAGGTCGGCGCGCAGCGGGCGTTCAAGCAGCCAGGTTTTACCGTCGAGTGTCAGTGTCTGTTTGCCTTCCTCTACGACGGTGCCGACACCAGTTGGAGTGAGAAAACCACCAAGTCCAGCGCCACCACAGCGGATTTGCTCGATTAGCGTACCTTGTGGCACCAGAACGACGTCCATTTCACCAGATATCATGCGCCGACCTGTTTCCGGGTTGGTGCCGATATGTGACGCAATTACTTTGCGGACTCGACCATTGACGATGAGCGGACCGATGCCGGTATCAACAAACGCGGTATCATTGGCTATCAATGTCAGGTCGCGAACACCAGATTCCAGTAATGCTTCAACCAGGCGGGATGGAGTGCCAATCCCCATAAATCCGCCCACCATGATGGTCATGCCGTCACGAAAGAAGCCGGAGGCGTCTTGTAATGTCATCAATTTTGTTTTCATTATTTATCCCTCTTACATACACCGTTGTGGGTACAGTCAGGGAATAGCAAGGGGAGTGCCAGAATGAGAATATTTGATGTTGTTTTTAACTGATTGAATATAAAAGGATAAATAAGGTGGGGATTAAGAAGGAGGATGATTGGCTATGCAGAAATTTGCGCACTGTGCAAATTTCTGCATAGCAAGTTTTGGTGTTATACATCCGCCGGATCGATACCGTATTCCTGGAGTTTATACATCAATGCACGGCGACTGATACCCAGCATCAAAGCGGTGCGGGTTCGGTTTCCGTCCTGTTGTTCCAGCACTTCCATAATGATGCGTTTTTCGACGCGTTTAATTTCCTCTTTTAAATTACGCTCACCGACAGGGGCTGTTTTTGCCTCACCAGCATTACAGACTGGCTGACGAATCTGTGGCGGAAGATCCTCAGAAAAAATGATCGGACCTGAGTTCATTACGACGGCGCGTTCAATGACGTTGGAAAGCTCTCGAATATTTCCCGGCCATGACCAGGCGGTAAGCAGTGACATTGCCATCGGATCGATGTCGATAATATCGCGCTGATTCTCACTACTGAATTTTTGCAAAAAGTGATTAGCTAACAGGGAAATATCTTCCCGGCGATCGCGCAGAGGCGGCAGTATTAAATGAATAACGTTAAGGCGATAAAAGAGATCTTCACGGAAGGTGCCTTCTTTTACCATTGCCTGCAAGTCGCGGTTGGTGGCAGCAATGATGCGGATATCAACTTTTATGGTCTGATGGCCGCCAATCCGTTCAAATTCCCGTTCCTGCAGAATGCGTAGTAATTTGGCTTGCAGTACCAGCGGCATTTCGCCAATTTCGTCTAGGAGCAGAGTACCTTCGTTGGCACGTTCAAATAATCCCTGACGCAAGGTTTGTGCACCAGTAAATGCACCTTTTTCATGACCAAACAGTTCACTTTCGAGCAACGATTCCGGCAGCGCCGCGCAGTTGACTTTAATGAACGGCCCCTTTGCCCGCCGCGAATTGTAGTGAATCGCTCTGGCAATCAACTCTTTCCCGGTGCCGCTTTCACCGCTAATCAAGACGCTGGCCTGAGAAAGGGCAATTTTGGCGGTGTCTTTGCAGATGTCCATCATCGCCGGGCTGTTGGTGAGAATGTGCCCCCATTGCCAGCTGGTGCTCAGTGCCTGGTGCAGATGACGGATCTCTTTTTTCATTGACTGGAGTTGTAAAGCGCGCTGAACGATTAAATTCAACTCATCGAGATCAAACGGTTTGATAACATAGTCGAAAGCACCGCAGCGTAGTGCTTCGACGGCGGTTTCCACTTCAGCATAGGCCGTCATCAGAATAACGGGTGTCCGGGTCTCCTGGCTGCGCATCTCCTTTAGTGCCTTGATGCCGTCCATCTCAGGCATACGGATATCCATCAACACCACGTCGGGGTGAATATCGGCAAACAGGTGTAATGCGGTGCGTCCGTTGTTCGCACAATGTGTTTCGTATCCTTGTAGTGCAAAAGCGGTGCTCAGCATACGGCGAACATTATCTTCATCATCAACAATAAGGATGCGATTAATAGCGGTCATACAGTCTGATTTCCCTGCGGGTTGATCGGTAAAATAAGGGTGAAGGTTGCGCCGTAGCCCGGCAAACTGGTGACGCGAATATCCCCCTGATGGGCATTAATGATGCGTTGACTTAACGCCAGACCAAGCCCGGTTCCTGAGGCTTTGGTGGTGAAAAAGGGATCGAAGATCTTTTTTTGCAGCGAGAGATCAATGCCACAGCCGTTGTCTTCTATTGAAATAGCCTGTTGTGAGTCGCTGTACTGCCAGGTTCGAATGCGAATTTTCCCTCGGGCACTGATAGCCTGGACGGCATTGATCAGGATATTCAGGAGTACCTGTTTGAGCAGTTCGCGATCGGCACTAATCGGGCTTAATTCATTGTCCAGTTCGCTTATGAAGTCGATCCGCGCTTGTACGCCGGCGGTTTGCACCAGTACCAGAGTTTCTTCAACCAATGCATTGAGGCTGACTTGTTGCCATTGACCGTGGCGTGGGCGTGAAAAATCGAGCAATTGCTGAATGACTTTGTTAATTGAGTCGATTTCTTTGATTACTACGGACAGATATTCCTGATGTATTGGGTCAGTGGTTTGTTGGCGCAAGATCTGTACATAACCACGAATAGCCGTCAGCGGATTACGGACTTCATGCGCCACGCCAGCCATCAGCTCACCCAGTGTGGCGAGGCGTTCAGCTTGCGCCATGCGGCGTTGGGTTTCTTTGCGGGCAGTTAAATCAGAGAAAATCACCAAAGCACCTATCATTTCACCATGCGTGTTATGAATACGACTGGTAGTGACACTGATTTCAATGGTGCGGTCACGGCCTGGAAAACTGATCTCCAGCGCCACGTGTTCGGTGCCATGTTCCAGCGTATCCAGAACTGGACTGTAGAACTGAGTATTGTCGAACAACATGGAGTAAGGCTGCCCTACCAGTTCATGACGTTGATAGCCAGTGATGACTTCTGCTGCTGGGTTCATGGTGGTTACATCACCCTGGCGGTCGATGGCAATGACGCCATCGGCAGCGTTTTCAATAATCAGATCGTTAAGTGTCCGCGTTTCACGCAGTGCCTGGGCGAGGTTGTTAACACTCTGACTGATTTGCCCCATTTCACCGGGCAATTGTGGTAATCGAGTGGGAATATTTTGCGCCAGAGTCGAGAGGCCATCGGTGATGATATCTATATTGGCGCTCAGGCGACGGGAGAAAAGCACAATCAACAACAGGCTTATCAGCAAACCGGCGGTGAGTACAATGATAATCCTCACATCCATTTTCCAGGCCTGGCGGCGAATATCTTCGGTTAATTCATTGGCCCAGATATAACCGAGGACTTCACCATTACGTTCAATGGGGATCATTGAATTCAAAATATCGCCGCGCACCTGCCTGCCTGAATAAACCAAAGGGGTATTTGTACGCATAACTTCGCGACCAGGGTGATCCGCAGCAATAGTAACGCCCACATTATTCTGATATAGCGATGAAGGCGCATAGGTGATTATCGCATCCAGCGTCTTGTTATAATAACCAGCGCCTATGCCAGGAAAGGCATGAGTGATATTTTCGGTAATGGGGGCAAGCTCTGCATTCAATGCGCGGATACGCTCTTCACGCGGTAAGTCGATGTAGAGATCGTAGCGATCGCCTAGCGCCTGATTAAGCAGGTTGACCACGGCAGAAAGTTTTTTCTCTTTTTCAGATAAGACTGCTGAACGTCCTTCCGTTTCTACGATATAACCAATAGTAAGCGTTGGGACAATGACCATCAGGATTGCCATCAGGATCATTTGATTGCGTAAGCGGCGTGGATAAATCCACTTCATATAATGCATGCTGAAATCCATCAATCTTGTCCGATATATGACGATTATCGGGGGTTAAGGTGATGATTTCTCGGCGGTGTATCATATTACCGAGAAGAGAGAACATTGCGGTGGCACGCTTTTACCGCTACCTTAACCACACTCCATCGGTCACCTGAGGCGGAGCTTCGCCCCTTTGAAATACCTTGCTTCTTTTCGCACAACCCTGAAAGTCTCGCGCTATATGTTCAGAGCATTGGCGTTATTGCTCTGGTTGCTGATTGCTTTTTCATCAGTGTTTTACATCGTCAATGCCCTGCATCAGCGAGAATCTGAGATTCGTCAGGAATTTAACCTGAGTTCCGATCAGGCTCAGCGGTTTATTCAGCGCACTTCTGACGTGATGAAAGAGCTGAAGTACATTGCTGAAAATCGCTTATCTGTAGAAAACGGCGTGCTTTCCCCGCGTGGGCGAGAAACGCAAGCGGATGTGCCGGTGTTCGAACCGTTGTTTGCTGATTCCGATTGTTCCGCGATGAGTAACACCTGGCGTGGCTCTCTGGAGTCACTGGCGTGGTTTATGCGCTACTGGCGCGATAATTTCTCTGCAGCTTACGATCTCAACCGCGTATTTTTGATCGGCAGCGATAACCTCTGCATGGCAAACTTTGGCCTGCGTGATATGCCGGTTGAACGCGATACCGCCCTGAAAGCTCTGCATGAACGCATCAATAAGTATCGTAATGCTCCGCAGGATGACAGCGGCAGCAACCTTTATTGGATCAGCGAAGGCCCGCGTCCTGGCGTTGGATATTTTTACGCGCTGACGCCGGTGTATCTGGCGAACCGTTTGCAGGCCTTGCTGGGCGTTGAACAAACCATTCGGATGGAGAACTTCTTCTTACCAGGTACATTACCGATGGGGGTTACTATCCTTGATGAGAATGGTCATACCCTGATTTCGTTGACCGGACCAGAAAGCAAAATCGAGGCTGAACCGCGTTGGATGCAGGAACGTTCCTGGTTTGGTTATACACCAGGCTTCCATGAACTGGTGCTGAAGAAAAATCTGCCGCCATCATCGTTAAGTATTGTTTACTCGGTGCCCGTAGATCAGGTGCTGGAACGCATTCGTATGCTGATACTTAACGCTATTTTGCTGAATGTGATTGCTGGTGCGGCGCTGTTCACCCTCGCGCGGATGTACGAGCGGCGTATTTTCATTCCGGCAGAAAGTGACGCCCAGCGTCTGGAAGAACACGAGCAGTTTAATCGCAAGATTGTCGCCTCCGCACCGGTGGGGATCTGTATTTTGCGCACCGCTGATGGCGTCAATATTTTGAGTAACGAACTGGCGCATACCTATCTCAACATGCTTACGCATGAGGATCGCCAGCGGCTGACGCAAATTATCTGCGGGCAGCAGGTCAATTTTGTCGATGTCCTGACCAGCAACAATACTAATCTGCAAATCAGCTTTGTTCATTCTCGCTATCGTAATGAAAACGTGGCGATTTGCGTACTGGTCGATGTTTCTTCGCGCGTGAAGATGGAAGAGTCGTTGCAAGAGATGGCGCAGGCAGCAGAACAGGCGAGTCAGTCGAAATCGATGTTCCTTGCTACCGTCAGCCACGAGTTGCGAACGCCGCTGTATGGCATTATCGGTAACCTGGATCTGTTGCAAACCAAAGAGTTGCCGAAAGGCGTTGACCGTCTGGTGACGGCAATGAATAACTCTTCCAGCCTGCTGTTGAAAATTATCAGCGACATTCTCGATTTCTCGAAGATTGAATCGGAACAGTTAAAGATAGAGCCACGTGAGTTTTCACCGCGTGAAGTGATGAACCATATCACCGCCAACTATTTGCCGCTGGTGGTGCGAAAGCAGCTTGGTTTGTACTGCTTTATTGAACCGGATGTGCCGGTAGCTTTAAACGGCGATCCGATGCGTTTACAGCAGGTTATCTCCAATCTGTTGAGTAACGCCATTAAATTTACCGATACCGGCTGCATTGTTCTGCATGTCCGTGCTGATGGTGATTATCTTTCTATTCGTGTTCGCGATACTGGCGTGGGTATTCCGGCGAAAGAAGTGGTGCGGCTTTTTGATCCCTTCTTCCAGGTAGGGACGGGCGTACAGCGTAACTTCCAGGGAACCGGTCTGGGGCTGGCGATTTGTGAAAAATTGATCAGCATGATGGACGGTGACATCTCGGTGGAGTCTGAACCAGGCATGGGAAGCCAGTTTACGGTGCGTATTCCGTTGTATGGTGCGCAATATCCACATAAAAAAGGTGTCGAAGGATTAACGGGTAAACGCTGCTGGTTGGCGGTACGTAATGCGTCACTATACCAGTTTATCGAAACCAGTTTGCAGCGCAGTGGTGTAATCGTTACAACATACGAAGGTCAGGAACCCTCACCAGAGGATGTGTTGATTACGGATGAGGCGCTGAGCGAAAAATGGCAGGGTAGAGCGGTGGTGACGTTCTGCCGTCGGCATATTGGTATTCCGCTGGAGAAAGCGCCCGGTGAGTGGGTGCATAGCGTCGCCTCGTCGCATGAACTGCCTGTGCTACTGGCGCGTATCTATCGGATAGAAATTGAAAATGATGATCCTGCCAACGTTCTGCCATTGATGGACAAAGATTCCACTAGCAATGACGACATGATGATTCTGGTGGTTGACGATCATCCGATTAACCGTCGCTTACTAGCCGATCAGCTCGGATCGTTGGGTTATCAGTGTAAAACGGCAAATGATGGCGTCGATGCGCTTAATGTACTAAGCAAGAATCATATCGATATCGTGCTTAGCGACGTCAACATGCCGAATATGGACGGTTACCGGTTAACGCAACGTATTCGTCAGTTAGGGCTAACGTTGCCGGTAATCGGGGTGACTGCCAATGCGTTGGCTGAAGAGAAGCAGCGGTGTCTGGAGTCCGGTATGGATAGCTGTCTGTCGAAGCCCGTGACGCTGGATGTCATAAAACAGACGCTGACGATGTATGCCGAGAGGGTCAGGAAAGCGCGGAAATCGTAGGAGCGGTCGGAGCAAATGCCTGATGCGACGCTGGCGCGTCTTATCAGGCCTATGTTTGTGCAGTGTATTGAAATATTGGGATTTGTAGGCCGGATAAGGCGTTCACGCCGCATCCGGCGGTCGGTGCTTATCTGGCCTGTCGGGAGATTACTCTTTATCTGCCGGGCTTAAGGTCACAGAAGAGAGATAGTTCAGCAGGGCGATATCGTTCTCGACACCCAACTTCATCATCGCGGATTTCTTCTGGCTGCTGATGGTTTTGATGCTACGGTTGAGCTTTTTAGCAATCTCGGTAACCAGAAAACCTTCTGCAAACAGGCGCAGTACTTCACTCTCTTTAGGTGAGAGACGCTTGTCACCGTAACCACTGGCGCTGATTTTCTCCAGCAGACGAGATACGCTTTCCGGGGTAAATTTCTTGCCTTTTTGCAGCGCGGCGAGGGCTTTCGGCAGATCTGTAGGCGCGCCTTGCTTCAGGACGATTCCTTCGATATCCAGATCCAGTACCGCGCTAAGAATTGCCGGGTTGTTGTTCATGGTCAGAACAATGATCGACAGGCTAGGGAAATGACGCTTGATGTATTTGATCAAGGTGATCCCGTCACCGTATTTATCTCCAGGCATGGAGAGATCGGTAATCAACACGTGCGCATCCAGTTTCGGCAGGTTGTTGATCAGTGCTGTGGAATCTTCAAATTCGCCGACAACATTCACCCACTCAATTTGCTCAAGTGATTTGCGAATACCGAACAGTACTATCGGATGGTCATCGGCAATAATTACGTTCATATTGTTCATGTAATAGGCTACCTTGCTACAGCAAGCTCTTGACATAGCTGTCAATGTCGCTGATGTATTTTTCTGTTCCTGGGACATCCTTCTCGCGAATAAGATGTTCCAGCGTTTCACATAACTGCTTGCCGGGTACCAGATTTAGCATGGCAAACACGCCTTTAAGACGATGAGCCGTTTGGGCTAATGCAGCAAAGTCACTGGTTGCTGCTTCAGTATACAGCCTCTTAACATCATCCGGTACTGTGTCTACAAAGAGCGCATAATAGCCGCTGGCATGGAGTTGTGCATTTTCATCTCCACCCATAGGCGATTCTGTCACCTCTTCCTGCGCCAGTTGCACTTCAATTAATTGTAAGACCGCTTCCTGCATAGCATTGCTCATATTGAAGTTGACGCACAATTGACCAGGCCCAATTTCCCGTACGCCAGACTCATCATCGCTTAAAAGCAAGCCAGAGGCAGTAAGATTAGACGGATTATCCGTTAAAAAGATATCATAATCCTGACTAATTAATCTTTCATCGGGTGTGATACAGGTTGCACCCCAATTTTCTAACTGGCGAGTGACAATATTCCGAATTTCTGTGGAAGTTACATCCACCATCACGGTGACATCATCCAGTAAACGTTCTTCTTCCTCTTCAACGTCCGGGGTAGCAGGGAGCATTTTTATATGCACGGAGTATCGTGTGCCAAGCCCGTCCCGCGTTTTAATATTTAAATGACCGCCCAGTTTTCGCGCTAGTTGATCACTTAACCAGAATGCCAGCGGGTCCGCCTTGCCATAGCGATCGCTTTGGGTCTGGTTGATGAACGGGAAGTGCAAATTATCCATTTCATGAATACTTACACCATCTCCGGTGTCAAGAATGCGGAAAGTCAGACGTTCGTCAGAGGATTCATCCTGATCAACCTCAAGGGTAATTTTCCCCAGTTGCGTTGAGGTGACGGCATATTGCATCAACAGCAGCAAAATACGGCGTAAAGCATCGCGATCGCCACGGCGCATATCGTGTGCTTTCAGATGATTGTTAATCAGCAGTTGCAGGCCTTTGCGTTTCATTGCTGGTAGCACTGCGGGCACTACTTCATCGATTAAATCCTGTACGGAGAAAAGCTCGGTCTCGCTCTTCCAGCTATCGTCCGCAAGAATATTCGCTAGCTGAATTTCATCGACTAGGCGCACCAGCACATCAGCTTGATTTGCCAGTTGTTTGCTTTCCGGGGAGTTGAGTTTAGCCGCACTCTCCGCCAGTGACCGTGCGGGTTCTTTCAGCGCATCGCCAATGTTTTGCATAAAGGCCATCCGGCCCTGCTGGTTTTTCTCATACAGGCGCTGTGCCTGCTTGAGTTTCTTGTTCACCAGCACCTCGCGATCCTGATCGCGAATGATGAAGATTTGCGTACGCGGCGCTATCTGGCTGCGGAACATGCGAATTTCATACAGCTCGTTATTGACGGTCGCCTGAATAATCCCCTGATGCTGTTCTGCCATGGTGGTGATGTTTTGCAGATTCAAATGCGGCAGCAGATGGTCGGCAATCTTATTGCTGATAACTGTGCGATTCGATTCCTGATCGTGAACCAGCAGACCGAGTGGCAGCAGTGACACAATCTCTTCATTTATTGCTCGCAAAATACGCAGTTCGTTATTCACTGCGGTGCTGGGAACGCTTTCTGTGCTGCGCCCGGAGAAATGGCGAAAGGTGGTGTAACCAAAAAGCGCCAGTGCCAGCAAACCGATATTCAGCAGCAGTGGCAGCAGAATATTTTGCAATGTATCCAGCAGCAAAGTGCCGTAAGGAACCTGCCAGACCAGCCGCATATCGGTGGAGTTGAGCGCCGAAGAGATTTCAATCTTCGAACTATTAAAGTTAATGCTGACGCTATCCGTTGCTTCTTTCTCATTATTATTGTTACCCGCAGTACCTGCTTCTGGTTCAAGACGGAAGCTATCCAGCGGCATCCCTGGCGGGATTAAATCATTAATAGGCAGATCAAATGCAACCACTGTTGCCAGATGTCCCGGCTGGTTAAAGGTTGTACGCAAGGTAAAATAATGACCGTTCTGCCAGGCAAGACGGCGCAGGTTAGAAAAACTTTCACGTTCATCCAGGGCGTTAGCCTGTTGCAGCATCTCTGCGCGACGAGAATCAACAATGTCACTGACGGTCGATTCTTTAAATCCGGAGGTGAGATCTTTTAACGGCAGGGTCGAGATAAGAATCAGGCTGTTATCCTGACCGTTCAGATAATACATCGACCACGGTACATTTTCTGCGCCCCATAATGTGTCCAGATAAGTAGACATTCGTTGGGTCATCTCAAGCGTTGAGTTGTCGTGAGAACCAAAGATCAGGGCTTCTGTTTTGCGACGCGGTTTTTCCAGATAGTAGACATCCTGTTTCAGACGCGTCTCTTGCAAACTTTCGCTGGTGGAAGGTGAAGTCGTTGCAGCGATGTTGTCGTAGATCTGCCAGGTCACGTAACGCCAGGTATCGACGCGCTTTTGTATAGCATGAGTAATGTCGACAATCTGGTAGCTTTTATCTTTCAGCCAGGCGTTGACTGCGCTTTGTACCATTACACCCATCATCACCAGCAACACAATGATCAACAGTAAAAAGAAGCGGGTAATGCTCCCCGGTAGGAGTGAAAAGCGGGTCGTGGCCGTTGTCTCTTTCTGACGCATTCGTGTTTATGACCTGTTAAAACTTCGCGAAGTGATAGGGCAGTATAAAGGGTACAGTGCGAAATTCCAGACTATTACCCGATAGATGATTCTCTATTCCTCAACGATATGTCTCGTTCTGCCAGATGAGAAATAGATGTACACACCGCATTCTGCTGTACAAATAATCTGCAAAAAAGAAGAGCGAAATTAATTACGGATAAAGAAAAGATGGCGGGAATTATATCTTGTTAATTTTTTGTGAATTATTAACAAGCGTTATAATTTTCCAGCGGTAGTACAAAAAAATAAAAGTTGTGTAAAGAAGGGTAAAAAAAACCGGATGCGAGGCATCCGGTTGAAATAGGGGTAAACAGACATTCAGAAATGAATGACGGTAATAAATAAAGTTAATGATGATAGCGAGACATATTTTAGTTGCGAGTGAAGATTTTGTTTTGGCATTCAGTGCTATCAAGTACTTAAGAATAAGTTATTGATTTTAACCTTGAATTATTATTGCTTGATGTTAGGTGCTTATTTCGCCAATCATCAAGAATCTTAAAAAGTTCCATCATATTTACATTTTGAAACATCTATAGCGACAAATGAAACATCTTAAAAGTTTTAGTATCATATTCGTGTTGGATTATTCTGCATTTTTGGGGAGAATGGACTTGCCGACTGATTAATGAGGGTTAATCAGTATGCAGTGGCATAAAAAAGCAAATAAAGGCATATAACAGAGGGTTAATAACATGAAAGTTAAAGTACTGTCCCTCCTGGTCCCAGCTCTGCTGGTAGCAGGCGCAGCAAACGCTGCTGAAGTTTACAACAAAGACGGCAACAAATTAGATCTGTACGGTAAAGTAGACGGCCTGCACTATTTCTCTGACAACAAGTCAGAAGACGGCGACCAGACCTATGTACGTCTTGGTTTCAAAGGCGAAACTCAGGTTACTGACCAGCTGACCGGTTACGGCCAGTGGGAATATCAGATCCAGGGCAATACCTCTGAAGACAACAAAGAAAACTCCTGGACCCGTGTGGCATTCGCTGGTCTGAAATTCCAGGACGTTGGTTCTTTCGACTACGGTCGTAACTACGGCGTTGTTTACGACGTAACTTCCTGGACCGACGTACTGCCAGAATTTGGTGGCGACACTTACGGTTCTGACAACTTCATGCAGCAGCGTGGTAACGGCTTCGCGACCTACCGTAACACCGACTTCTTCGGTCTGGTTGACGGTCTGAACTTTGCTGTTCAGTACCAGGGTAAAAACGGTAGCGTAAGCGGCGAAGGCATGACCAACAACGGTCGTGGTGCTCTGCGTCAGAACGGCGACGGCGTTGGCGGTTCTGTTACTTATGATTACGAAGGCTTCGGTATCGGTGCTGCAGTTTCCAGCTCCAAACGTACCTGGGATCAGAACAACCTGGGCTTCATCGGTACTGGCGACCGTGCTGAAACCTACACCGGTGGTCTGAAATACGACGCTAACAACATCTACCTGGCTGCTCAGTACACCCAGACCTACAACGCGACTCGCGTAGGTACCCTGGGTTGGGCGAACAAAGCACAGAACTTCGAAGCTGTTGCTCAGTATCAGTTCGACTTCGGTCTGCGTCCGTCTGTAGCATACCTGCAGTCTAAAGGTAAAAACCTGGGTGTCGTTGCTGGTCGTAACTACGACGACGAAGATATCCTGAAATATGTTGATGTTGGTGCTACCTACTACTTCAACAAAAACATGTCCACCTACGTTGACTACAAAATCAACCTGCTGGACGACAACCAGTTCACCCGCGCTGCAGGCATCAACACTGATGATATCGTAGCTCTGGGTCTGGTTTACCAGTTCTAATCTCGATTTATATCGAACAAAGGGCCTGCGGGCCCTTTTTTCATTGTTTTCAGCGTACAAACGCAGTTTTTTGGTGTACTCTTGCGACCGTTCGCATGAGGATAATCACGTATGGAAATAAGATTTACCCGCGTGGCATTGCTGGCTGCCGCGCTCTTCTTTGTTGGTTGCGATCAAAAAACACAACCCGCCAAATCCCACGCTACTGAAGTTACCGTTCTTGAAGGCAAAACGATGGGAACCTTCTGGCGTGCCAGCATCCCTGGCATTGACGCCAAACGCAGTGCTGAACTTAAAGAGAAGATTCAGACCCAGCTGGACGCCGACGATCAGCTGCTTTCGACCTATAAAAAAGACTCCGCGCTGATGCGCTTTAACGACTCGAAAAGTTTGTCGCCGTGGCCGGTAAGTGAAGCGATGGCCGATATCATCACCACCTCGCTGCGCATTGGCGCCAAAACCGATGGCGCGATGGATATTACTGTCGGGCCGCTGGTGAATCTGTGGGGCTTTGGCCCGGAACAACAGCCAGTACAAATCCCGAACCAGGAACAGATCGACGCGATGAAAGCCAAAACAGGTTTGCAGCACCTGACGGTCATTAATCAGTCGCATCAGCAATATCTGCAAAAAGATCTGCCGGATTTATATGTCGATCTCTCCACCGTCGGCGAAGGTTATGCGGCAGATCATCTGGCACGCTTAATGGAGCAGGAAGGTATTTCCCGCTATCTGGTGTCGGTGGGGGGCGCGCTGAACAGCCGTGGCATGAACGGCGAAGGGCAGCCGTGGCGGGTGGCGATCCAAAAACCGACCGATAAAGAGAACGCGGTTCAGGCCGTGGTGGATATCAACGGTCACGGGATTAGCACCTCCGGCAGCTATCGCAACTATTACGAACTGGACGGCAAACGCCTTTCCCATGTTATCGATCCGCAAACCGGGCGTCCCATTGAGCACAATCTGGTCTCCGTGACGGTGATTGCCCCGACGGCGCTGGAAGCCGACGCCTGGGATACAGGTTTGATGGTGCTCGGGCCGGAGAAAGCCAAAGAAGTCGTTCGTCGGGAAGGGCTGGCGGTCTATATGATCACCAAAGAGGGCGATAGCTTTAAAACCTGGATGTCGCCGCAGTTTAAAAGCTTCCTTATTAGCGAAAAAAATTAAAGCGCAAGATTGTTGGTTTTTGCGCGATGGTGACCGGGCAGACTAAAGGCTATCCTTAACCAGGGAGCTGATGATGAAAAACGCCACACGCTTAACTGATGATCAACGCTGGCAATCTGTCTTAGCCCGCGACCCGAACGCCGACGGCGAATTTGTCTTCGCCGTGCGCACCACGGGCATCTTTTGCCGTCCGTCTTGCCGCGCCAGACATGCCTTGCGGGAAAACGTTTCTTTCTATACGGATGCCAGCGAGGCGCTTGCCGCTGGCTTTCGCCCCTGCAAACGTTGTCAGCCAGACAAAGCCAATCCCCAGCAACATCGCCTTGATAAAATTACCCACGCCTGCCGACTGCTGGAACAGGAAACGCCTGTAACGCTGGAAGCCTTAGCCGACCAGGTGGCGATGAGTCCGTTCCATTTGCATCGATTGTTTAAAGCGACGACTGGAATGACGCCTAAAGCCTGGCAACAGGCCTGGCGCGCTCGTCGTTTACGGGAATCTCTGGCAAAAGGGGAAAGCGTGACTCAGGCGATTCTCAATGCCGGATTCCCCGACGGCAGCAGTTACTACCGTAAAGCCGATGAAACGCTGGGCATGACGGCTAAACAGTTTCGTCACGGTGGCGAAAGCCTGGCTGTGCGTTATGCGCTGGCTGATTGTAAGCTGGGTCGTTGCCTGGTGGCAGAAAGCGAGCGGGGGATTTGCGCGATATTACTGGGTGATGATGACGCGACATTAATCAGTGAACTGCGGCAGATGTTTCCCGCTGCCGACAACGCACCCGCTGACCCGACGTTTCAGCAACGCCTACGCGAAGTGATCGCCAGCCTCAATCAGCGCGATACGCCGCTGACGTTGCCGCTGGATATTCGCGGCACCGCTTTTCAACAGCAAGTCTGGCAGGCGCTGCGTACCATTCCTTGCGGTGAAACTGTGAGTTATCAGCAACTGGCAAACACCATCGGCAAACCGAAAGCGGTACGTGCCGTGGCAAGTGCCTGCGCCGCCAATAAGTTAGCGATCGTTATACCTTGTCATCGGGTGGTACGTGGTGATGGCACACTTTCCGGTTACCGCTGGGGTGTTTCGCGTAAAGCACAGTTGCTACGCCGTGAAGCTGAAAACGAGGAAAAATAATGTTGGATCTGTTTGCTGACGCTGAACCGTGGCAAGAACCCCTGGCACCTGGCGCGGTGATCCTGCGCCGTTTTGCCTTTAATACTGCGGAGCAACTGATGCAGGGAATCAGCAATGTCGCCCGCCAGTCACCGTTTCGCCAGATGGTCACACCCGGCGGATATACCATGTCGGTGGCGATGACCAACTGCGGGCGTCTGGGCTGGACCACCAATCGGCAGGGTTATCTCTATTCGCCCATTGATCCGCAAACAAATAAACCGTGGCCCGCCATGCCGCAGAGTTTTCATAATTTATGTCAACGTGCGGCTACGGCGGCGGGCTATCCAGATTTCCAGCCAGATGCTTGTCTTATCAACCGCTATGCCCCTGGCGCGAAACTGTCGTTACATCAGGATAAAGACGAACCGGATCTGCGCGCACCGATTGTTTCTGTTTCTCTGGGCTTACCCGCGATTTTTCAATTTGGTGGCCTCAAACGTAATGATCCGTTAAAACGACTGTTGCTGGAGCATGGCGACGTGGTGGTTTGGGGCGGTGAATCGCGGCTGTTTTATCACGGCATTCAACCACTCAAAGCGGGCTTTCATCCACTCACCGCCGACTGCCGCTACAATCTGACATTCCGTCAGGCAGGTAAAAAAGAATAAAAATAAGAATTATTATTGCTGTGAGCGCGGAGATGTTTAAACTGCGGGCTGTAATTCATTGTCCGGGTTTTCTGCATGGAACTTCTTGTACTTGTCTGGCGGCAGTATCGCTGGCCATTTATCAGTGTGATGGCGCTAAGCCTCGCCAGTGCGGCATTAGGCATTGGCTTAATTGCTTTTATCAATCAGCGCCTTATCGAAACGGCGGATACCAGTCTGCTGGTGTTGCCGGAGTTTCTGGGGTTATTGCTGCTGTTGATGGCCGTCACTCTCGGATCGCAACTGGCGCTCACCACTTTGGGGCATCACTTCGTTTACCGACTGCGTAGTGAATTTATCAAGCGGATTCTCGATACTCACGTCGAGCGCATTGAACAACTCGGTAGCGCCTCGTTGTTGGCGGGGTTAACCAGCGATGTGCGCAATATCACCATTGCTTTTGTGCGTCTGCCGGAACTGGTGCAGGGGATCATCCTCACTATCGGTTCCGCGGCGTATTTGTGGATGCTGTCGGGTAAAATGTTGCTGGTAACGGCTATCTGGATGGCAGTCACCATTTGGGGCGGTTTTGTGCTGGTGGCGCGGGTGTACAAACATATGGCGACCCTGCGTGAAACCGAAGACAAGCTGTACACGGATTTTCAAACCGTACTCGAAGGGCGCAAAGAGCTGACTCTGAACCGTGAACGCGCCGAGTATGTGTTTAACAACCTCTACATTCCTGATGCGCAAGAGTATCGCCATCATATTATTCGCGCAGACACCTTCCATCTTAGTGCCGTGAACTGGTCAAACATCATGATGCTGGGCGCAATCGGCCTGGTGTTCTGGATGGCGAACAGTCTCGGTTGGGCTGATACCAACGTTGCCGCGACCTATTCGTTGACGCTGTTATTCCTGCGTACGCCGCTGCTTTCGGCGGTTGGCGCATTGCCGACGCTGCTGACGGCGCAGGTGGCGTTTAACAAGCTGAACAAATTCGCGCTCGCGCCTTTCAAAGCAGAGTTTCCGCGCCCGCAGGCGTTTCCCAACTGGCAAACGCTGGAGCTGCGTAACGTGACGTTTGCTTATCAGGATAACGCGTTTTCCGTTGGGCCGATTAACCTCACCATCAAACGTGGTGAACTGCTGTTTCTGATTGGTGGCAACGGTAGCGGAAAATCGACGCTGGCGATGTTGCTGACGGGCTTGTATCAGCCACAAAGCGGCGAAATCTTGCTGGATGGCAAACCTGTCAGCGGCGAACAACCGGAAGATTATCGCAAACTGTTTTCGGCAGTGTTTACCGATGTCTGGCTGTTTGATCAACTGCTGGGGCCGGAGGGTAAACCCGCTAACCCGCAACTGGTTGAGAAGTGGCTGGCGCAGCTGAAAATGGCTCATAAGCTTGAGTTAAGCAACGGGCGTATTGTTAACCTGAAGTTATCAAAAGGGCAGAAAAAACGCGTGGCGCTGTTGCTGGCGCTGGCAGAAGAACGCGATATTATCCTGCTGGATGAATGGGCGGCGGATCAGGACCCACACTTCCGTCGTGAGTTTTATCAGGTGCTGCTGCCGCTAATGCAGGAGATGGGTAAAACGATTTTCGCCATCAGTCATGATGATCATTACTTTATCCACGCTGACCGCCTGCTGGAGATGCGCAACGGGCAACTTAGCGAACTGACGGGCGAAGAGCGCGATGCTGCTTCGCGTGATGCCGTTGCCCGGACGGCATAATATTTCGACGCTGACCTGGCGGACTGCTGCCGCCAGGTCAATATTCTAAAAATCCCTTCGTTTCTAATAACCCTATAATTAATCAACGAAATTATAATGTTTCTAAAATTAGAATATAATTTATAAACATTATTTAAATGTTGTTACTTAAGTGTTACCGTTGATGCCGCGCAAATCTCACCTGCAATAAAGCGACTAAAAGTAAGGCATTAACAAGATGAAAAAAGTGACTGCCATGCTCTTCTCGATGGCCGTGGGGCTTAATGCCGTTTCGATGGCGGCAAAAGCGAAAGCGTCCGAGGAGCAGGAAACTGATGTACTGTTGATTGGCGGCGGCATTATGAGCGCCACATTGGGGACTTATTTACGCGAGCTGGAGCCAGAGTGGTCGATGACCATGGTAGAGCGCCTGGAGGGTGTCGCGCAGGAGAGTTCGAACGGCTGGAACAACGCCGGAACGGGGCATTCTGCGCTGATGGAACTCAATTACACCCCGCAAAACGCCGATGGCAGCATCAGTATTGAAAAAGCAGTCGCCATTAATGAAGCATTCCAGATTTCCCGCCAGTTCTGGGCGCACCAGGTCGAGCGCGGCGTGCTGCGTACTCCGCGTTCATTTATCAATACCGTTCCGCACATGAGCTTTGTCTGGGGCGAAGATAACGTCAATTTCCTGCGTGCCCGCTATGCGGCATTGCAACAAAGTTCGCTGTTTCGCGGTATGCGTTACTCTGAAGATCACGCGCAAATCAAAGAGTGGGCTCCGTTAGTGATGGAAGGGCGCGATCCGCAGCAGAAAGTGGCGGCTACACGCACAGAAATCGGCACTGATGTGAACTACGGCGAGATCACCCGCCAGTTAATTGCTTCCTTGCAGAAGAAATCTAACTTCTCGCTGCAACTCAGCAGTGAAGTCCGCGCCCTCAAACGTAATGACGATAACACCTGGACCGTCACCGTTGCCGATCTGAAAAATGGCACTGCACAGAACATCCGCGCGAAATTTGTCTTTATCGGCGCGGGCGGTGCGGCGCTGAAGCTGTTACAGGAATCGGGTATTCCGGAAGCGAAAGACTACGCTGGTTTCCCGGTTGGTGGGCAGTTCCTTGTTTCGGAAAACCCGGACGTGGTTAACCATCATCTGGCGAAGGTCTATGGGAAAGCCTCCGTTGGCGCACCGCCAATGTCGGTTCCGCATATCGATACCCGTGTGCTGGACGGTAAACGCGTAGTGCTGTTTGGGCCATTTGCCACCTTCTCAACCAAATTCCTCAAAAACGGTTCACTGTGGGATCTGATGAGTTCCACCACCACCTCTAACGTGATGCCGATGATGCACGTCGGGCTGGATAATTTCGATCTGGTGAAATATCTGGTAAGTCAGGTGATGTTGAGTGAAGAGGATCGTTTTGAAGCGTTGAAAGAGTACTATCCGCAGGCGAAAAAAGGGGACTGGCGTTTGTGGCAAGCAGGACAGCGTGTGCAGATTATCAAACGCGATGCCGATAAAGGCGGCGTACTGCGTCTGGGGACAGAAGTGGTCAGCGACCAGCAAGGAACCATTGCCGCGCTGTTGGGGGCATCTCCGGGGGCGTCAACCGCCGCGCCGATTATGTTGAATTTGCTGGAAAAAGTATTTGGCGATCGCGTTTCCAGCCCGCAATGGCAGGCAACGTTGAAAGCGATCGTTCCGTCTTATGGCCGTAAGCTGAACGGCGATGTGGCGGCAACAGAACGCGAGTTGCAGTACACCAGCGAAGTGCTGGGGCTGAAATACGATAAGCCGCAGGCGGCAGACAGTACGCCGAAACCGCAGTTGAAACCGCAACCCGTTCAAAAAGAAGTGGCGGATATTGCGTTGTAATGGTGCGCCGCATCCGGCATTGAGTGTCGGATGCGGCGTAACCGCCTTATCCGACCTACGGGGTGCCGCATTTCACAGCAGCGTAGGCCTGATAAGACGCGCAGCGTCGCATCAGGCAACCGACTCCGGGCGCTAGATGTCGGATGCGGCGTAACCGCCTTATCCGACCTACGGGGTGCCGCATTTCACAGTAGCGTAGGCCTGATAAGACGCGTCAGCGTCGCATCAGGCAACCGGCTCGTGCGCCAGATGTCGGATGCGGCGTGACCGCCTTATCCGACATACGGAGTGCAGCACTTCACAGCAGTTTAGCGAACTACCGCGTTGTCAATTTTCTCTTCCGCCTTCCAGACCCGGTACTTCACATCCACATTGTCTGGCGTATACACCACGATCGGCAGCTTACTGTTGTAACGCAGCATTCCAGCATCGCCCAGATACGCGGTGACAAATTTCTTCTCTTTCTTGCCATCCGGGCAGGCCATCATCGTCGAAACCGGGGAGCTTACTTTATCAAAGACATAATAATCATAGCCCCAGCCTTCCAGCGTTTTGCTTTCCAGCTTCCCGCCGAGACGATGCAAATTGCAATCGACTTCCAGCGTCTGACCGATTAACAGTTCTACTTTCAGGGTAGATTCATCTTCTTGCGGAGTTAACTGAATCACCTGACGCTTCATGCCTTTTTCAGCTTGTGGATAAGGCGCTACTTTCTCCAGTGGCTGGACACTCTCTGCCGCCCATGCGGAGGTGGTAGCGAAAGCGGCAAACAATACTGCAGGTAGAATGGTCTTCATTTTTGCTTTCCTTCTTCATTTATAGGTTTTCACCGATGATGTCGCTGAAGGTTAACATATTCATCAGATTTATTAATTTGCTTTATGAATAACCTAAAGAATATTCAGACAATTTTACCTGCCCTTTTAGTGTTAAATTCTGATGAATGGCGAAGCCTGGAGAAATATTTCTGGTGAATTAATCGCTATATAAATATGTTTATAACCATTTGAAATGTGAGCAAAAGCCCGTTTTTGCCACTCTTCCCACCACTCTTTTGATCCTGCTACAGGTTTTACCCCGATCGGGGTATGCATCTTTGACACATCCTTTAATATCTTAGCGGCTATAAAAATGGCTTATTAATTATGCGGTTTATTTGGTCGCTCTCAGTTTTCAGAGCGCGTTAATGATGGAAGGTCAATGTGAAGATTGATGCATCCCGTCGGGGCATACTCACTGGTCGCTGGCGCAAAGCCAGTAACGGTATCCGTCCGCCCTGGTCCGGTGATGAATCTCATTTTCTGACCCATTGCACCCGCTGCGACGCCTGTATTAATGCTTGTGAAAACAACATTCTGCAACGCGGCGCGGGCGGCTATCCGAGCGTTAATTTCAAAAATAACGAGTGCAGCTTCTGTTACGCCTGCGCGCAGGCTTGCCCCGAATCGCTATTTTCTCCGCGCCACACCAGGGCCTGGGATTTGCTGTTCACCATCGGGGAGGCGTGCCTGGCGTATCAGTCAGTTGAATGCCGCCGCTGTCAGGATAGCTGTGAGCCAATGGCAATTATCTTTCGCCCGACGCTCTCCGGGATCTACCAGCCGCAACTTAATAGCCAACTTTGCAACGGATGTGGAGCATGTGCAGCCAGCTGTCCGGTATCAGCCATAACTGCGGAGTATCTCCATGCACACTAACTGGCAAGTTTGCAGCCTGGTCGTGCAGGCCAAAAGCGAACGAATTTCAGACATCAGCACCCAACTGAACGCCTTTCCCGGCTGTGAAGTTGCTGTCAGCGACGCGCCGAGCGGTCAGTTGATTGTGGTGGTGGAAGCAGAAGACAGCGAAACGCTGATCCAAACCATTGAGTCAGTACGCAACGTAGAGGGCGTGCTGGCGGTGTCGCTGGTTTATCACCAGCAGGAAGAGCAAGGTGAGGAAACACCATGAAACTCAGTCGTCGTAGCTTTATGAAAGCTAACGCCGTTGCGGCCGCTGCGGCGGCTGCCGGTCTCAGCGTGCCGGGCGTTGCCCGCGCCGTTGTTGGTCAGCAGGAAGCCATTAAATGGGATAAAGCGCCGTGCCGTTTCTGCGGTACTGGTTGCGGCGTTCTGGTCGGAACGCAGCAGGGGCGTGTGGTGGCCTGTCAGGGCGACCCGGACGCACCGGTTAACCGTGGTCTGAACTGCATTAAGGGCTATTTCCTGCCCAAAATCATGTACGGTAAAGACCGTTTGACGCAGCCGCTTCTGCGTATGAAAAACGGTAAATATGACAAAGAAGGCGAATTTACCCCAATCACCTGGGATCAGGCCTTCGATGTGATGGAAGAGAAATTCAAAACCGCCCTGAAAGAAAAAGGGCCGGAATCGATCGGTATGTTCGGTTCTGGTCAGTGGACTATCTGGGAAGGTTATGCCGCGTCCAAGCTGTTCAAAGCGGGCTTCCGTTCGAACAACATCGACCCGAACGCGCGTCACTGTATGGCGTCGGCGGTGGTTGGCTTTATGCGTACCTTTGGTATGGATGAGCCGATGGGCTGCTATGACGACATCGAGCAGGCTGACGCGTTTGTGCTGTGGGGCGCAAACATGGCGGAGATGCACCCGATCCTCTGGTCGCGCATCACTAACCGTCGTCTCTCTAACCAGAACGTCACCGTGGCGGTGCTTTCTACCTACCAGCATCGTAGCTTCGAACTGGCGGATAACGGCATCATCTTTACGCCACAGTCTGACCTGGTGATCCTGAACTACATCGCCAACTATATCATTCAAAACAATGCGATAAATCAGGACTTCTTCAGCAAACACGTTAATCTGCGTAAAGGGGCGACGGACATCGGCTACGGTTTACGTCCGACCCATCCGCTGGAAAAAGCAGCGAAGAATCCAGGTTCTGACGCCTCCGAACCGATGAGCTTTGAAGATTACAAAGCCTTCGTTGCTGAGTATACGCTGGAAAAAACTGCCGAAATGACCGGCGTGCCGAAAGATCAGTTAGAACAACTGGCGCAGCTGTATGCCGATCCGAACAAGAAAGTCATCTCCTACTGGACGATGGGCTTCAACCAGCATACTCGTGGCGTGTGGGCCAACAACCTGGTCTACAACCTGCACCTGCTGACCGGAAAAATTTCCCAGCCGGGTTGCGGTCCGTTCTCCCTGACCGGGCAGCCTTCCGCGTGCGGTACTGCGCGTGAAGTGGGCACCTTTGCTCACCGTCTGCCTGCGGACATGGTGGTGACTAACGAGAAACACCGTGATATCTGCGAGAAGAAGTGGAATATCCCGAGCGGCACCATTCCGGCGAAAATCGGTCTGCACGCGGTGGCACAAGACCGTGCGCTGAAAGACGGCAAGCTGAATGTTTACTGGACCATGTGTACCAACAACATGCAGGCCGGGCCGAACATTAATGAAGAGCGTATGCCGGGCTGGCGCGATCCGCGCAACTTCATCATCGTCTCCGATCCGTATCCGACAGTCAGTGCGCTGGCAGCGGACTTGATCCTGCCGACCGCAATGTGGGTAGAGAAAGAGGGCGCTTACGGTAATGCCGAACGCCGTACTCAGTTCTGGCGTCAGCAGGTACAGGCCCCGGGCGAAGCGAAATCGGATCTCTGGCAGTTAGTCCAGTTCTCCCGCCGCTTCAAAACAGAAGAAGTATGGCCGGAAGAGCTGCTGGCGAAGAAACCGGAACTGCGTGGCAAAACGCTGTACGAAGTTCTGTATGCCACCCCCGAAGTGAGCAAATTCCCGCTATCCGAACTGGCGGAAGATCAGCTGAACGATGAATCCCGCGAGCTGGGCTTCTATCTGCAAAAAGGGCTGTTCGAAGAGTACGCATGGTTTGGTCGCGGTCACGGTCACGATCTGGCACCGTTCGATGACTACCACAAAGCGCGCGGTCTGCGCTGGCCGGTGGTGAACGGTAAAGAAACGCAGTGGCGTTACAGCGAAGGTAACGACCCGTACGTGAAAGCGGGCGAAGGCTATAAGTTCTACGGTAAACCGGATGGCAAAGCGGTGATCTTCGCACTGCCGTTCGAACCGGCGGCGGAAGCACCGGATGAAGAGTACGATCTGTGGCTCTCTACCGGACGCGTCCTGGAGCACTGGCACACCGGCAGTATGACTCGCCGTGTGCCGGAACTGCACCGTGCCTTCCCGGAAGCGGTCCTGTTTATTCACCCGTTGGATGCGAAAGCGCGCGATCTGCGCCGTGGCGACAAAGTGAAAGTGGTTTCTCGCCGTGGCGAAGTGATCTCGATTGTTGAAACGCGCGGTCGTAACCGTCCGCCGCAGGGCCTGGTGTACATGCCGTTCTTCGACGCCGCACAGCTGGTTAACAAACTGACGCTGGATGCGACCGATCCGCTCTCGAAAGAGACGGACTTCAAGAAGTGCGCGGTCAAACTGGAGAAGGTGTAAGCCATTATGTCCCGGTCAGCGAAACCTCAAAATGGTCGCCGCCGCTTTCTGCGCGATGTCGTTCGCACAGCAGGCGGGCTGGCTGCCGTGGGTGTGGCGCTGGGGTTACAACAGCAAACCGCACGCGCATCTGGCGTGCGGTTGCGCCCGCCCGGAGCCATAAACGAGAACGCCTTTGCCAGTGCCTGTGTGCGTTGCGGTCAGTGTGTTCAGGCTTGCCCTTACGACACCTTAAAACTGGCGACGCTGGCCTCTGGCCTGTCGGCGGGTACGCCATATTTTGTCGCACGGGATATTCCTTGCGAAATGTGTGAGGACGTCCCGTGCGCCAAAGTATGCCCCAGCGGCGCGCTGGATCGTGAGATCGAATCGATCGACGACGCGCGGATGGGACTGGCGGTGCTGGTGGACCAGGAAAACTGTCTCAACTTTCAGGGGCTGCGCTGCGATGTTTGTTATCGCGAATGCCCGAAAATTGATGAGGCCATCACCCTGGAGCTGGAGCGCAACACGCGTACCGGTAAGCACGCCCGTTTTCTGCCGACGGTTCACAGCGACGCCTGTACCGGTTGCGGTAAGTGCGAAAAGGTGTGTGTGCTGGAACAACCGGCAATCAAAGTGTTACCGCTGTCACTGGCGAAAGGGGAGTTAGGTCACCATTACCGCTTCGGCTGGCTGGAGGGGAACAATGGCAAATCGTAAACGTGACGCCGGGCGCGAGGCGCTGGCGAAGAAAGGCTGGTGGCGCAGTCACCGTTGGCTGGTGTTACGTCGCCTTTGTCAGTTCTTCGTGCTGGGGATGTTTTTGAGCGGTCCGTGGTTTGGTGTGTGGATCTTGCACGGCAACTACAGCAGTAGCCTGTTATTCGACACCGTTCCGCTGACCGATCCGCTGATGACGCTGCAAAGTCTTGCCAGCGGTCATCTGCCTGCCACGGTGGCGCTGATCGGTGCGGTGATTATCACCGTGCTCTACGCCCTGGCAGGAAAGCGATTATTTTGCAGCTGGGTCTGCCCGCTGAACCCGATTACCGACTTAGCGAACTGGTTACGCAGGCGCTTTGAACTCAATCAGTCTGCGACCATCCCGCGCCACATTCGGTACGTGCTGTTGGTGGTCATTCTGGTGGGATCGGCCTTAACCGGCACGCTCATCTGGGAATGGATCAACCCCGTTTCTCTGATGGGCCGTAGCCTGGTAATGGGATTTGGCAGCGGCGCGCTGCTTATTCTCGCGCTGTTTTTATTTGATCTACTGGTCGTTGAACACGGCTGGTGCGGGCACATTTGTCCGGTCGGCGCGCTGTATGGCGTGTTGGGTAGCAAAGGTGTGATTACCGTTGCGGCCACCGATCGGCAGAAATGTAACCGCTGTATGGATTGTTTTCATGTTTGCCCGGAACCGCATGTGCTACGTGCCCCGGTGCTGGATGAACAAAGCCCGGTGCAGGTCACCAGCCGCGATTGCATGACGTGCGGTCGCTGCGTGGATGTCTGTTCTGAGGATGTATTTACAATAACTACACGATGGAGTTCGGGAGCGAAATCATGAAAAGCCATGACCTGAAGAAAGCGCTGTGTCAATGGACGGCGATGCTGGCCCTGGTGGTGAGCGGCGCGGTTTGGGCGGCAAATGGCGTCGATTTTAGCCAGTCGCCGGAAGTATCCGGGACGCAGGAAGGGGCCATTCGGATGCCAAAAGAGCAGGATCGGATGCCGCTGAACTATGTGAATCAGCCGCCAATGATCCCGCATAGCGTTGAAGGTTATCAGGTAACGACCAATACCAACCGCTGCTTACAGTGCCACGGTGTTGAAAGCTATCGCACCACTGGCGCACCGCGCATCAGTCCTACTCACTTTATGGACAGCGACGGCAAAGTGGGCGCAGAAGTGGCTCCGCGTCGTTATTTCTGTCTGCAATGTCACGTACCGCAGGCCGATACCGCGCCAATCGTGGGGAATACCTTTACCCCATCAAAAGGTTACGGGAAATAAGAGGTTATTATGGGAAATTCTGACCGTAAGCCTGGTCTGATTAAGCGCCTGTGGAAATGGTGGCGTACCCCCAGCCGTCTGGCGCTGGGGACGCTGCTGTTGATCGGTTTTGTCGGCGGCATCGTCTTCTGGGGCGGCTTTAACACCGGGATGGAAAAAGCCAATACCGAAGAGTTCTGCATTAGCTGCCACGAAATGCGTAACACGGTGTATCAGGAATACATGGATTCCGTGCACTACAACAACCGTAGCGGCGTCCGTGCGACCTGTCCGGATTGTCACGTTCCGCACGAGTTTGTGCCGAAGATGATACGCAAGCTCAAAGCAAGTAAAGAGCTGTATGGTAAAATTTTTGGCGTTATTGACACGCCGCAGAAATTTGAAGCTCATCGCCTGACGATGGCACAGAATGAGTGGCGGCGCATGAAGGACAATAACTCGCAGGAGTGCCGTAACTGTCACAACTTCGAGTATATGGATACAACCGCCCAGAAATCTGTTGCCGCTAAGATGCACGACCAGGCGGTGAAAGATGGGCAAACCTGTATTGATTGCCATAAAGGGATAGCGCACAAGCTGCCCGATATGCGTGAAGTCGAGCCAGGTTTTTAACAGGGTTATTGCTTGGGTATGCTTGAAGCCAGAGAGTTACTTTGTGAGCGGGATGAACGAACCTTATTTAGTGGTTTGTCATTTACGCTGAACGCAGGAGAGTGGGTACAAATCACCGGCAGCAACGGCGCGGGGAAGACAACACTTCTCCGTTTGCTGACGGGGTTGTCTCGCCCTGATGCGGGTGACGTTCTCTGGCAAGGGCAGCCCTTGCATCAGGTACGCGACAGCTACCATCAAAACCTGTTATGGATAGGCCATCAGCCGGGGATCAAAACCCGGCTGACGGCGTTAGAAAATCTGCACTTTTATCATCGCGATGGTGATACCGCACAATGTCTGGAAGCCCTGGCGCAGGCCGGGCTTGCCGGATTCGAAGATATTCCCGTAAATCAACTTTCTGCCGGGCAACAACGCCGCGTCGCTTTAGCGCGTCTGTGGCTGACCCGTGCCACGTTATGGATCCTCGACGAACCTTTTACCGCGATTGACGTTAACGGCGTCGATCGTCTGACCCAGCGTATGGCGCAGCATACGGAGCAGGGGGGGATTGTGATTCTGACCACTCACCAGCCGCTCAACGTTGCTGAAAGTAAAATCCGCCGCATTTCGCTGACGCAAACGAGGGGCGCATGATGTTCTGGCGCATTTTCCGTCTTGAGCTGCGCGTGGCGTTTCGCCATAGTGCCGAAATCGCTAATCCGCTGTGGTTCTTCCTGATTGTTATTACCCTTTTTCCGCTCAGTATTGGCCCGGAGCCGCAGCTGCTGGCGCGTATTGCACCGGGAGTTATCTGGGTTGCGGCGCTGCTTTCTTCACTGCTGGCGCTGGAGCGACTGTTCCGTGACGATTTGCAGGACGGCAGTCTTGAACAATTGATGTTGTTGCCGTTACCCTTGCCTGCCGTTGTGCTGGCGAAGGTGATGGCGCACTGGATGGTAACCGGTCTGCCGTTACTCATCCTCTCGCCTCTGGTGGCATTGCTACTGGGAATGGACGTTTATGGCTGGCAAGTGATGGCGCTGACGCTGCTGCTGGGAACCCCAACGCTTGGCTTTCTCGGCGCACCTGGCGTGGCACTGACGGTGGGACTTAAGCGCGGCGGCGTGCTACTGAGCATTCTGGTGTTACCGCTGACTATCCCATTACTCATCTTTGCCACCGCCGCGATGGACGCGGCTTCGATGCATTTGCCCGTTGACGGGTATCTGGCAATTTTAGGCGCGTTGCTGGCAGGCACCGCGACATTAAGTCCTTTTGCGACGGCGGCAGCGTTAAGAATCAGCATTCAATAACGCTGGATTACTGATTTTTGTTCAAGTCTGGTATCGAAACTATGTGGAAAACACTGCATCAACTGGCGATCCCACCACGGCTCTACCAAATCTGTGGCTGGTTTATACCGTGGCTGGCAATCGCCAGTGTGGTTGTGCTTACCGTCGGCTGGATCTGGGGATTCGGCTTTGCCCCCGCTGATTATCAACAGGGAAATAGCTACCGCATTATCTACTTGCATGTGCCTGCGGCGATCTGGTCAATGGGGATTTATGCCTCAATGGCGGTGGCCGCGTTTATCGGCCTGGTCTGGCAGATGAAAATGGCCAACCTGGCGGTGGCGGCGATGGCGCCCATTGGTGCCGTGTTTACCTTTATTGCCCTGGTCACCGGTTCTGCGTGGGGAAAACCGATGTGGGGCACCTGGTGGGTATGGGACGCACGCCTGACTTCTGAACTGGTGCTGCTGTTTTTGTATGTGGGTGTGATTGCCCTGTGGCACGCCTTCGACGACCGCCGTCTGGCGGGCCGTGCGGCAGGTATCCTGGTGCTGATTGGCGTGGTGAATCTGCCGATTATTCATTACTCCGTGGAGTGGTGGAACACCCTGCATCAGGGATCAACGCGAATGCAGCAAAGTATCGATCCGGCGATGCGTTCGCCGCTGCGCTGGTCGATTTTCGGCTTCCTGCTGCTGTCTGCCACGCTGACGCTGATGCGGATGCGTAATTTGATTTTGCTGATGGAAAAACGCCGTCCGTGGGTGAGTGAACTGATACTGAAAAGAGGCCGTAAATGACCCCTGCATTTGCTTCCTGGAATGAATTTTTCGCAATGGGCGGTTACGCCTTTTATGTCTGGCTGGCGGTGGTGATGACCGTTATTCCGCTGGTGGTTTTGGTCGTGCACTCGGTGATGCAGCATCGCGCAATTCTGCGTGGCGTGGCGCAACAGCGGGCGCGTGAGGCGCGTTTACGTGCTGCGCAACAGCAGGAGGCTGCATGAATATTCGCCGTAAAAACCGCTTGTGGATTGCCTGTGCCGTGCTGGCGGGGCTGGCGCTGACGATTGGCCTGGTGCTATATGCGCTGCGCTCGAATATCGATCTTTTTTATACGCCGGGGGAGATTCTCTACGGCAAACGTGAAACCCAACAGATGCCGGAAGTCGGGCAGCGCCTGCGCGTCGGCGGAATGGTGATGCCGGGGAGCGTGCAGCGCGATCCCAATTCGCTGAAAGTAACGTTCACCATTTACGACGCTGAAGGCTCAGTGGATGTCTCTTATGAAGGCATTTTGCCGGATCTGTTCCGTGAAGGGCAGGGCGTTGTGGTGCAGGGCGAACTGGAAAAAGGCAATCATATCCTCGCGAAAGAAGTGCTGGCGAAACACGATGAAAACTATACGCCGCCAGAAGTCGAAAAAGCGATGGAAGCGAATCACCGTCGCCCGGCGAGTGTTTATAAGGATCCAGCATCATGATGCCAGAAATTGGTAACGGGCTGCTGTGCCTGGCGCTAGGAATTGCGCTGCTGCTGTCCGTGTATCCGTTATGGGGCGTGGCGCGCGGAGATGCGCGCATGATGGCGTCTTCCCGCTTGTTTGCCTGGCTACTGTTCATGACTGTGGCTGGCGCATTTCTGGTGCTGGTCAATGCTTTCGTGGTCAACGACTTTACCGTCACCTATGTTGCCAGCAACTCGAATACCCAGCTTCCGGTATGGTATCGCGTGGCGGCGACCTGGGGCGCGCATGAAGGTTCACTGCTGCTGTGGGTGTTGCTGATGAGCGGCTGGACGTTTGCGGTAGCGATTTTTAGCCAGCGTATTCCGCTGGATATTGTTGCTCGCGTACTGGCGATAATGGGGATGGTTAGCGTCGGATTTTTGCTGTTCATTCTCTTTACCTCAAACCCGTTCTCCCGCACGCTGCCGAACTTCCCGATTGAAGGGCGCGATCTTAACCCACTGTTGCAGGATCCGGGGCTGATCTTCCATCCGCCTCTGCTCTATATGGGCTACGTCGGTTTCTCGGTGGCGTTTGCTTTTGCCATCGCTTCTTTGTTGAGTGGGCGTCTGGACAGCACTTACGCACGTTTTACCCGTCCGTGGACGCTGGCGGCGTGGATCTTCCTGACGCTCGGCATTGTGCTTGGTTCCGCATGGGCCTATTACGAACTCGGCTGGGGCGGCTGGTGGTTCTGGGATCCGGTAGAAAACGCCTCGTTTATGCCGTGGCTGGTGGGGACTGCGCTGATGCACTCACTGGCGGTCACTGAACAACGCGCCAGCTTCAAAGCGTGGACATTACTGTTGGCAATCAGTGCCTTCTCGCTGTGTCTGCTGGGGACTTTCCTCGTGCGTTCCGGCGTGCTGGTATCGGTACACGCGTTTGCGTCTGATCCGGCGCGCGGTATGTTTATCCTCGCCTTTATGGTACTGGTGATTGGCGGTTCGCTGCTGCTGTTTGCCGCGCGTGGACACAAAGTTCGCTCACGCGTAAACAATGCGCTGTGGTCGCGGGAATCTCTGCTGTTAGCGAACAACGTTTTGCTGGTCGCCGCGATGCTGGTGGTGTTGCTGGGGACGCTGCTGCCGCTGGTGCATAAACAACTGGGGCTGGGCAGTATTTCGATTGGCGAACCGTTCTTCAACACCATGTTTACCTGGCTAATGGTGCCGTTTGCGCTGTTGCTTGGCGTCGGCCCTCTGGTGCGCTGGGGACGCGATCGCCCGCGTAAAATCCGCAATTTGTTGATTATCGCCTTCATCTCAACGCTGGTGCTGTCTCTGCTGTTGCCGTGGCTGTTCGAAAGCAAAGTTGTGGCGATGACGGTGCTTGGCCTGGCAATGGCCTGCTGGATTGCGGTGCTGGCAATTGCGGAAGCTGCGCTGCGTATTTCACGCGGCACGAAAACCACCTTCAGTTATTGGGGGATGGTGGCGGCTCACCTGGGGCTGGCAGTGACAATTGTTGGCATTGCTTTTAGTCAGAACTATAGCGTTGAGCGTGATGTGCGCATGAAGTCCGGCGATAGCGTCGATATTCATGAATATCGCTTCACCTTCCGTGATGTCAAAGAGGTGACTGGCCCGAACTGGCGTGGCGGTGTGGCGACTATCGGCGTAACGCGAGATGGCAAGCCGGAAACAGTGCTGTATGCAGAAAAACGTTATTACAACACTGCCGGGTCGATGATGACCGAAGCGGCGATTGACGGCGGCATCACGCGTGACCTGTACGCCGCGCTCGGTGAAGAGCTGGAAAACGGCGCGTGGGCAGTTCGTCTTTACTACAAACCGTTTGTTCGCTGGATCTGGGCGGGCGGGCTGATGATGGCGTTGGGCGGGCTGCTGTGCCTGTTTGATCCTCGCTATCGCAAGCGCGTGAACCCGCAAAAAACTGCGCCGGAGGCTGTATGAAGAGCAAAGTATTGTTAATTCCTTTGATTATCTTCCTGGCGATTGCCGCAGCATTGCTGTGGCAGCTGGCGCGTAATGCCGAAGGGGATGATCCGACCAATCTGGAATCGGCGCTCATTGGCAAGCCTGTGCCGAAGTTTCGTCTCGAATCACTGGACAATCCGGGGCAGTTTTATCAGGCGGATGTGCTGACTCAGGGTAAACCGGTGCTGCTTAACGTCTGGGCGACCTGGTGTCCGACCTGCCGTGCGGAACATCAATATCTGAATCAGCTTTCTGCGCAGGGCATCCGCGTGGTCGGCATGAACTATAAAGACGACAGGCAGAAAGCAATTAGCTGGCTGAAAGAACTGGGCAATCCTTACGCGCTAAGCCTGTTTGATGGCGACGGCATGTTAGGGCTGGATCTCGGCGTGTATGGCGCGCCAGAAACGTTTCTCATCGATGGCAACGGCATCATTCGCTATCGCCATGCGGGCGATCTCAATCCTCGCGTCTGGGAAGAAGAGATCAAGCCGCTGTGGGAGAAATACAGTAAGGAGGCCGCACAATGAGGTTTTTATTGGGCGTGCTGATGCTGATGATCTCCGGCTCGGCGCTGGCGACCATCGACGTGTTGCAGTTTAAAGATGAAGCACAGGAACAGCAGTTCCGCCAGCTCACGGAAGAACTGCGCTGCCCGAAATGCCAGAACAACAGTATTGCCGATTCCAACTCGATGATTGCCACTGACCTGCGCCAGAAAGTGTATGAACTGATGCAGGAAGGTAAAAGCAAGAAAGAGATTGTTGATTATATGGTGGCGCGTTACGGCAACTTCGTCACTTACGATCCGCCATTAACACCGCTGACCGTGCTGCTGTGGGTGCTGCCAGTTGTCGCTATTGGTATCGGCGGCTGGGTGATTTACTCCCGCTCGCGGCGTCGGGTGCATGTGGCGCAGGAGGAGTTTCCTGAACAAAGCGTGCCGGAAGGTAAGCGTGCCGGATATGTTGTTTATCTGCCGGGTATTGTGGTGGCGTTAATTGTGGCAGGCGTCAGCTACTACCAGACTGGCAATTATCAGCAGGTAAAAGTTTGGCAGCAGGCCACGGCACAGGCTCCGGCGTTGCTGGACAGGGCGCTCGATCCGAAAGCCGATCCGCTCAACGAAGAAGAGATGTCACGTCTTGCGCTGGGAATGCGTACTCAACTGCAAAAAAATCCAGGAGATATTGAAGGCTGGATTATGTTGGGCCGCGTTGGCATGGCGCTGGGTAACGCCAGTATCGCGACCGATGCATATGCCACTGCGTATCGCCTCGATCCGAAAAACAGTGATGCTGCGCTAGGTTACGCGGAGGCGTTAACGCGTTCTTCTGACCCCAACGATAACCGCCTGGGCGGCGAGTTGTTGCGTCAACTGGTGAGAAGTGACCACAGCAATATTCGCGTGCTGAGCATGTATGCGTTTAACGCCTTTGAGCAGCAGCGATTTGGCGAAGCCGTTGCCGCGTGGGAGATGATGTTGAAACTCTTGCCTGCCAACGATACTCGCCGTGCGGTGATTGAGCGCAGTATCGCGCAGGCGATGCAGCATTTGTCGCCGCAGGAGAGTAAGTAAGAAGAAGCCCGATGGTGACGCCATTGGAGCCAGGCGGATGACAACGTGCGCTATGTTTATGCCGGATGCGGCGTGATCGCCTTATTCGGCCTACAAAATCGTGCAAATTCAATACATTGCTCGATCTGCGTAGGCCTGATAAGCATAGCGCATCAGGCAGTTTTGCGTTTGTCATCAATCTCAGCCCGATGATAAATCCATCGGGCTATTTTTTTATTGTGTCCCGCGTTGTTGCAGGAACAGAATGGTGGCCGCCACGCGTGAGCGGACATTGAGTTTACGCAGCAGATTGCGAATGTGCACTTTTACCGTCTGCTCAGAAATATTCAACACCGAGGCAATTTGCTTATTCGACAGCCCTTGCGCCAGCTCGTGCAGAACATCCAGCTCACGCTCCGTCAGCACGCTGAAGGGATCTTCTTCCGCACCGAACATTTCACGTTCGCGCAAGTACTGATTGACGCGTTCGCTAAAGACTTTGCTGCCTTTTGCTCCGGCGCGAATTGCTTCCAGCAATACTTCCGGGTCGCTGTCTTTTAGCAGATAGCCGTCTGCGCCTGCGTCTATCAGTGCAAAGACATCGCTGGAGGCATCTGATACGGTCAGGATAATAATTTGCGCGGTAACGCCATCCCTGCGCAAGGCATTGAGGGTATCCAGGCCACTCATACCTTTCATATTGAGATCCAGCAAGATAACGTCGATATCCAGTCGATTAGCCAGATCGATAGCACTAGCGCCGTCGCCTGCTTCGGCGACCACTTCAAAACCAGGATCAAGCTCCAGTAACTGACGAACACCGCGTCGCATAAGTGGATGATCATCCACAATCATCACCTGAAAAGGCGTTGCTTCAGGCATAGTAGTCTCCTGAGGTTTTATTAGAATCATTATGTTTGAGCGTAGCGTTGGTAACGCTACCAGGCGCGTGAATGTTACCCCATTTTATGTATGGGCATGTAGTAAAACTGCAAGTGAGGGTAGCAAGACAATGCTGTGGATATAAAAAAACCAACCGTAAAGGTTGGTTTTTTTGGGATTTTTGGTCGGCACGAGAGGATTTGAACCTCCGACCCCCGACACCCCATGACGGTGCGCTACCAGGCTGCGCTACGTGCCGACTCGTGGCTGCTTATACTACCGTTTTCCACACCGATTGCAAGTAAGATATTTTGCTAACTGATTTATAATTAATCAGTTAGCGATGAAACGCTTCTCGTCTGTCAGCACTTGCAATAACAAACTTAACTGTGGTTTTTCGTCTTTCACTCTTTCGCCACGTAAGTTGTAAGTGCGGTATTTACCGTTATTGTTCAGTACCAGCGTCATTTTCGGGGTGGTAATTGCCAGCGTATCGTTATTCGCCGCAGTCACCCAGTAATGACGGCGCTCAGGGTTGAACAAATCCTGACCTTGCGAATATTCGCTCGCTGGTGTGCTGACGTGTAGCAGACGTTGCATCAGCGTGGTCATCAGATCGGTATGGTCGGTCAGGGTATTAATTCGCTGTGCCGGTGTGCCTGGCCAGTGAATCACTAACGGCACCTGAAGATGACCGTGGGACCAGTCAAAGGTTTCTTCCTCTTCGACCAGCGGAATGCCCCGACCGGCAGTAATAATCACCACCGTATTGTCCAGTTTGCCAGAATCACGCAGTGCATTGAGCACGCGGTTGATCTGGTCATCGACATTGCCTGCCGCCCGGCTATATTTCCGTGAAAATGCCTGCTGATTGCTGTCGTCAATGTTAGTGCCATTGAAAGAGACCCACGAGAACCAGCGATTATCTTCTTGCGCGTAGCGGCTCAGCCAGTTGATCCACTGTGTGGCAGTCTGCTCATCGGATTGCGTGCGAACGCTCGGCATTGAGAAGTCTGACAACAATGCCTGACGATACAACGGGCTGGTAAAGCCATCGGATGAGAATAGCCCCAGTTGATAGCCTTGCTGGTTAAGCGCGGTAATTAATGCCGCAGGTGTACGGGTCGACAGAATGCCGTCCATATAACTTGGCGATATGCCATAGAACAGGCCAAAGATGCCGTTGTCGGTCGTGTTGCCGGAACTCATATGGCGCGTGAACGAAATATTTTGTTCCGCAAAGCCTGCCAGCGCAGGCATCTGCTTCTCAAAGCGTGAGTAGTTCAGGCCATCGACAGTAATCAGCAAGACGTTTTGCCCGGTGCCCATATCGCGGTAGCGCAGTTCGCTTAACGGATACTGTACGGAAACAGCATCTGGATTGCCTTGCTCAATAAGACGGCGTTGATACTCTTGTGCATCAAGCAAGCCATGCTTCTCAAGAAAACGTCGCGCCGTCATCGGGTACGAAAGCGGCAGGTTGGCGCGCTGCATGGTGATCGGGCGATAGAAGTTAGCATCGGCCCAAATATAAACCACATGCGAGGCAATAAAGGCGATGAATAAGAATGCGGCCAGCGGACGGGCGAAGCGCCGACGACGTGTCAGGCTGCGCAGCTTTTGCCAGCTCCACGTCGCAAATACCAGTTCAAGCAATAATATTACCGGCACACTGATGAACATCAGCTGCCAGTCGCGCGCCATCTCATTTTCGTCCGGGTTGATAACCAACTGCCAGACGATGGGATTAAGATGGAGATGGAAACGGGTAAAGACTTCGCTATCGATCAGTAATAGCGTCATTCCCGCTGTTGCCAGAATGACGGACAAAAACCTCATCAGCCTCTGGGAGCCGACAATAAAGGTCAGCGGGAAGAGGATCAGCAAATAGGTGGCGAACACCAGGAAGCTGAAATGACCGATAATGCTTACGTAGGAATAAATACGACCCGCAAGCGTTGTCGGCCAGTCGGCGATAAACAGGTAACGGCTGCCAATGACGAGCGAAAGCAGAATATTGAACAGTGCAAACCAGTGCCCCCAACTGACCATCTGGGAGACTTTTTCACGGTAGCGCTGACGATGAGTTACCATAACCTGTTATCTGTTTCCCTTAGTGCGCTTTGTCTTCGTTGATAGAGGACTGTAAGGCGCGGGCAAAAGAGTTGGCAATCGCCTGGCGCTGAGCCGGGGCAATGCTGGTGTTGATAAGGTTGGTGACCATATTGCCTAACACCATCAGGGAAAGGTCGGTCGGAGCCTTATGTTTTTCCAGTACGTTGAGCAGCTCTGCGAGCAATTGTTCAACCTGTTCATCACTGTAGCGGGAAATTTGTGGCATAAATCGAAATCAGTTAGTTGATGAAAGGGCAACATATTACCGTAGCAACGGTTTTTTTTCTGCTTTTTTATACTTTAAATCATTCGCGTTACGCCACCTTCTGTAAAATGACCGCCATCTTTTATTGCGTCGCTTAACCAGCGGTGGTTGAATACCGCCCGGTCTAAAAGGAGAGTTTATCATGAGTCTGGATATCAACCAGATTGCTCTGCACCAGCTTATCAAGCGTGATGAGCAGAACCTTGAGCTGGTGCTGCGCGATTCATTGCTGGAACCGACGGAAACCGTCGTTGAGATGGTGGCGGAGCTGCATCGTGTCTATAGCGCCAAGAATAAAGCCTACGGTTTGTTTAGCGAGGAAAGTGAACTGGCGCAGACGCTGCGCTTACAGCGTCAGGGCGAAGAAGACTTTCTGGCATTTAGTCGGGCAGCAACTGGTCGCCTGCGTGACGAACTGGCGAAATATCCTTTTGCTGACGGCGGCTTCGTGCTGTTTTGTCACTATCGCTATCTGGCGGTTGAGTATTTGCTGATTTGCGTACTGAACAATTTAAGCAGTATGCGCGTTAACGAAAACCTCGACATCAACCCAACCCATTATCTCGATATTAATCATGCTGATATCGTTGCGCGTATCGATTTGACCGAGTGGGAAACCAATCCAGAATCGACCCGTTATCTCACTTTCCTGAAAGGGCGAGTAGGGCGCAAAGTGGCTGATTTCTTTATGGACTTCCTCGGTGCCAGCGAAGGATTGAATGCGAAAGCGCAAAACCGTGGACTGTTACAGGCGGTCGATGACTTTACCGCCGAAGCGCAACTGGATAAAGCAGAACGGCAGAACGTTCGCCAGCAGGTTTATAGCTACTGTAATGAGCAATTGCAGGCGGGCGAAGAGATCGAGCTGGAGTCGCTGTCGAAAGAACTGGCGGGCGTCAGCGAAGTGAGCTTCACGGAATTTGCGGCTGAAAAAGGCTATGAACTGGAAGAGAGCTTCCCGGCAGATCGTAGCACGCTGCGTCAGTTGACTAAGTTTGCCGGTAGCGGTGGTGGCTTAACCATCAACTTTGATGCAATGCTGTTAGGCGAACGGATTTTCTGGGACCCGGCGACCGATACCCTGACCATTAAGGGCACGCCGCCGAACTTGCGCGATCAGCTTCAGCGCCGGACGTCTGGCGGTAATTAATCGGTTTTACGTAATGAATGCCAGATGCGGCGTGACGCCTTCTCTGGCCTGCAAATAACGGTAATACCTGTATGCCTGATAAGACGCACTGCGTCGCATCAGGCATAATCTGCGGATACAAAAAACCCCGCCGGAGCGGGGTTTTTTACAACTTATTCAGCAATTAAGCGCGAACGAAGTCGATGTGCTGCAGCTTCGGTTTGTACGGGTGACGCTGTACATCCTGAGCTTTAACTTTGATTTCTTTACCGTCAACAACGATGGTCAGAACTTCGCTGTAGAATTCAGCTTTAACTTGCATGTTCATGACTTTGTCGTGATCCAGCTCGATAGCCAGCGGCGCTTCTTTGCCACCGTAGATGATTGCCGGGAACTTGTTAGCGGCACGCAGGCGGCGGCTCGCACCCTTACCCTGCTCTTTACGTACTTCTGCGTTAATAGTAAACATTTCTTTCTCTCTTAAATTAATCCTGCTACAGGCGACCCAGCAACAGGTAAGTGATCTGCTTTGCGTATGCAAAAGCGGGCGAGATTCTATACTCAATCGCCTTATACATCAATCAAAACTACCATTAACCGCGTAATTCATGCGCCCGACGAAAACGACCTTCGTAATCGAACACTTTTTCACGCACTTGCCAGTACTGACCTTTCATGCGGGCAACAACAAAATCCGGATGGCGCAATAAGGCTTGCTGGGCGAGGATATCGGCGGCGGTTATCCAGCGCAGAGGGATGCCCGGTGTGCGCGTATGCGGGCGGATAAAAAGTTGTTCGAAGGCGGTACGCTGGGCGGGCGTTTGTAGACGGAAACGCTCACTCACATCCGCTCCGTCTTCATCGTAATAGGTAATTTTCAACCATTCGCCTTTCTCATCGTGACCATGCTGCAAAGACATGCCGCTACAGCGTAATACCAGCGCGTCTTTGAGTCGTAGCGCCGCTTTTAACATGTCGTCTGGATCAACCAGTACCGTGTCACATTCGCGGCATCGTCGGGCGGCAATATCGTTTTCCGCGTTACATTGTGGGCAATTTTTAAAACGGAAACGGAAGTCACACTGTTCGCGATGACCGTCGTCATCTTCAAACCACCCCTGACAGCGACGACCAAAGTGTTCAATCAATGTACCGTCGGCGGTCGTTTTGCCCCAGAAGGTGTTGGCAAAACCGCAGGCAGGGCAGAAAACCTGTACCGGGACGTTGTCACTTTTGCCTTTTGGTGTACCGACCTCCGGCGCGTAGAGATCGTGAGGATTACCCGCATAATCAAGAATTAAGCAATCAGTCTTGCCGGGAGCCAGACGCAGACCGCGCCCGACAATTTGTTGGTAAAGACTCACCGATTCGGTAGGGCGCAGAATAGCAATAAGATCGACGTGCGGGGCGTCAAATCCGGTGGTCAGTACCGCGACGTTGACCAGATAGCGAAAACGCTGGGCTTTAAAATCTTCAATTAATACATCACGTTCAGCGCCGGGTGTGTCACCGGTAATGAGTGCTGCATCTTCGGCGGGCAGCAATCCCACAATCTCTTTTGCGTGTTCAACCGTCGCGGCGAAAATCATCACCCCTTTGCGCGTTGCGGCGAACTCCATAATCTGGCTGATGATGTGCGGCGTAATACGTTGTTGTTTTTTCAGCTCGCGGTTGAGATCGGCTTCGCTGAACAGCCCATTACTCTGTGCCTGCAAGCGGCTGAAATCGTATTGCACTACCGGCATATCAAGCCGTTCTGGTGGCGTCAGATAGCCGTGTTTAATCATATAACGCAGCGGCAGCTCATAAATGCAGTCACGGAAAAGGGCTTTCTCGTCGCCACGTACCATGCCGTGATAATGGAACTGGTAGATCCAGCCTTTGCCCAGCCGAAAAGGCGTGGCGGTCAGCCCCAACAGGCGTAAGTGGGGATTCACTTTTGTCAGGTGAGTAAGGATTTGCTGATACTGGCTCTCTTCATCGTCGCCAATGCGGTGGCATTCATCGACAATCAACAGCGAAAATTCACCCTGAAAGGCATCGAGATTGCGTGCGACCGACTGCACGCTGCCAAACACCACTTTACCGTGGCTCTCTTTGCGCTTCAGCCCGGCGGCAAAAATATCGGCTTCCAGCCCCAGCGCCTGATATTTTGCATGGTTTTGCGCCACCAGCTCTTTGACGTGCGCCAGCACCAGCACGCGACCACGCGCCAGCCGTGCCAGTTCCGCTATCACCAGGCTTTTACCTGCACCAGTAGGCAGCACGATAACGGCAGGAGTTTTATGACGACGAAAATGGTTGAGCGTGGCATCCACGGCTTCTTGCTGATATGGACGGAGTGTAAAAATCATGGTCTCGCGTAGGTAGATTATTCTGCTAATAGTATGCCACGGATCTTTTTCTCTTGAGGGAAGTTATTAGACCGCTATACTGGGCGAACAACAGTTCAGATTTTCGGGTCATTACCCGACCTCCGTTTTTTACAGGCAAAATCACACACATGCGACTTGATAAATTTATCGCACAGCAACTCGGCGTTAGCCGTGCTATTGCCGGGCGTGAAATCCGTGCCACTCGTGTCACCGTCGATGGCGAAATCGTCCGCAATGCAGCGTTCAAACTGCTTCCTGAACATGATGTCGCTTACGATGGCAACCCGCTGGCGCAGCAACACGGCCCACGTTACTTCATGCTCAATAAGCCTCAGGGCTATGTTTGCTCCACGGACGACCCGGATCACCCAACGGTGCTCTATTTTCTGGATGAACCGGTAGCGTGGAAACTGCACGCCGCAGGGCGTCTGGATATCGATACCACCGGTCTGGTGCTGATGACAGATGATGGTCAGTGGTCGCACCGCATTACTTCTCCGCGCCATCATTGCGAGAAGACCTATCTGGTGACGCTGGAATCCCCCGTAGCTGACGATACGGCAGAGCAATTTGCTAAAGGCGTGCAGCTGCATAACGAAAAAGATCTCACTAAGCCGGCGGTGCTGGAAGTGATTACCCCAACGCAGGTTCGTCTGACCATCAGCGAAGGGCGTTATCATCAGGTGAAACGCATGTTCGCCGCCGTGGGTAACCACGTGGTTGAGCTGCATCGTGAACGTATTGGCGGCATTACGCTGGATGCTGATTTAGCACCCGGTGAATATCGTCCGTTAACTGAAGAAGAAATTGCCAGCGTCGTCTAACTTTTCAATGACTTTCAGGAGCCCGTTGTGACCACCCGACAGCATTCGTCGTTTGCTATTGTTTTTATCCTTGGCCTGCTGGCCATGTTGATGCCGCTGTCGATTGATATGTATCTGCCCGCGCTGCCAGTGATTTCTGCGCAGTTTGGTGTGCCAGCGGGCAGTACGCAGATGACCCTGAGTACCTATATTCTGGGTTTTGCGTTGGGGCAGTTAATCTACGGGCCGATGGCAGATAGCTTCGGGCGTAAGCCGGTGGTTCTTGGCGGTACGCTGGTATTTGCTGCGGCGGCGGTGGCGTGTGCACTGGCGCAAACTATCGATCAGCTGATTGTGATGCGTTTCTTTCACGGGCTGGCAGCGGCGGCGGCCAGCGTGGTCATCAACGCCCTGATGCGCGACATCTACCCGAAAGAAGAGTTCTCGCGGATGATGTCGTTTGTCATGCTGGTAACGACCATCGCGCCTCTGATGGCGCCGATTGTTGGCGGCTGGGTGCTGGTGTGGCTGAGCTGGCATTACATTTTCTGGATCCTCGCCGTGGCGGCGATTCTGGCTTCGGCGATGATCTTCTTCCTGATCAAAGAAACGTTACCGCCGGAGCGTCGTCAGCCGTTTCACATCCGTACCACCATTGGCAACTTCGCCGCACTGTTCCGCCATAAGCGCGTCCTGAGTTATATGCTGGCCAGCGGTTTCAGCTTTGCCGGGATGTTCTCATTCTTAAGCGCCGGACCGTTTGTCTACATTGAAATTAACCACGTCGCGCCGGAAAACTTTGGTTATTACTTTGCGCTGAATATTGTTTTCTTGTTCGTGATGACCATCTTTAACAGTCGCTTTGTTCGCCGCATTGGCGCGCTGAATATGTTCCGGTCGGGGCTGTGGATTCAATTTATTATGGCAGCGTGGATGGTCATCAGTGCGCTGCTGGGGTTGGGGTTCTGGTCGCTGGTGGTTGGTGTGGCGGCGTTTGTGGGCTGCGTGTCGATGGTGTCATCCAATGCGATGGCGGTCATTCTGGATGAGTTTCCCCATATGGCGGGAACGGCATCATCGCTGGCAGGAACCTTCCGCTTTGGTATTGGCGCCATTGTCGGTGCATTGCTCTCCCTTGCGACCTTTAACTCCGCATGGCCGATGATCTGGTCGATTGCGTTCTGTGCGACCTGCTCCATTCTCTTCTGTCTGTACGCCAGTCGGCCGAAAAAACGGTGATCTATTGCACAACGGGGAAGCTAAAAGGCTTCCTTTGTTGATGCATGTCAACCACAAATCCATCATTCCCCCCGATATATGTTTATTTTATGTAAAATCAATTTATGTAAAAAGTCACATCATTGTAGTTAAAAAGGTTGAGTTAGATCGCAGAAACGGGTACATATAGCCCCGCAAACGTGACCACGCCCGCAGATATTATTTAAATCAGAGCCATAGAGGCCACGCAGGCGAGGCATCAATCTTTACGATCTGTTTAAAGACGGGTTGTTGTTGATGTGTTAAAATTGATGTAAACAAATTGTGAAGTAAATGTGCTTCCGGGGAAAATAAGTGACTTCATTACAACTCTCAATCGTCCATCGACTGCCGCAGAACTATCGCTGGTCTGCTGGTTTCGCAGGTTCGAAGGTTGAACCGATTCCGCAAAATGGACCGTGCGGTGACAACAGCCTGGTGGCGCTTAAATTGCTTAGCCCGGATGGTGATAATGCATGGTCGGTGATGTACAAACTAAGCCAGGCGTTAAGCGACATTGAAGTTCCATGCTCGGTACTGGAGTGTGAAGGTGAGCCGTGCCTGTTTGTAAATCGCCATGATGAGTTTGCGGCGACATGCCGATTGAAAAATTTTGGTGTGGCAATTGCCGAGCCCTTCTCAAATTACAATCCTTTTTAAGCGTCAGCTTAACGCCAGTAGCTGACGCGTATACTCCTGCTGTGGTGCGGCAAATACGCGCGCGCACGGTCCTTGTTCCACCACTTCCCCCTGTCGCAGTACGATAACCTGATGACATAGCGCGCGGACGACGTGTAAATCGTGGCTGATAAACAAATAGGCCAGTTGATGCTTTTGTTGCAATGATTTCAATAGCGTCAATATTTGCGCCTGTACCGTTTTGTCGAGCGACGATGTTGGTTCATCAAGAATGATCAGTGAAGGCTTAAGAATCAACGCCCTGGCAATCGCTATGCGTTGTCGTTGCCCCCCGGAAAACTCTGCAGGATAGCGGTGGCGTGTTTCAGGATCTAACCCCACTTCATGCATCACGGCTATCACTTGTTGTTCGCGTTGTGCGGCAGAAAGCGTCGGCTGGTGAACCCGTAAGCCTTCCTCAATAATCTGCAAAACGTTGAGTCGTGGGTTGAGCGAGGAGTTTGGATCCTGAAATACCACCTGAATGCGATGACGAATAGGTAACAGCTGGCGGCGATTTAAATTTTGCAATGGCTGACCGTCAAAGACGATGCTGCCCTGAGAGTTAATCAGTCGCAGCAGCGCCAGTCCTGTCGTGCTTTTCCCGGAACCGGACTCGCCCACTAAACCCAGCGTTTCACCTGCTCGTAGCGTAAAACTGATGTCTTTCACTACCACGTTATGATCGACAACGCGTTTCAAAATCCCTTTGCGAATGGGGAAGGCAACCTGAAGCTGTTCAACATCAAGCAGCGTTGAGGCTGGTTCTGGCAACGGCACCGGGTCGCCTGACGGCTCGCTGTTGAGTAGCTTTTGCGTGTAAGGATGAACAGGAGAGGCAAATAGCGCAGTGGCGTTATTTTGCTCCACGCAGTGACCGTTTTGCATCACTGCCACGCGGTGAGCCAGTTTTCTGACGATGCTGAGGTTATGAGTAATAAACAGCATCCCCATATTCAGTTCATGTTGCAGTTCGCGCAACAACTGTAAAATCTGCGCCTGGACAGAGACGTCCAGTGCGGTAGTCGGTTCATCGGCAATTAATAATTCCGGGCGCGTTAATAGCGCCATTGCAATCATCACCCGCTGGCGTTCGCCGCCTGAGAGCTGATGAGGGTAATCTGCCAGTCGTTTTGCTGCCTGACGGATACCGACGCGATCAAGGCAATTTAATATCTCGCCACGTGCCGCTTCTCGTCGCATCCCGCGATGGAGTGAAAGCACTTCATAAAGCTGTTTTTCCAGAGTATGCAATGGATTTAACGACACCATTGGCTCCTGGAAGATCATGGCTACCTTATTACCGCGTACGCCGCGCAACGTTTGCTCGCTGGCATGAAGTAGCGATTCGCCATGAAAACGAATATCTCCAGCAAGATATTCTACCGGCGGGGAAGGGAGCAGACGTAAAATCGACAGCGCAGTAACGCTCTTGCCAGAACCTGACTCGCCCACCAGCGCCAGCGTTTCGCCAGCCTCAATCTGTAGTGAAACATCATTCACTACGGTACGGACAGTTTGCTGATGGCGAAAACCCACCGACAAGTTTTCAATCGCTAACAGAGTTTGCGTCATACTACACCGCCTTATTAGGATCAAATGCGTCGCGGACGGCTTCACCAATAAAAATCAGCAAAGACAATAATATCGCCACCGACAAGAAGGCGGTGATCCCAAGCCACGGGGCCTGGAGGTTATTTTTCCCTTGTAACAGCAGTTCGCCGAGCGACGGTGAACCGAGCGGCAGACCGAAGCCGAGGAAATCGAGCGAGGTCAGGGTAGTTATTGAACTGCATAAAATAAACGGTAAAAAGGTAAGGGTAGCGACCATGGCATTTGGCAACATATGACGCAGAATGATACTGCGATCGCTGACGCCAAGCGCCTGCGCCGCGCGGATGTAGTCGAAATTACGGGTACGTAAAAACTCCGCCCGCACCACACCGACCAGACTCATCCAGCCAAACAAGACAGTAATTGCCAGCAGCCACCAGAAGTTAGGCTGTACGACGCTGGAAAGTAAAATGATCAAAAACAGCGTCGGCATTCCCGACCATACTTCAATAAAGCGTTGTCCCCAAAGAGCGACTTTACCGCCGTAATAGCCTTGTAGCGCCCCCGCCAGCACGCCCATCACGCTGGAGCAGAGGGTCAGCATCAGGCCAAACAGAACTGAGATCCGCGTGCCATAGAGAATACGTGCCAGCACATCGCCGCCGTTGGCATCCGTTCCCAGCCAGTTTTGCCGGGAGGGGGGAGAAGGGAAGGGCTTATCGGTAGCAAAGTTGATACTGGTAGCACCAAAGCGAATCGGTGCCCACAGTACCCAGCCGTTATTTTCCAGCCGTTGCTTCAGCCACGGGTCCTGATAATCTGCCTGGCTTGCCAGCGGACCGCCAAAATCGCTTTCGCTGTAGTTTTTCAGCAACGGGAAATACCAGCTGCCGTCATAACGCACCAGCAACGGTTTATCGTTGGCAATAAGTTCAGAACACAAACTCAAACCAAACAAGACGAGGAAAATCCATAACGACCAGTAGCCGCGACGGTTATGGCGAAAACGCGCCCAACGGGCCTGATTGACGGGGCTGAGTCGCGACATTAACGTCCCTCAAAATCAATACGCGGATCGACCAGCGTATAGCTGATATCACTGACGATATTCAGCAGCAGGCCAATTAGGGTGAAAATATACAAGGTGCCAAACATCACCGGATAATCGCGCGAGACGGTCGCTTCGTAGCCCAGTAAGCCGAGGCCATTGAGCGAAAACATCACCTCAATCAACAGCGAACCGGTGAAAAACATGCTGATAAACGTCGCCGGAAAACCGGCAATCACCAGCAGCATGGCGTTACGAAACACATGTTTCCAGAGAATATTTTTCTCACTGACCCCTTTCGCACGCGCGGTAACCACGTATTGCTTGCGCACTTCATCAAGGAATGAGTTTTTGGTCAGCATCGTAAGTGCCGCAAAGCCGCCAATCACTGTCGCCAGCACGGGTAACGTGATATGCCACAGATAATCAGTGATTTTCTGATACCACGGCAGCGAATCAAAGTTAGCGGAAACCAGGCCGCGTAGAGGGAACAGGTCGAAATAGCTGCCGCCTGCGAAGAAGACAATCAGCAAGATGGCAAATAAAAAGGCCGGAATGGCGTAACCGATGATGATAAATGCGCTACTCCAGACGTCAAAGCGGCTCCCATTATAAACAGCTTTGCGAATGCCTAACGGAATCGACACCAGATAGATAATCAGCGTGCTCCATAATCCGAGGGTGATGGAAACCGGCAGACTGTCTTTAATCAGCGTCAGCACCGAGGCGCTGCGAAACAAGCTGTCGCCAAAATCAAAGCGGATGTAGTCCCAGAGCATTTTGAAGTAACGTTCGTGGATCGGCTTATCGAAACCGTAGCGATGAGTGATCTCGGCGATCACTTCTGGATCTAATCCGCGTCCGCCACGGTAATTACTGTCGCTGATATTGCCGACGCCCGTTTGCGCATGGCTGGCACGAACACCTTCACCGCCTGCGCCGGGTAATACTCCGGCATTACCAAACTCAATGGCGGCGATGGCCTGGTCGACCGGACCGCCAGGCGCAATTTGCACGATGAAAAAGTTGATGGTGATAATCGCCCATAACGTTGGGATCACCAGCAACAGACGGCGAATCAGATAAGCGCCCATCTACTCTCCCTGTTGTCTGGCTGACGGCAGTTTGGCCGCTTTATTGACGTCATACCACCAGGTATCGATACCGAGGCTGTAAATAGGGCGCACAGCGGGTTGGGAGAATTTATCCCACCAGGCGAGACGGTCTTCCGCCATGTACCACATTGGCAGCATGTAATAATTCCACGTTAATACGCGATCCAGTGCGCGCCCTAACGGCAGCAATTTTTCTTTATTTCCCTGCGCGGCAATAATCTGGTTGATCAGCGAGTCGATAACCGGACTTTGCACGCCGGGTGCATTATAAGTGGAATTGATATATTCCGATGACCAGGAAATCTGTAAATCGGAACTGGGCCACGGCATTGCTCGCCACACGCGCGGCATCATGTCATAGTCGCGACTGCGCATTCGGTTGGTAATTTGCGAGTTATCCACCTTGCGAATGTCCATACTGATACCCAGCCGTTGCAGGCTGTGCTGGAACGGCAATACCCACTGACTATTGCTGCTTGAAGGCAGCAATAACTCAAAGCTGAGCGGTTGACCCGTTGTGGCATTTACGCGTTGCTGCCCCTTCAGCACCCAGCCCGCTTCGTTGAGAAGTTTGTCGGCTTTTAACAGGTTGTCACGATCGTAGCCATCGCCTTTGGATACCGGCGGCTGGTAGATTTGCGTGAAGACTTCTGGCGGTAACTCTTTTTTCATCGGCGCCAGAAGCACCAGTTCAGCTGCGTCCGGGTAATTTCTGGCCGCGTATTCGGTATTCTGAAAATAACTGTTCGTGCGACTCCAGGCATTGTAAAACAACGCCTTGTTCATCCATTCAAAGTCAAAGGCGAGAGTGATCGCTTCCCGCACCCGGCGATCGCTGAATACCGGACGCTGAATGTTAAACGCCAGCCAGCGCGTATCCTGTGCCGACTCGTTCTTTTGTTCGTCTTTGATAATGTATTTTTTGTCGAAATTTTTACCGGTATAGCGCGTTGCCCAGTTTTTGGCGTCGTTTTCCATACGCAAATCAAAAGCACCGGCTTTAAATGCTTCAAAAGCGACATTATCATCGAGGTAATAATCGTAGCGAATGGTGTCGAAATTCCAGCGCCCACGGTTTACCGGTAAGTTTGCCGCCCAGTAATCTTTCACGCGGGAATAAACAATATTCTGCCCCATTTTCCAGGACGTAATTCGGTACGGACCACTGGCAAGCGGAGGCGTGGCGAGCGGGTCGCTAAGTTTGTGATCCTTCCAGTATTTTTCTGGAAATACCGGCAGCGAAAACAGACTCAGCATATCTTCTTTACCGGGTTTGGCTAATTCAATGCGCACGGTTAACGGCGCAATGGCTTTAACGGTAGTGCCTTTATAAACCAGACGAAATTGCGGCACGCCTTCGGTCATAAATTTTTGAAAAGTGAATTCAACATCGCGGGCAGTAATAGGCGAACCGTCATGAAAACGGGCGCGCGGATTAATGGCGACTTCCACCCAGGAATAATCGTCAGCATAGCGCGCGCTTTCGGCAATCAGTGGGTAATAACTGCCTGGCTCGTCATCGGAGGTGGTAAATAGCGTGTCGTACAACTGCTCGGTGCGTGCGCCGGGGTTGCCGCGCAATGCATAACGGTTGAAATTATCGAAGGTGCCGAGGGCTGACAACGTTATCTGCCCACCTTTTGGCGCGGCGGGGTTCACATAATCAAAATGGTTGAAATTAAACGCGTACCGGGGTTCTCCCAGCACTGCAAAGGCATAGCTTTCCTTGATAGCCTGCGCCTGCGCACCAAAGGTGAACAGAGCGATAAACAGCAGCAGTATGCGCACAATCATCTGCAACGGATTTCCTTTTACTCATCATTAGCCGCAATCCGGCATACTTTCACTATGAATAATAAGGGACGCACGCACACCTTACCACTGTGGCGTATACGGTTTCTTCAGCCAGCGGATAAAATCATCCAGCGGCAGGGGGCGACTAATCCAGTAACCTTGCAGGAAATTAACGCCACGTTCGCGCAGCCAGCGCGCCTGTTCCGGTGTTTCGACCCCTTCAGCAACTGTCAGCATATTGAGACGTTTCGCCAGCGTCAGCACCGCGTCAAGTACGGGTGAGGTGACCGTTTCCGTACCTATGGCGTTGATAAAGCCACGGTCAATTTTCAGGTAATCGAGCGTGAAACGTTCCAGATAAATAAGCGCGCTGTGCCCGGTGCCGAAGTCATCAATAGCAATTTCTACGCCGACTGAATGCAGCCAGGCGAAGAGTTGCGTGGCTTCTTGCTCTTTCAGCATATCGCGCTCGGTAATTTCCAGCACAATCTGGAAATGGTGTGCGGGCAGGGAAGTGAGCAGTTTTTGGATATCTGCTTTAAAGCTCTCGCTGTGCAGATGATCCGGCGCGATGTTAATGCCAAATTTCACGCCCACCGGCAGTATGTTTTCTAATTCTGCGGCATCACGAGCAATCAGCTCAAACAGATGCTGGGTGAGAGGTACAATCATCTTTTGCGATTCGGCATAGTGAATGAAGGCGTCCGGGGGAATTTCACCCACTACCGGGTGACGCCAGCGTAGCAGTACTTCCAGGCCAGTTACCCGCAGTGTTTGCGTATCAACCACCGGTTGATACACCACGTAAAATTGCTCACGTTTGATGGCCATCATAATTTCTCTGCCTGGGCGCATACGCACGCTCATCAGGTAATAGCAGAGCAGGCCAACGACAGTTCCACTCATACCACCCAGTAGAAACGCGTACCACACATCGTTCCATGTCCAGTCATCAGCATAAAGCCGAACGGTCAGCGGAAGGCCTGCAATTTTGGTTTCACGTACCGGCGTGCCGGTTAACTCACGGACGTTCATCAAATGCGACGTAAAAGTCGATAGCGCAGTATCACCAATAATGAGCGCGATACCGTTGAAATCTTGCTGGTGATAGCTATAGAAAATATACGGCGTCAGGTTCAGATTCAATGCTGCAAAAACGCCGCTATTTTTTAATAAAGGGTTACGATACCAGATGACGATCGTTGGTTTATTGGGCACCATCGGTGTGCCTGGCAATATTGCCATATCAATATCTTTGCCGATGTTTAGTGCCGGAATCAGTTCACTGAGTGGGATGTCCATCTCACCAGTTGCAGAAGAACAGAAGCTCTTTTTATCCTTTACCAGCACAAACGTTCGCACGTTCATGCTAAATGCTGCGCGTGCAGTCAGCTCCGGGTTAGCTTGCTGGCAGGTATCTAAGGTAAGCGGCTGGAGCCTGTCAGTGGTGGATTTCAGGTCGGCAAAATAGGTATTGAGATATTTTTGTACGTCGCTAATCAAGGTGTCGTATTTGACTTCGTGTTTATGCCAGGCCACTAAAAACTGAAGGCAGCTGACCAGTATCGCAATCATCACGCCCGCAATAATGCAGGTGAGCAGGATCTTACGTCCAGAAGAGGGAGCTCGTATGAACATGGTTCCGATAATATCCTGAAAATACGACAACACTAAAAGGAAAGAATGACGGGACTATAGCCTGGTTCAAGATGTGGAAACATCATTTTCTCGGATGAGAAAAACCAAAAAGCACTGCCTAAGCAGTGCTTTTCGTTAACTCGTCAGGATAGCCAAGGGATTGCATCCAAACGATTTATTAGCTACGGCTGAGAACCCGACGTGCTTCGTTGTAACGCTTCTTCCAGTACGGCTCATTCATGCTGGAAATAATTACACCACTGCTGGTGGATGCGTGAACAAACTGATTATTACCGATATAAATACCGACATGGCGTCCGGTTGAACCCGCGCGGAACAGGACTAAGTCGCCTGTACGCAAATTACTACGGGAAACTGATTTCCCCATTTCCTGCTGTTCATACGTTGAACGCGGAAGCTCTAAGCCAAATTGTTCACGGAATGTACGTTGTACGAAACCAGAACAATCGATACCTTTTTTGGTGCTGCCGCCCAGACGATAACGAACGCCTTTCCAGTCAGCATACTGATCCATAATTCGCGATTTCACGTCGACATTACGAACCAGGTTTTCAAATTCATCCTGAGAAGCTTGCAGTGATGATGTTTCACTACCCACTGCACGTGTCTCAGGATGCATATTCTTTGCGGTGTTGTTTGCACTACATGCAGAAAGCAGAACCGCTACTGCAATCGCGGGAATGCCGCGCAAGATATATCTCAAAATCGGTTGAGATTTGACCATGTTGTTTGTTTTCCCTTGAAGTCCTTAACGATAAATATCGTTATAAAAAATGCCAAGCGACACGAGACTAATTACCTGGGCATGTTGAAACAATTCCTTAAGGCCAAATCTGTGGACTAACGCACAAAATTATATGCTGTGAGGATAATTTAACGCCGAGGCAAAACGAGTCCGAGATTACCCGATTGGCGCGGTCTTGGCGAGCGGTTTTACATGATTTTTTATAAGAAAAAGTGATACAGAAAGTTAATAAGTGGGATTGGTCAATTAAAGAACGATTGTGCGAAAAACATGCAACCTATTCATTTGCTTAAAGAATGAGCATTGTATTCGATGAATGAAAGCAATCGTGCGCATCATCAGGATTATCCTTACTATAAAAATAAACCTGATGATGTTAATTACTGTGAGTTATTTGTTTTGGAAATGTTTGCTTTTTCCAGGTAGTGATTTGTCAAAAAAGGTGATTAATCGATCACTTAATGGCGTCAACAGCACCCAGGGTAAACCGATCAATATCACGGTCATGGAGCCGACAATGATATCGGTAAACCAGTGCGCGCCAATCATTACTCTGGGAAATGCAAAAACCACAAAAATAATAATGCCGATAAGACCTGCGACTTTTCCGAAATAGCGCCACATAAAGGCGGAAAAAATAAGTAACATCATGCCGTGATCGCCGGGAAAGCTATCTCGTGATGCATCTTTCGTGGGTACAGGTAGCAGTTCGCTGACGCGGTTAATATCTGTAAAGGTTAATGTCGGGCTGGCCCGTTTTACCGGAATTAATGCCTGACCCAGCTGGTTTAATACCACTGCGGTTAACAGCATGACCAGACCAATAATTACGATACGTCGTCTGCCAGGGGCATTTTCTTTCAGCCAGAAACTCAGCATCAACATTCCCATCGTCAGCAGTGAACAACCGTCGAAAGCGCGATTGTTGGTCAATGCAACCAGCCACAAAAAGGCCTTACTTTCGACCAGTTTCTGATTAAAGAAATAAAAAATATTCGTATCAATCGATAACCAGAATCCATGATTAACGGGTATGTACCAGGAAAGAAACAGCACGAGGCCGACAATGTTCAACAACACTATTTGCGGCAAATTTTTAATCATATTTTCTCTAATTATCTTACTGAAAAACGCAGGCAACCTTACGCGGTGGTCGCTAAACGAAGCTTCAACAGCGCGCTTTGTAAGGCGTTCCAGTCAGTTTCGCTACTGGAAATCAGCTCAATACGGCTATCCGGTGGTGCAACGTTTTGCGTTTCAATGTGCAGGTCATCGCCCTGACGGTTGATTCGCACAAGGCCTTCCGGAATGCGCATAACGCCTTTCACTCGCTCTACTGGTGCAAGTCGTGCCCATTCCAGAATGCCGATGGTGTCGAACACCGTATCAGCGTCGAATATCCAGCCACAGGCCTGATGTCCTTGTCCGCTGTTCAGACTGCGACGCCAGCGTTGATGTTCTGGCAGGCTTAACGCCGCTAACCCTTTTTTCACGCCATGCTGATGTGAATGGGCGGCGCTGGCAGGCAACTCAGTTAAATTGCGACGGGGTAAATCCAGAAGATGACCTTCAATTTGCCCATGTTCGCTGTGAATTAATTGCCGATCGCCACCATTTTGTTGCCACCAGCGTTGCAACGCTTGCTCGCTTTCGGGCGTCGCGCGGTCGGATTTATTGGCGACAATGATGTCTGCGGCAGCCAACTGGTCACGGAAGTTTTCATTATTGACACTTTTTTCATCCAACAGCAGGCGTGGATCGAGAATACACAACGTGGCGCGCAAGTCGATCCACGGTTCATAAACTGGTGCGGTTAACAGATCGAGGATCTGTTTCGGATGGCCCAGCCCGGTTGGCTCTATCAACAAGCGGTCTGGTTTTCCCTGACGCAGTAAGGTATTCAGACCTACCTGCATGGGTAAACCATTAACGCAGCACATGCAGCCGCCGGGGATCTCTTTCAGCAATGCGCCGCTATCGGCGAGCAAAGCGCCATCAATTCCGACTTCTCCAAATTCATTAACCAGCACCGCCCATTTTTCGTTGGGATCTTTATGGGCTAATAGATGAAGAATCGACGTGGTTTTCCCGCTGCCGAGAAAACCGGTGATGAGGTTGGTCCTGGTCACAGCGGCTCCGCAATACTCTGATAAGTTAACTGTGCGTTAATCCTGGCTAAAAAAGGCAGAAAAGAGAAGGGGAGAGCGGACGAAGACGGGCTTCATCCGCTTTAACCGCAGAAATCGTTAAATTTTGAGAGTGTTTAATAGCGCCTGATGCGCCCCAAACTGCGCGATTTGTTGCCAGGCTTGTTCGATAGCCTGCACAAAATGCGGGTTATTTGGCAGGTCATCACCGAAAACTTCACGCAGGGAAAGCAGGGCGGTTACGCGTTGTTCATTGCTGCTGCCCGCGACCAGGTCGCGAATTTTATCGCTAAGCGGATCGCGAACATCAATAGCATTTCCGGCATCATCAACACCGCTCACATAGCGCATCCAGCCAGCAACGCCTAATGCCAACAATGACCAGTTCGTTCCGCGCGCCAGATGTATGCGAATGCCTGCCAGCATACGCTGCGGTAATTTCTGGCTGCCATCCATCGCGATTTGCCAGGTCTTATGTTTCAGCGCCGGGTTAGCAAAACGTGCAATTAACTTATCCGCATATTGTGTTAAATCGACATCTTTGATCCGCAGCGTCGGCGCTTGCTCATCCAGCATTAATGTTCTGGCGGCATGGAGAAATGCGCGATCCTGCATACAATCACTGATATGGGCGAATCCTGCGAGATAACCCAGATAAGCGAGAAAAGAGTGACTACCATTAAGCATACGCAGTTTCATCTCCTCCCACGGCAGAACATCATTGACCATCTGCACGCCAGCGACTTCCCAGGCAGGGCGCCCCGCGACGAAGTTATCTTCCACCACCCATTGGATAAACGGCTCGCAGCTAATCGCACAGGGATCATTCACGCCCAGATGCTGGCTAATTTCCGCCAGTGATTCGTCTGTTGCTGCCGGGACAATGCGGTCTACCATGGTTCCCGGAAAGCTGACGTGATCTTTTATCCATTCCGCAAGTTCTGGCGAACGTTTTTCCGCCATCCCCAGCACCGCGTTTTTCACCACATGGCCATTATCGGGAATGTTGTCGCAGGAGAGCACGGTAAACGGGGCAAGGCCGCGTTCACGGCGGCGCTTTAGTGCTTCGACGAGAATGCCTGGCGCGGAGTGAGGATCTTCGGGACTTTGTAGATCGTGAACGATACGTGGATTGCTGATGTCGAGTGTGCCGGTAGCCGGGTCGATGCAATAGCCTTTTTCGGTAATTGTCAGGGAAACAATCGCCACCTGCGGCTCGCAAAACTTCTCAATAATCGCCGCTAAGGAATCCAGTTTTGCATTCAGGCACTCGCGAACGGCTCCAATAATAATAGCCTGGTTGCCGTCTGCGCCTTTTTCTAATACGGTGTATAAATGATCCTGCGCGCGAAGCTGGCTCATCAACTGATCGCCACTGAACAGGCTGATTTCACAGATCCCCCAGTCGCCGCCCTGGGCATTCAGCACACGGTCGGTTAATAGCGCCTGATGCGCACGGTGGAAGGCTCCAAATCCAAAATGAACGATACGAGATTTCAATTGTTGCCGATCGTAGCGGGGCGAGTGTACATGCTGCGGGAGCGTAACGGAGGCGATTGTATTCATAGGAGTCACGTCTTAGTAACGATTAATTAACAACGACAGTGTAAAGTTATATGACAGCAATTGAAATTGGTCTGGATTGTTAATGCGATGAAGTGTGAGGGCGATCAATTTAGTGGTGAATATTGCGGGAGAACGATATTCAGGAAGCGCAAAATAGAAGATTGGTATAATAAATTAAAAAAGGGACAGTCTGAGCTATCCCTTTTCTGATATCTGGCTGAAGTTAGTCAGCACGACCCATATAGCGGCGTTCTTCGATATGGATACGAATTTTTTCGCCTGGGCTTAAGTATTCTGGTACTTGAATGACCAGACCGGTGCTCAATGTCGCCGGTTTGTTACGGGCGCTGGCAGACGCGCCTTTGATGCCCGGTGCGGTTTCAACAATTTCCAGATCAACGGTTTGCGGCAGTTCAAGCGCCAGAAGTTGACCGTCCCAGGTCAGAACCTGCATATCCGGCATACCGCCTTCCGGCATAAACAGCAGCTCTTCTTCGATCTGATCTTTAGTGAAGGTATACGGGGTATAGTCTTCTTTATCCATAAAGACATATTCGTTGCCATCGACGTAGGAGAAGTCAACGTAACGACGGGTCAGCGTTACGGTGTCAACGATATCATCGCCTTTGAAGCGTTCTTCCACTTTCAGCCCGGTACGGACATCAGAAAAACGCATTTTGTACAGCGTAGCGGCACCACGGGCGGTGGGAGACTGAATATCAATATCCTTAACCAGCAGCAATTTGCCGTTGTAATTCAGTACCATACCTTTTTTAATTTCGTTCGCTCTTGGCATCGAAAAATTCCTGTTATCGAAAATGTCAAAAATATCGCGTCAAACTACTCGCGACGAGCCTTTCAGGCAAGTGGTATTCGCACTTTTGCTGGTGCAAAAAAGGTGGTACTGTGCGCGCTCATCAATCCGGTGGTTAACCTTAAGAGAACAACGTATGGAATGCCGTCCGGGTTGCGGGGCGTGTTGCACTGCCCCTTCAATTTCCAGCCCTATACCTGGTATGCCAGATGGCAAGCCCGCCAATACGCCCTGCATTCAGCTTGATGAACAGCAACGTTGTAAAATTTTTACATCGCCGCTACGTCCGAAAGTTTGCGCAGGTTTACAAGCCAGTGCTGAAATGTGCGGTAACACGCGTCAGCAGGCGATGACCTGGCTTATCGATCTGGAAATACTGACCGCGCCTTAAACATCTTTAATCCGCAGTAAGCAGAACAGAGTGGCGATAATCATCACCATCGCAAACCAGAACACGGCGTGATAATTCCAGATTTCGGCGACTATGCCCGCCACTGACCCCGCGATGATCCAGCCCACACGCGAGGTATTGGTATAGAGCGTGGTTGCTGAACCCGCCTGACCGGGCATCAGATCCTGAAAATAGAGCATCCCGATGCCACCCAGAATGCCAATAAAAATAGCATTCAGCAGCTGCAAGCCCAACAGAATGACAGGTGAATGCGCCATCAGCATACCTGCGTAAAAACAGACGCCACCCACGGCGGCAACGCGCATTAAGAAACGCTTACCCAGACGTTTGGCAAAATAACCCGCGATCAACATGGTCGGGATTTCCAGGCCTGCGGCGGTTCCCATCATCACGCCCGCCAGTTTCTCGGGAAGATGCAATTCGTTGATAATAAACAGTGGCATGTTGATGATGTACAGGCTATTTGACCCCCACATCAACGTACAAATGACAAACAGCAGTAGCGTATCGCGACGATTACGGCGCGGCGCTTCAACCGTGCCGGTCGCCAGCGGAACCTCTTTTTGCATCGACGGTAAAAATAGCCACACCATCAGGCCGCAGACAATAAACGCCACTGCTGCGCTGAGATACATCACCGTAAAGCTGAACCCCATCGCCAGGGCATAAGCCAGCGGCGGACCAATGACCCATGCCAACGAAACCTGAGCGCGTAAAAAAGAGCTGAACATCACCGCTTCACGCCCGGTTTTGTCAGCGTGCTCACGGGCGAGAGCAAACATTTGCGGGTTGGCGGTAGAGCCAAAGCTACTAAGAAAGACACCAACGAACAGCAAAACAAAGTAGTTGCGGTTCCAGGCAAAAAGGGTGCAGGCCAACACGCCTAACAGGCAGCAAAAGACAATCAGTGATTTACGATCGCCGCGCTTATCAGAGCGTCCGGCGAGAAACTGACTCACCAGAATCCCGATGACAGCACTGCCGGTAAAGAAGAATCCCACCATCGCCGGACGGGCGTGCACTTCATCGGTAAGGAATATACTGAGCGTCGGGGTTTGCAGAGCGCCCGCAATACCGGTGAGAAAGGCAACGATTAAAAACGCCGTCGATGTCAGGTCAAACGATTTCGCACTGGAGACTGCGGGGGAGTTATGCATGCTGGTCGATCACTGAAAGATGGAGACGCGGAGTTTACGCTGCTTGTCAGAAAATAAACAGTCAGTGAAATCAAACTCGCCACGAATAATCAAAATGCCATTTCACTCTTGTTGATTGTCTGCTGACGCTGCTGAAATGAAATTGCTGGCAACGAGTTTTCCCGTCAGCAATTAGGAAAAATGACAAAAAATTGTGCAGCACATCAAAATTTTGGTCATAAGTTTACAGCTTCCCTTGCGTGCTGAAACAGAAGTATTATGCTTTATTGAAACGTTTCAGCGCGATCTTGTCTTTAACCGTAAGCCAGGTTGGCGCTTTTTTTCTCATAGAAGCTGAATCGTTTCAATTCAGCAAGAGAGGAGAACTATGTTCCAGTTATCCGTACAGGACATCCATCCGGGCGAAAAGGCCGGAGACAAAGAAGAGGCGATTCGCCAGGTCGCTGCGGCGCTGGTGCGGGCCGGTAATGTAGCTGAAGGCTACGTCAATGGCATGCTGGCGCGCGAGCAGCAAACCTCAACGTTCCTCGGCAATGGTATTGCTATTCCTCACGGCACCACCGACACCCGCGATCAGGTGCTGAAAACCGGCGTTCAGGTATTTCAGTTCCCGGAAGGCGTCACCTGGGGTGACGGTCAGGTAGCGTACGTGGCGATCGGTATTGCCGCCAGCTCGGACGAACACCTGGGCCTGCTGCGCCAGCTGACCCACGTGCTAAGCGATGATTCCGTTGCTGAACAACTGAAGTCAGCAACGACAGCAGAAGAACTTCGCGCATTGCTGATGGGCGAAAAGCAGAGTGAGCAGCTGAAACTCGATAACGAAATGCTGACGCTGGATATTGTCGCCAGCGATCTGCTGACTCTGCAGGCGCTGAACGCTGCACGTCTGAAAGAAGCGGGTGCCGTTGACGCCACCTTCGTCACTAAAGCCATCAATGAACAACCTCTGAATCTCGGACAGGGCATCTGGCTGAGCGATAGCGCCGAAGGCAACCTGCGTAGCGCGATTGCGGTAAGCCGCGCGGCAAATGCTTTTGATGTGGAGGGCGAAACGGCAGCCATGCTGGTGAGTGTGGCAATGAATGACGATCAGCCCGTCGCGGTTCTTAAGCGTCTCGCCGATCTGTTACTCGACAATAAAGCTGACCGTTTGCTGAAAGCGGATGCGGCAACATTGCTGGCACTGCTGACCAGCGATGATGCGCCGACTGACGACGTGTTAAGCGCGGAGTTTGTGGTGCGCAACGAACACGGCCTGCATGCTCGTCCAGGCACCATGCTGGTCAATACCATTAAACAATTTAACAGTGATATTACCGTGACAAACCTTGATGGCACCGGCAAACCGGCAAACGGACGTAGTCTGATGAAAGTTGTGGCACTTGGCGTTAAGAAAGGTCATCGCCTGCGCTTTACCGCCCAGGGGGCGGATGCTGAACAGGCACTGAAGGCAATTGGCGACGCCATCGCCGCAGGTCTTGGGGAGGGCGCGTAATGAGCAGACGTGTTGCTACGATCACCCTCAATCCGGCGTATGACCTTGTTGGTTTCTGCCCGGAAATTGAACGCGGCGAAGTGAACCTGGTGAAAACCACCGGTCTTCATGCGGCGGGTAAAGGTATCAACGTTGCCAAAGTTCTGAAAGATCTGGGTATTGATGTCACCGTTGGCGGCTTTCTGGGTAAAGACAATCAGGACGGATTTCAGCAACTGTTCAGCGAGCTGGGTATTGCCAACCGTTTCCAGGTTGTACAGGGGCGTACCCGCATTAACGTTAAGTTGACGGAAAAAGACGGCGAAGTTACTGACCTCAATTTCTCGGGTTTTGAAGTCACTCCAGCAGACTGGGAACGCTTTGTGACTGATTCTCTGAGCTGGCTCGGTCAGTTCGATATGGTCTGTGTCAGCGGCAGTTTACCGTCAGGCGTCAGCCCGGAAGCATTCACCGACTGGATGACTCGCCTGCGTAGTCAGTGTCCTTGCATTATCTTTGATAGTAGCCGCGAAGCATTAGTGGCAGGTTTGAAAGCGGCACCGTGGCTGGTGAAACCTAACCGCCGCGAGCTGGAAATCTGGGCTGGCCGTAAACTGCCTGAAATGAAAGATGTCATTGAAGCTGCACATGCGCTACGTGAACAAGGTATCGCGCATGTCGTCATTTCACTGGGTGCCGAAGGCGCGCTTTGGGTTAATGCCTCCGGCGAATGGATCGCCAAACCACCGTCAGTCGATGTCGTAAGCACTGTTGGCGCAGGGGATTCCATGGTTGGTGGCCTCATTTATGGCTTGCTGATGCGTGAATCCAGTGAACACACACTGCGTCTGGCAACGGCTGTTGCAGCCCTGGCGGTCAGTCAAAGCAATGTGGGTATTACCGATCGTCCGCAGTTGGCCGCAATGATGGCGCGCGTCGACTTACAACCTTTTAACTGACAGCAGGAGAGGCATAATGAAAACGCTGCTGATTATTGACGCTAATCTCGGTCAGGCACGCGCCTATATGGCGAAGACCCTGCTGGGCGCGGCGGCGCGAAAAGCAAAACTGGAAATCATCGACAATCCGAACGACGCTGAAATGGCGATTGTTCTGGGTGATTCCATCCCGAACGACAGCGCGCTGAACGGTAAAAATGTCTGGCTGGGCGATATTTCCCGCGCAGTCGCGCATCCTGAGCTATTCCTGAGTGAAGCCAAAGGCCATGCGAAGCCTTACACTGCGCCGGTCGCTGCGACAGCACCGGTTGTCGCCAGTGGCCCGAAACGCGTGGTTGCGGTGACAGCTTGCCCAACTGGCGTAGCGCACACCTTTATGGCGGCTGAAGCCATTGAAACCGAAGCGAAAAAACGTGGCTGGTGGGTGAAAGTTGAAACCCGTGGTTCTGTTGGCGCGGGTAATGCAATCACTCCCGAAGAAGTAGCCGCAGCGGATCTGGTGATTGTGGCGGCAGATATCGAAGTGGATCTGGCGAAATTTGCCGGTAAACCAATGTATCGCACCTCTACCGGTCTGGCGCTGAAGAAAACGGCTCAGGAGCTGGATAAAGCGGTTGCTGAAGCGACGCCTTACGAACCGGCGGGTAAAGCTCAAACGGCGACCACTGAAGGTAAGAAAGAGAGTGCAGGCGCGTATCGTCACCTGCTGACGGGCGTTTCCTACATGCTGCCAATGGTGGTTGCGGGTGGTCTGTGTATCGCGCTTTCCTTTGCTTTTGGTATCGAAGCGTTTAAAGAGCAGGGGACGCTGGCGGCGGCGCTGATGCAGATTGGCGGTGGTTCAGCCTTTGCGCTGATGGTGCCGGTACTGGCGGGTTACATTGCCTTCTCCATTGCCGATCGTCCGGGTCTCACGCCGGGTCTGATTGGCGGTATGCTGGCGGTCAGCACAGGTTCTGGCTTCATTGGCGGGATCATTGCGGGCTTCCTGGCGGGTTACATCGCGAAGTTAATCAGTACGCAACTGAAACTGCCACAGAGTATGGAGGCGCTGAAACCGATTCTGATCATTCCGCTGATTTCCAGTCTGGTGGTCGGTCTGGCGATGATCTACCTGATCGGTAAACCGGTTGCTGGCATCCTCGAAAGCCTGACTCACTGGCTGCAAACCATGGGTACTGCGAATGCGGTTCTGCTGGGCGCGATCCTCGGTGGCATGATGTGTACTGACATGGGCGGTCCGGTAAACAAAGCAGCGTATGCATTCGGTGTGGGTCTGCTGAGTACTCAAACCTATGGCCCGATGGCGGCGATTATGGCGGCAGGTATGGTGCCTCCGCTGGCAATGGGGCTGGCAACAATGGTGGCGCGTCGCAAATTCGACAAAGCGCAGCAAGAAGGCGGCAAAGCAGCTCTGGTTCTTGGTCTGTGCTTTATTTCAGAAGGTGCAATTCCGTTTGCTGCCCGTGATCCGATGCGAGTGCTGCCGTGCTGTATCGTTGGTGGGGCGCTGACTGGCGCAATCTCAATGGCGATTGGTGCGAAACTGATGGCACCGCACGGTGGTCTGTTTGTTCTGCTGATCCCTGGCGCCATTACGCCGGTACTGGGTTACCTGGTGGCAATTATCGCTGGTACGCTGGTGGCGGGTCTGGCCTATGCCTTCCTGAAACGTCCGGAAGCGGACGTTGTGGCGAAAGCAGCATAATAAAACGTGAACCACAGGGCAGAAATTTTCTGCCCTGTATCATTTGATGAGTGCAAGGTGAGTGATAAATTGTTGACGGCAATTCTATGATTTTGAATGGTTTTATTTTCCAATAGAAAGCTGACACTCTCATCAAACAGTAACGTCATTTCCTCAAGGGCAGATTAATTTCTGCCCTTTTTTATTGTTTCCATTCTGTGCATCACTTCACAATTTCTTCGCTTTTTCTAAAACCGCCAATAATAGCGTTTTGTGAGCTTGTTCAAATCTGCTCATTTTGCCCCTCTGGCGGTAATTTACTTTAAGTAAAACATGCATACTATGAGCACATGTTTAAATATGAACACATGTTTAAACCGTCTTTGCAGTTATCTCTATTCTTGTGGATTGAAAGGGTTGGTAATTTTTTACCAGAGGACGTGCTATGCGCGAAAAGGATTATGTCGTAATTATAGGTTCGGCGAATATTGATGTCGCCGGATATTCACATGAATCATTAAATTATGCGGATTCCAATCCAGGGAAAATAAAATTTACTCCCGGTGGAGTAGGGCGCAATATCGCACAAAATCTGGCGTTGCTGGGAAACAAAGCCTGGCTACTGAGCGCCGTAGGCAGTGATTTTTATGGTCAATCGCTCCTGACACAAACCAATCACTCCGGTGTTTATGTCGATAAATGCCTTATTGTGCCTGGGGAAAATACATCGAGCTATTTATCATTACTCGATAATACCGGTGAAATGCTGGTTGCTATAAATGACATGAATATTAGTAACTGTATTTCAGCGGAATATCTCGCACAGCACCGTGAATTTATTCAGGGGGCAAAGGTCATTGTCGCAGACTGTAATATCAGTGAAGAGACATTGGTCTGGATTCTGGATAATGCCGCTGGCGTACCGGTATTTGTCGATCCGGTTTCGGCCTGGAAATGCGTCAAAGTACGCGAGCGATTAAGTCAAATTCATACCCTGAAGCCAAACCGTCTTGAAGCGGAAACCCTGAGCGGGATTGCGCTTTCCGGGCGTGAAGATGTAGCAAAGGTTGCCGCCTGGTTCCATCAACATGGCCTGAACCGACTGGTTCTGAGCATGGGTGGTGATGGTGTTTATTATAGTGATATCAGCGGCGAAAGCGGCTGGTCTGCACCGATTAAAACCAATGTCATTAATGTTACCGGAGCGGGCGATGCCATGATGGCGGGACTTGCTTCGTGTTGGGTAGACGGGATGCCGTTTGCCGAATCTGTTCGTTTTGCACAGGGATGTTCGTCAATGGCGCTCTCCTGTGAATACACCAATAACCCTGATTTATCGATTGCCAACGTTATATCGTTAGTGGAGAACGCAGAATGTCTGAATTAAAAATTTCCCCTGAATTATTACAAATTTCCCCGGAAGTACAGGACGCTTTAAAAAACAAAAAACCGGTTGTGGCGCTGGAATCGACCATTATTTCTCACGGGATGCCGTTCCCGCAAAATGCCCAGACCGCAATTGAAGTTGAAGAAACAATTCGTAAGCAGGGCGCTGTACCAGCCACTATCGCTATTATTGGCGGCGTGATGAAAGTGGGCTTAAGCAAAGAAGAAATTGAATTGCTGGGTCGTGAAGGACATAACGTAACGAAAGTTAGCCGTCGCGATTTACCTTTTGTTGTTGCCGCCGGAAAAAATGGCGCAACCACCGTGGCTTCCACCATGATTATTGCGGCGCTTGCCGGAATTAAAGTATTTGCCACTGGCGGTATTGGCGGTGTTCATCGCGGGGCGGAAAATACCTTCGATATTTCCGCCGATTTACAGGAACTGGCGCACACTAATGTCACCGTAGTTTGTGCCGGAGCAAAATCTATTCTCGATTTAGGCTTAACCACCGAATATTTAGAAACTTTTGGTGTGCCGTTAATTGGCTATCAGACCAAAGCATTACCAGCGTTTTTCTGCCGCACCAGCCCGTTTGAAGTCAGCATCCGTCTCGACAGCGCCAGCGAAATTGCCCGTGCGATGGCGGTGAAATGGCAAAGCGGTCTGAACGGTGGCCTGGTGGTGGCAAACCCAATTCCGGAACAGTTTGCGATGCCGGAAGAAAGTATTAACGCTGCAATTGATCAGGCAGTTGCCGAAGCTGAAGAGCAAGGTGTAATCGGTAAAGAAAGCACGCCGTTCCTGCTGGCACGCGTTGCAGAACTGACCGGTGGCGACAGCCTGAAATCCAACATCCAGTTGGTGTTTAACAACGCCATTCTGGCGAGCGAAATTGCCAAAGAATACCAGCGTCTCGCGGGTTAATTTCTGACGGGCAGAAAGCCGTCGCCCGTACTCATCATACAAACCGAAACCTGGCGCTGGCGCCGGGTTTACGGGCATGAAGGGAAAATCATTATGGATATAATGAGAAGTGTTGTGGGGATGGTGGTGTTACTGGCAATAGCGTTTGTGTTGTCAGTGAATAAAAAGAGCATCAGTTTGCGCACGGTTGGAGCCGCGCTGCTGCTGCAAATCGCTATTGGCGGCATTATGCTCTACTTCCCACCGGGAAAATGGGCTGTAGAGCAGGCGGCATTGGGCGTACATAAAGTCATGTCCTACAGCGATGCGGGTAGCGCCTTTATTTTTGGCTCTCTGGTGGGGCCGAAAATGGATGTCCTGTTTGATGGCGCGGGCTTTATCTTCGCCTTTCGCGTACTTCCGGCGATTATTTTCGTTACTGCGCTCATCAGTCTGCTGTACTACATTGGCGTGATGGGACTCCTTATTCGCATTCTTGGCAGTATTTTCCAGAAAGCCCTCAACATCAGCAAAATAGAATCTTTTGTCGCGGTCACCACCATTTTCCTTGGGCAAAACGAGATCCCGGCGATCGTAAAACCGTTTATTGATCGTATGAATCGCAACGAGTTGTTTACCGCAATTTGTAGCGGCATGGCGTCTATTGCCGGTTCGATGATGATTGGTTACGCCGGAATGGGCGTGCCAATTGACTATCTGTTAGCGGCATCGCTGATGGCGATCCCTGGCGGTATTTTGTTTGCACGTATTCTTAGCCCGGCAACCGAGCCTTCGCAGGTGACATTTGAAAATCTGTCGTTCAGCGAAACGCCGCCAAAAAGCTTTATCGAAGCAGCGGCGAATGGTGCGATGACCGGACTGAAAATAGCCGCAGGTGTGGCGACGGTGGTGATGGCGTTTGTGGCGATTATTGCGCTGATCAACGGCATTATCGGTGGAATTGGCGGTTGGTTTGGTTTTGCCAATGCCTCTCTGGAAAGTATTTTTGGCTATGTACTGGCACCGCTGGCGTGGATCATGGGCGTGGACTGGAGTGATGCCAACCTTGCGGGTAGCCTGATTGGGCAGAAACTGGCGATTAACGAATTTGTCGCTTACCTGAGTTTCTCGCCATATTTGCAAACGGGCGGCACGCTGGACGTGAAAACTGTTGCCATTATCTCCTTTGCGCTTTGTGGTTTTGCTAACTTTGGTTCTATCGGTGTTGTCGTTGGGGCGTTCTCGGCTATTTCGCCAAAACGGGCGCCGGAAATCGCCCAGCTTGGTTTACGGGCGCTGGCAGCTGCGACGCTTTCCAACCTGATGAGTGCGACCATTGCCGGGTTCTTTATTGGGCTGGCGTAATGCTCGATTTGTAGGCCGGATAAGACGCATCAATCGTCGCATCCGGTAATCGCGCTATTGCAAATCATTTTTACTGCATCATCCCGGAGAATTTATTCTCCGGGTCCATCTCCAGCGCCAGTCCCAACAACTTCTTTCTATTTTTAATGAGATACCCTTTCTTATTTTTAATTAATAAACCGTCGTGAATGAATTGTGCGAGAACATATAAGAGGTGTCTATAAGAAACGCCTAAATACTCTGCCGCTTGCGTATGCTTTTCGTGATAAAGATCACCTTCCTGCGAGAGTAATATAAATGCTGCCAGGCGATTCACTAATGGAAATGATTGATTCTGAGTTAAAGAAACAATATTGCGATAATTTTTATGACTTAAGGTGACGCAGAGTTTTCGTAAAAATAGCGTGTCGTTTAATAACAACGGGCGGTAATGTTTCATGGGGAGTGCAATACACCAACACTCTTCAATAGCCTGCACCGCACGTGGTTCATGGTCTTTATCGATTAACTCAATCTCGCCAATAAAACAGGGCGCGGCAAAGAAATCAATCAGCGACACGCGCCCATTAGCTAGCGTGGCGTAAAGCCTGGCGCGGCCTCGCGTCAGGTAAAACAGCCAGGACGGCTGTTGCCCTTCCTGCACAATGTAGTCACGCGCTAAAAAATGAAACAGCCGCGTATCGGCTGAAACATCCGTTAAAAAGCAATCCTTAAACGCGGATTCACTCATCAATTGCAGCTTAAGATCATTATTGTGGATTTCTTTCACGATGTTTATCCGCTATGAGATTTCTCATATTTAGCATACGTACGCTGTTGTTAAGATTCAATCATCGGCCCGGTCGAATTTTCTTCGCTGTAGAAAAAAATAACGCAACTGGAAACAGAGGAAATAAACAATGGAAAAGAGAAAAATTATTCTGGATTGTGATCCGGGTCATGATGATGCTATTGCCATAATGATGGCCGCGAAACATCCGGCGATTGATTTATTAGGTATCACCATTGTGGCGGGTAATCAGACGCTTGATAAAACATTAATTAATGGTCTGAATGTTTGTCAGAAACTGGAGATTAATGTTCCGGTTTATGCGGGGATGCCGCAGCCAATTATGCGCAAACAAATCGTTGCCGATAATATTCATGGCGAAACCGGTCTGGATGGCCCGGTGTTCGAACCGCTGACCCGCCAGGCTGAAAGCACCCATGCGGTGAAATACATCATTGATACCCTGATGGCAAGCGAAGGCGATATCACTCTGGTGCCGGTGGGGCCGCTGTCAAACATCGCGGTGGCGATGCGTATGCAGCCCGCAATCCTGCCAAAAATCCGTGAAATTGTGCTGATGGGCGGCGCTTATGGTACAGGTAACTTCACGCCGTCTGCCGAGTTCAACATTTTTGCTGATCCAGAAGCGGCACGCGTGGTATTCACCTCCGGCGTTCCGTTGGTGATGATGGGCCTGGATCTCACTAACCAGACCGTGTGTACCCCGGATGTGATTGCGCGGATGGAAAGGGCCGGTGGCCCTGCCGGCGAACTGTTCCGCGACATCATGAATTTCACCCTCAAAACCCAGTTCGAAAACTACGGCCTGGCTGGCGGCCCGGTGCATGACGCCACCTGCATAGGTTATCTGATCAACTCTGATGGCATTAAAACCCAGGAAATGTATGTCGAAGTGGACGTTAATAGCGGCCCTTGCTACGGGCGTACCGTCTGCGACGAGCTGGGCGTTCTTGGCAAGCCCGCCAATACCAAAGTCGGCATCACTATTGATACCGACTGGTTCTGGGGATTAGTCGAAGAGTGCGTTCGCGGCTACATCAAAACCCACTAAGTGTTGATAATAAGACCGGATAAGACGCATCAAGCGTCGCATCCGGCAACATTGTTACACCATCGGCACTAATGAAAGCGCGTTATCAGCAGACAGGGTAGGGTTATTTATGCTGCCGCTGGCGCGCGAAATTGCCGCGCAGGCCATCGCAAAACGGGCGCTGTCGCGGAAACTGTATCCTTCAAGAAAGCTATATACCAGGCCCGCCATAAAACCATCGTCAGCACCAAAACTATCGACAGTCGTATGCGCTGGCGCGGTCAGCAAAAATTGTTCGCCATCCTTTTCGCTGCAATAAACGGATTCATCGGGCAAATAAACAAACAGTTGCTGAACACCTTGCTGATGCAACGCATTCACTGCGGCATGACGGTCAGCATCGCTGGTGATCGCCTTTTCCCACAAAATTTCCAGCTCCGGTAAAGTGGGTTTCAGGGTGTGAATATGCGCCAGCCAGTGTTTGATTTTGCCCGCTTTGAATTCTGAAACGGTATCGACAAATACCGGAATTTCATCGGCGAGGGTAAAGACCCACTCCAGCGCCTCGGCAGTCAGGTTGCAATCTGCCAGTACCACGCCCGCATGACGAAGTAAATCACGTGACCCGTTCAATAATTGCGGCGTTAACTGTTCCAGCAGATGGGTATCATTAATCGCCAATACGGTTTGTTCGTCTTGATTGGCAATTGCCAGATACGTTGATGTGCTTTGACCATGTAAACGAACGCAGCCAGAGACATTCACTCCAGCACGGCGCGTCTCTTCTAAGAGCATCTCGCCATAAAAATCATTGCCAATCACAGAGAGTAAATGGACGTCGCGGCCTAACAGCGCCAGATTGTGGGCGATATTGCGCCCAACGCCGCCTGCCGAACAATGAATCGTACCGGGATGAGAAGCCGCTTGTGGGTAACGGATATCCGCCATCCCGCGAATATCCATATTGATTGTCCCCACCACGACGCAGTATTCCTGCTCGGTGAGAATGTAACCTTTGCCTTTAATCCGCCCTTTGCGCATTAAATCCATAATATGCGCCGCAACGCGCGAACGGCTGATTTGCAGCATGTCCGCAATTTCATTCTGCTGAATCAGCGGGTTACGCCGTAAAATTGCAAGGATCTCCTTTTCCCGGTTATTCATCTTCAGGCTACCGCTTTTTCAGTTTGTTGCGCTTTTAGCCAGGCGATCTCTTCTGCCCAGATATCCGGGTTGATGGTTTCAAGGATCAGCGGAATGCCGTCGAAACGGTCGTCCTGCATGATCCAGCGGAACGCATCATGACCGATATTGCCTTCACCGAGGCTATGATGGCGGTCAACGCGGCTGCCAAAGGTGCTTTTCGCATCGTTAAGGTGCATCCCACGCAGATACTTAAAGCCAACAATACGGGCAAAATCAGCGAACGTTTTCTCGCATTCGGCTGGAGTACGCAAATCATACCCTGCAGCGAAAGCATGGCAGGTATCAATGCAGACGCCGACGCGGGATTTATCTTCCACGCCATCGATAATCGCCGCGAGATGTTCGAATTTAAACCCTAAGTTGCTGCCCTGACCGGCGGTGTTTTCAATCACCGCTGTCACGCCTTGTGTTTTATCCAGCGCAATATTGATGGATTCGGCAATGCGCGCCAGACAATCCTCTTCTGAAATCTGCATCAGATGGCTGCCTGGGTGGAAGTTGAGCAAAGAAAGTCCCAGTTGTTCGCAACGCTGCATTTCATCTATAAACGCATCGCGTGATTTTTCCAGAGCTTCAGCGACCGGATGACCGAGGTTAATCAGATAACTGTCGTGGGGAAGAATTTGCGCCGACGTGTAGTGATATTTTTCACAGGCGGCTTTGAATTCATCGATGGTTTGCGTCGTGAGCGGTGCGGCACGCCACTGACGTTGATTTTTGGTGAACAAGGCAAACGCGGTAGCGTCGATTTCGGCGGCGCGAATTGCGGCATTTGCCAGACCGCCAGCAGCACTAACGTGCGCTCCAATGTATTTCATATGTGGACTCCTGTTAAACCCGCTGGAGGAAAACGGTAATGATAGCGGGTTAACAGGAGCAAGATGTAGTGGTTTATGCGATGACGCTTTGAATTACATAGTTAATCGCAGCACCACCAACAATCAGCCAGGCAAACAGTACCAGTGCCATCAGCAGAGGTTTCGCCCCGGCTTTTTTCAGCGCGCTGACGTGAGTGGTCAGACCCAGCGCCGCCATCGCCATTGCCAGCAGGAAGGTATCCAGCGTTACCAGCATATCCACCACGCTCTGCGGTAACAGGTGGAACGAGTTAAAGATGGCAACCACGATGAACAGGATGGCAAACCACGGAATGGTGATTTTGCTTTTCTCGCCGCCATTAGCCGGAGACAGTTGTTTAACACGTGCCGCCAGCAGGATGAGGAACGGAGCCAGCATCATCACGCGCAGCATTTTGGAGATAACTGCTGCGTTCTCAGCTTCCGGGCTGATGGCATGACCAGCTGCCACTACCTGCGCCACTTCGTGCATGGTAGAACCAATGTAGATACCGAACGTTTCCGGGCTAAACCATTGGGTCATCAGCGGATACATTGCCGGGTAGAGGAAAATCGCGATGGTTCCGAAGATAACCACGGTTGCGACAGCCACAGTCACTTTACTGGCTTCTGCTTTCACTACCGGCTCAGTCGCCAGTACCGCCGCAGCACCACAAATACTGCTACCGGCACCGATCAACCAGCTGGTGTGCTTGTCCAGGCCAAACACTTTCTGCCCCAGGAAGCAGGCCAGCAGGAAGGTGCTGGACAGTGTCAACACGTCAATGATGATCCCACTAATACCGACATCGGCAATTTGTGAAAACGTCAAACGGAAACCGTAAAGAATAATACCCAGACGTAGTAAATGTTGCTTGGCAAACAGCACACCGCCGTCACAGCTTTTCCAGATATGCGGATATACTGTGTTGCCTAAAACCATCCCCAACAAGATTGCGAGAGTGAGGGCACTAAACCCGGCACCCGCAACAGCGGGAATGGAACCACCCCACAGGGCGACCCCGGTGATAACTGCACTCAGGGCTAACCCCGGAATGAAATGCCACAGTGTACGATGTTGTTTCTGTAAGGTGATATTCGTCATAACCCTCTCCTTTATCCGGGCATAAGGTTACGACTAACTGGTTTAAAAATAAAATTGATTATATATTTATAATTAATCTTTATAAGTGGTAAGCGACTATGCACATCACCCTCCGGCAGTTGGAAGTTTTTGCAGAAGTATTGAAAAGTGGATCCACCACCCAGGCGTCGGTGATGCTGGCGTTGTCGCAATCAGCAGTGAGCGCGGCGTTGACCGATCTGGAAGGGCAGCTAGGCGTGCAACTGTTTGATCGCGTGGGGAAAAGACTGGTTGTTAATGAACACGGGCGGCTGCTCTATCCGCGTGCGCTGGCGTTGCTGGAACAGGCCGTCGAAATCGAACAACTGTTTCGCGAAGACAACGGCGCGATTCGTGTCTATGCCAGTAGCACCATTGGTAATTACATACTGCCCGCCGTTATCGCCCGTTATCGCCATGATTACCCGCAGTTGCCGATTGAACTTAGCGTTGGTAACAGCCAGGACGTGATGCAGGCAGTGCTGGATTTCCGCGTTGATATTGGCTTTATTGAAGGGCCATGCCACAGCACTGAAATCATTTCTGAGCCGTGGCTGGAAGACGAGCTGGTGGTTTTTGCCGCGCCGACTTCGCCGTTGGCTCGTGGTCCGGTCACCTTAGAACAACTGGCCGCTGCGCCGTGGATCCTGCGCGAACGCGGTTCCGGCACGCGGGAAATTGTCGATTATCTGTTGCTGTCACATTTACCGAAATTTGAGATGGCGATGGAATTAGGTAACTCCGAGGCTATCAAACATGCGGTGCGTCATGGGTTGGGAATTAGTTGCCTGTCGCGACGGGTAATTGAAGATCAATTACAGGCTGGCACATTAAGTGAAGTTGCTGTCCCTCTACCGCGCCTGATGCGTACGTTGTGGCGTATCCATCATCGGCAAAAACACCTTTCCAACGCGCTACGGCGCTTTCTGGACTATTGCGATCCCGCTAATGTGCCGCGTTAAATTGCGGTACAGGAACATGCTGGTGCTGTGTCAATTTCGTGACGCAGCGCCAGCGTCATGCATTCGCCAGAAAAGAGATAGACTGCTTTACTTATAATTCCTGGGCGATCATGAAGGTCTCTTATAAAAGCGCATTTCTACCGGAAGGATTGCAAATCGTCTGCTACAATCGCGCCTCATTTTTAAGATGGATAGCATTTTTGTATGGTTTCCGAAACTAAAACAACAGAAGCGCCGGGCTTACGCCGTGAATTAAAGGCGCGTCACCTGACGATGATTGCCATTGGCGGCTCCATCGGTACGGGTCTTTTTGTTGCCTCTGGCGCAACGATTTCTCAGGCAGGTCCGGGCGGGGCGCTGCTCTCGTATATTTTGATTGGCCTGATGGTCTACTTCCTGATGACCAGTCTTGGCGAACTGGCGGCGTATATGCCGGTTTCTGGTTCGTTTGCGACTTACGGTCAGAACTATGTGGAAGAGGGCTTTGGCTTCGCGCTGGGCTGGAACTACTGGTACAACTGGGCGGTGACTATCGCCGTTGACCTGGTGGCTGCGCAGCTGGTCATGAGCTGGTGGTTCCCGGATGTTCCCGGTTGGATCTGGAGTGCGCTGTTCCTTGGCGTCATTTTCCTGCTGAACTACATTTCGGTCAGAGGCTTTGGTGAAGCGGAGTACTGGTTCTCACTGATCAAAGTCACGACAGTGATTATCTTTATCGTCGTCGGCGTGATGATGATTATCGGTATCTTCAAAGGTGCGCAGCCTGTGGGCTGGAGCAACTGGACGATAGGTGAAGCACCGTTTGCCGGTGGTTTTGCGGCGATGATCGGCGTGGCAATGATTGTTGGCTTCTCCTTCCAGGGAACCGAACTGATTGGTATTGCAGCGGGCGAATCTGAAGATCCTGGGAAAAATATTCCGCGTGCGGTGCGTCAGGTATTCTGGCGAATCCTGCTGTTCTATGTGTTTGCGATTCTGATCATCAGCCTGATCATTCCGTACACCGATCCCAGCCTGCTGCGTAACGATGTGAAAGACATCAGCGTCAGCCCGTTCACGCTGGTGTTCCAGCACGCGGGTCTGCTTTCTGCGGCAGCGGTAATGAATGCGGTCATTCTGACAGCCGTACTGTCGGCGGGTAACTCCGGTATGTACGCATCTACCCGTATGCTTTACACCCTGGCGTGTGACGGAAAAGCGCCGCGTATTTTCGCCAAACTGTCGCGTGGCGGTGTACCGCGTAACGCGCTGTATGCCACGACGGTGATTGCCGGTCTGTGTTTCCTGACCTCCATGTTTGGTAACCAGACAGTGTATTTGTGGCTGCTGAACACCTCCGGGATGACAGGCTTTATAGCCTGGCTGGGGATTGCTATCAGCCACTATCGTTTCCGTCGCGGCTATGTATTGCAGGGACACGATATTAACGACCTGCCGTACCGTTCGGGCTTCTTCCCGTTGGGACCGATCTTCGCTTTCATTCTGTGTCTGATCATCACCCTGGGCCAGAACTATGAGGCGTTCCTGAAAGATACCATTGACTGGGGCGGCGTAGCGGCAACGTATATTGGTATCCCACTGTTCCTGGCCATCTGGTTTGGTTACAAGTTGATTAAAGGAACCCACTTCGTGCGTTACAGCGAAATGAAGTTCCCGCAGAACGATAAGAAATAAGTTTTCTCCCTTCCTTGTTAAGCCCTCTCAACCGAGAGGGCTTTTTCAATTCTATTTCCCTGATAAAACACGAGGATATAAAATTTAACATTTGGATTGATAATTGTTATCGTTTGCATTATCGTTACGCCGAAATCAAAAAAGGCTGACAAATCAGAGACTGTTCAAGCTTTCTGGGATGATCACCTGCATACAAAAAAGTCCACCGCGATGCTGCCGTACGCAAGGGGACGTGAAGAAGATGTGAGCGATAACCCATTTTATTTTCGTAGTTACCTCATGGAGATATGGAATGTTTAGGTTGAACCCTTTCGTACGGGTCGGGCTGTGTTTGTCCGCAATTTCTTGTGCATGGCCTGTGTTGGCGGTTGATGATGATGGCGAGACGATGGTTGTCACAGCATCTTCTGTTGAACAAAACCTTAAAGATGCACCTGCAAGTATCAGCGTCATTACCCAGGAAGACCTGCAGCGTAAACCAGTACAGAATCTGAAGGATGTCCTCAAAGAAGTGCCGGGCGTACAACTGACTAACGAAGGGGATAACCGCAAGGGCGTCAGTATTCGTGGCCTGGACAGCAGCTACACGCTGATTCTCGTCGATGGTAAACGCGTTAACTCCCGCAATGCTGTCTTTCGTCACAATGACTTCGATCTGAACTGGATCCCGGTTGATTCCATTGAACGTATTGAAGTGGTACGTGGCCCGATGTCCTCGTTGTACGGTTCTGATGCGCTCGGCGGCGTGGTCAATATCATCACTAAAAAAATCGGTCAGAAATGGTCGGGCACTGTTACGATCGATACCACCATTCAGGAACATCGCGATCGTGGTGACACATACAATGGTCAGTTCTTCACCAGTGGGCCATTAATTGATGGTGTGCTGGGAATGAAAGCCTACGGCAGCCTGGCTAAACGTGAAAAGGATGACCCGCAAAACTCAACCACCACCGATACCGGAGAGACTCCGCGTATTGAAGGATTCTCCAGCCGCGACGGTAATGTCGAATTTGCCTGGACGCCGAATCAAAATCACGATTTTACCGCCGGTTACGGTTTCGACCGTCAGGATCGTGATTCCGACTCGCTGGACAAAAACCGCCTGGAACGCCAGAACTACTCTGTCAGCCATAATGGTCGCTGGGATTACGGCACCAGCGAACTGAAATACTACGGCGAGAAAGTCGAAAACAAAAACCCTGGCAACAGCAGCCCAATTACCTCTGAAAGCAATACCGTTGATGGCAAATACACGCTGCCGCTGACGGCGATTAATCAGTTTGTCACCGTTGGCGGTGAATGGCGTCACGACAAACTTAGTGATGCAGTAAACCTGACCGGTGGCACCAGTTCCAAAACGTCTGCCAGCCAGTACGCGCTGTTTGTGGAAAATGAATGGCGGATCTTTGAGCCGCTGGCGCTGACGACCGGCGTGCGTATGGACGATCACGAAACCTACGGCGATCACTGGAGCCCGCGTGCCTATCTGGTCTATAACGCTACCGACACCGTTACCGTGAAAGGTGGCTGGGCGACAGCTTTTAAAGCGCCTTCTCTGCTGCAACTTAGCCCTGACTGGACGAGCAATTCCTGCCGTGGCGCATGTAAGATTGTGGGTAGCCCGGATCTGAAACCAGAAACCAGCGAAAGTTGGGAGCTGGGGCTTTACTATATGGGTGAAGATGGTTGGCTGGAAGGGGTTGAATCCAGCGTTACCGTTTTCCGCAACGATGTGAAAGATCGTATTAGTATCAGCCGCACGTCTGACGTTAACGCTGCACCGGGTTACCAGAACTTTGTCGGTTTTGAAACGGGAGCGAACGGGCGACGCATACCGGTATTCAGCTACTACAACGTTAACAAAGCGCGGATTCAGGGCGTGGAGACTGAGTTGAAAATTCCGTTCGCCGATGAATGGAAACTGTCACTCAACTACACCTATAACGATGGTCGTGATGTCAGCAATGGCGAAAACAAACCACTTTCCGACCTGCCGTTCCATACCGCTAACGGTACGCTGGACTGGAAACCGCTGGCGCTCGAAGACTGGTCATTCTATGTTTCTGGCCACTATACCGGGCAGAAACGAGCCGACAGCGCGACGGCCAAAACGCCGGGCGGCTATACGATCTGGAATACCGGCGCAGCCTGGCAGTTGACCAAAGACGTCAAACTGCGTGCGGGCGTGCTGAACCTGACTGATAAAGATCTCAGCCGTGATGACTACAGCTATAACGAAGACGGTCGTCGTTACTTTATGGCGGTGGATTATCGCTTCTGATGAGAAGATGCCCGGCGAACCGGGCTAAGTTTTACTTCAGTAAATGCTGCGCATGGAAGCGCAGATGATCCTCTATAAAAGAGGCAATGAAGTAGTAACTGTGGTCATAACCCGGCTGAATACGTAACGTCATTGGCCACGCTTTCTGGCGTGCGGCCTCTGCCAGCACCGCAGGCTGGAGTTGGTCGGCAAGAAACTGATCGCTATCACCCTGATCAATAAGCGTCGGGATCGCATCCTGCGCATTACTGGCGTACATCAGCGCGCAACTGTCCCATTCCTCCCAGTCATTTTTATCCTCGCCCAGATAGGCGCTAAACGCTTTGATTCCCCACGGGACGCTGCACGGATTCACAATCGGCGCAAAGGCAGAAACGCTGATGTATTTACCTGGGTTTTTCAGCGCCATAATCAGCGCACCGTGACCGCCCATTGAATGACCGCTAATGGCGCAGCGATCGCTGACGTTAAATTGCGACTGAATCAGCGCAGGTAATTCATCACGCAGATAATCATACATCCGATAATGCGCCGACCACGGCGGTTGCGTAGCGTTAAGATAAAACCCTGCGCCCTGGCCTAAATCGTAGCCGTCATCATTGGCAACCTGTTCGCCGCGCGGGCTGGTGTCTGGCATTACCAGTACAATCCCCAGTTCCGCCGCTACGCGCTGGGCACCCGCTTTAGTGGTGAAATTTTCGTCATTACAGGTTAATCCCGAAAGCCAGTACAGCACCGGCGGCGGGGCGTTATCGCGGGGAGGCGGGAGAAAGATGCTGAACGTCATCGGACAGTTTAAGGTACTGGAGTCGTGCCGCCAGCGTTGTTGCCAGCCTTCAAAACAGCGGTGCTCTTCGAGCATTTCCATGCGTGGCTCCTTGTTATGTTGTTTGCAATTTTTTCATCATACCGTTTATTCAGTGTGTTGTGAGTAACTTTCACTTCCGCATATGCATAACGATGTTTTAACATCTACGGCTGAAAGGCAGCGGCAATTACAATAATTATCGCTGTGAATACTGGATTATGTGCGTCACCTCACGCACAATAATCAGGCTGCTAATCAGCTTAATAACTTTGCCCCCACGCAGGGCGGAGGCGTCACACCTGCAGGAGAAAATATAAATGCCATCACTCAGTAAAGAAGCGGCCCTGGTTCATGAAGCGTTGGTTGCGCGAGGACTGGAAACACCGCTACGCCCGCCCGTGCATGAAATGGATAACGAAACGCGCAAAAGCCTTATTGCCGGCCATATGACCGAAATCATGCAGCTACTGAATCTCGACCTGGCTGATGACAGTTTGATGGAAACGCCGCATCGCATCGCCAAAATGTATGTCGATGAAATTTTCTCCGGCCTGGATTACGCCAACTTCCCAAAAATCACCCTCATTGAAAATAAAATGAAGGTCGATGAAATGGTCACCGTGCGCGATATCACTCTGACCAGCACCTGTGAACACCATTTTGTCACTATTGATGGCAAAGCGACGGTGGCCTACATCCCGAAGGATTCGGTGATCGGTCTGTCAAAAATTAACCGTATTGTGCAGTTCTTTGCCCAGCGTCCGCAGGTGCAGGAACGTCTGACCCAGCAAATTCTCATTGCGCTACAAACGCTGCTGGGCACCAATAACGTGGCGGTCTCTATCGATGCGGTGCATTACTGCGTGAAAGCGCGTGGTATCCGCGATGCGACCAGCGCCACGACAACGACCTCCCTCGGTGGTTTGTTCAAATCCAGTCAGAATACACGCCACGAGTTTCTGTGCGCCGTGCGTCATCACAACTGATTAAAAGGCAGGAACCATGGAGCGCAACGTCACGCTCGATTTTGTTCGCGGCGTCGCCATTCTGGGGATCCTGCTTCTTAACATCAGCGCCTTTGGACTTCCAAAGGCGGCTTATCTCAACCCCGCCTGGTACGGTGCTATTACACCGTCTGACGCCTGGACATGGGCATTTCTCGATCTCATCGGGCAGGTGAAATTCCTCACGCTTTTTGCGTTGCTGTTTGGTGCGGGGCTGCAAATGCTGCTGCCGCGTGGCAGACGCTGGATCCAGTCACGGCTCACCCTGTTAGTCTTGTTGGGCTTTATTCACGGCTTGTTATTCTGGGACGGCGATATTCTGCTGGCTTACGGGCTGGTGGGCTTAATCAGCTGGCGGCTGGTGCGCGATGCGCCATCGGTAAAAAGCCTGTTTAATACCGGCGTCATGCTATATCTGGTAGGGCTTGGCGTTTTGCTGCTGCTGGGGTTGATTTCCGACAGCCAGACCAGTCGCGCCTGGACGCCGGATGCGTCCGCCATTTTGTATGAAAAATACTGGAAACTTCACGGCGGCGTGGAAGCCATCAGTAACCGTGCCGATGGCGTAGGGAACAGTTTACTGGCACTGGGTGCGCAGTATGGCTGGCAACTGGCGGGGATGATGTTAATTGGCGCGGCATTGATGCGTAGCGGTTGGCTGAAAGGGCAGTACAGCTTGCGCCACTATCGCCGTACCGGTTTTGTGCTGATGGCGATTGGGCTGATGATTAACCTTCCTGCTATCGCACTACAATGGCGGCTGGACTGGGCGTATCGCTGGTGCGCCTTCTTACTTCAGATGCCGCGTGAACTGAGTGCGCCATTTCAGGCGATGGGTTATGCGTCGTTGCTGTTCGGCTACTGGCCGCAATTAAGCCGTTTTAAGCTGGTGCTGGCGATCGCCTGCGTCGGACGGATGGCGCTGACCAACTACCTGTTACAAACGCTGATTTGTACCACACTATTTTACCACTTCGGTTTGTTTATGCAGTTTGACCGTCTGGAATTGCTGGCGTTTGTTATTCCGGTATGGCTGGCGAATATCCTTTTCTCTGTTATCTGGCTACGTTACTTCCGTCAGGGGCCGATAGAATGGCTCTGGCGTCAGCTCACCCTCCGTGCTGCGGGACCTGCATTGTCCAAAACATCAAGATAACGATCTTGATCACATTCATTAACAAAACGGCTGTAACCGTTTCCATTGCTGTGACTCGATTCACGAAGTCCTGTATTCAGTGCTGACAAAATAGCCGCCAGCAAGCAGTAACCTACTGCAATCTCACAACAGGTAGTGAATATGATCACCATTCGTGATGTAGCGCGTCAGGCTGGCGTCTCTGTGGCAACGGTTTCCCGAGTGCTCAATAACAGCACGCTGGTAAGTGCAGAAACGCGTGAAGCGGTAATGAAAGCCGTAAGCGAACTGGATTACCGACCAAACGCCAATGCCCAGGCGCTGGCAACTCAGGTGAGTGATACCGTTGGCGTGGTGGTGATGGACGTTTCTGATGCGTTTTTTGGCGCACTGGTGAAAGCCGTCGATCTCGTCGCCCAACAGCATCAGAAATATGTGTTGATTGGCAACAGCTATCATGAAGCGGAAAAAGAGCGTCACGCCATCGAGGTGTTAATTCGCCAGCGTTGTAATGCGTTGATTGTTCATTCGAAAGCGTTAAGCGACGACGAACTGGCGCAGTTTATGGACAACATTCCCGGTATGGTGCTGATCAATCGCGTTGTACCGGGTTACGCCCATCGTTGCGTTTGCCTGGATAATCTCAGCGGTGCCCGAATGGCGACGCGTATGTTGCTGAATAACGGTCATCAACGCATCGGTTATCTTTCTTCCAGCCACGGCATTGAAGATGATGCAATGCGCAAAGCCGGCTGGATGAGTGCGCTGAAAGAGCAGGATATTGTTCCGCCGGAAAGCTGGATTGGCACCGGCACGCCGGACATGCCCGGCGGTGAGACGGCAATGGTCGAGCTGCTGGGACGCAATCTGCAACTTACTGCTGTGTTTGCTTATAACGACAATATGGCCGCTGGCGCACTGACGGCATTAAAAGATAATGGCATTGCGATTCCGTTACATCTCTCCATCATCGGTTTCGATGATATCCCCATCGCCCGTTACACCGACCCGCAATTAACGACCGTGCGTTATCCCATTGCTTCGATGGCAAAATTAGCTACTGAACTGGCCTTGCAGGGCGCAGCAGGCAACATTGATCCGCGAGCCAGCCACTGTTTTATGCCGACGTTAGTGCGTCGGCATTCTGTCGCAACACGCCAGAATGCGGCGGCGATCACTAACTCAACAAATCAGGCGATGTAACCGCTTTCAATCTGTGAGTGATTTCACAGTATATTAACAATGCGATAGCTATGATTGCACCGTTTTAACGTTGTAACCTATATGTAACAGTGAATAATCACTTTTATCGAGGTTATAGCGTCATAACAACAATTAAAGCCGTTTTCTGGAGCGTTACCGGGCATGGAAGAACGAATTTTAAAACGTGAGCTTCGGCGTTCAGTAACACTTCATTAACTATACTGCCCCGCCGAGCATTTATCTCAAGCACTACCCTGCATAAGAAAAACCGGAGATACCATGAATAAGAAGGTGTTAACCCTGTCTGCTGTGATGGCCAGCATGTTATTCGGTGCCGCTGCACACGCTGCAGATACCCGTATTGGTGTGACGATTTATAAATACGACGATAACTTTATGTCCGTGGTGCGTAAGGCTATCGAACAAGATGCGAAAGCCGCGCCAGACGTCCAGCTGCTGATGAATGATTCACAGAATGACCAGTCCAAGCAGAACGATCAGATTGACGTGCTGTTGGCGAAAGGGGTGAAGGCGCTGGCAATCAACCTGGTTGACCCGGCTGCTGCGGGTACGGTGATTGAGAAAGCGCGTGGGCAAAACGTGCCGGTGGTTTTCTTTAACAAAGAACCTTCTCGTAAGGCGCTGGATAGCTATGACAAAGCCTACTACGTAGGCACTGACTCCAAAGAGTCCGGCATTATTCAGGGCGATTTGATTGCTAAACACTGGGCGGCGAATCAGGGTTGGGATCTTAACAAAGACGGTCAGATTCAGTTCGTACTGCTGAAAGGTGAACCGGGCCATCCGGATGCAGAAGCGCGTACTACCTACGTGATAAAAGAACTGAACGATAAAGGTATCAAAACCGAGCAGTTACAATTAGATACCGCTATGTGGGACACCGCTCAGGCGAAAGATAAGATGGATGCGTGGCTGTCTGGCCCGAACGCCAACAAAATCGAAGTGGTTATTGCCAACAACGATGCGATGGCAATGGGCGCGGTAGAAGCACTGAAAGCGCACAACAAGTCCAGCATTCCGGTGTTTGGCGTCGATGCGCTGCCAGAAGCTCTGGCACTGGTGAAATCCGGTGCACTGGCGGGCACGGTGCTGAACGATGCTAACAACCAGGCGAAAGCGACCTTTGATCTGGCGAAAAACCTGGCCGATGGCAAAGGTGCGGCTGATGGCACCAACTGGAAAATCGACAATAAAGTTGTCCGCGTTCCTTATGTCGGCGTAGATAAAGACAACCTGGCTGAATTCAGCAAGAAATAAGACTGATTGGGCGCAGTCGTTTACTGCGCCCTTATTGTATGGCCAACAAGGTAAAATTATATGGTCAGCTCAACGACTCCGTCTTCCGGGGAATACTTGTTGGAAATGAGCGGTATCAACAAGTCTTTTCCCGGTGTTAAGGCACTTGATAACGTTAATTTAAAAGTCCGGCCACATTCTATCCATGCATTAATGGGAGAAAATGGCGCAGGAAAATCAACATTATTAAAATGCCTGTTTGGTATTTATCAAAAAGACTCCGGCACCATTTTATTCCAGGGTAAAGAGATCGATTTTCATTCTGCCAAAGAAGCACTGGAAAATGGGATTTCGATGGTACACCAGGAGTTAAACCTGGTATTACAACGTTCGGTGATGGACAACATGTGGCTGGGGCGATATCCCACCAAAGGCATGTTTGTCGATCAGGACAAAATGTACCGTGAAACCAAAGCGATTTTTGATGAACTGGATATTGATATCGATCCGCGTGCGCGGGTCGGGACATTATCTGTTTCGCAAATGCAAATGATCGAAATCGCCAAAGCGTTTTCCTATAACGCAAAAATTGTGATTATGGATGAACCGACTTCTTCGTTAACCGAAAAAGAGGTCAATCATCTGTTCACTATTATTCGTAAATTAAAAGAGCGCGGCTGCGGTATTGTTTATATCTCGCATAAAATGGAAGAAATTTTCCAGTTATGTGATGAAGTCACCGTATTGCGCGACGGTCAGTGGATCGCCACCGAACCGCTGGCAGGGCTGACGATGGACAAGATCATCGCCATGATGGTTGGGCGTTCTCTTAACCAGCGTTTCCCGGACAAACAAAACACGCCAGGCGAAGTGATTCTGGAAGTGCGTAACCTGACGTCGCTGCGCCAGCCTTCCATCCGCGATGTCTCGTTTGATCTGCACAAAGGGGAGATCCTCGGTATTGCCGGTCTGGTGGGGGCGAAACGTACTGATATTGTTGAGACGTTATTTGGTATTCGCGAGAAATCGGCTGGCACCATTACGCTGCATGGCAAAAAGATCAATAACCATAACGCCAACGAAGCTATTAACCACGGATTTGCACTGGTCACTGAAGAGCGCCGCTCGACGGGAATTTATGCCTATCTGGATATTGGTTTTAACTCGTTAATTTCCAATATTCGCAACTACAAAAATAAAGTTGGTTTACTGGATAACTCGCGGATGAAAAGCGATACCCAGTGGGTTATTGATTCGATGCGGGTAAAAACTCCGGGGCATCGGACGCAAATTGGTTCACTTTCCGGCGGTAATCAGCAAAAGGTGATCATTGGTCGCTGGCTGCTAACGCAACCAGAAATATTAATGCTCGATGAACCGACGCGCGGTATTGATGTTGGGGCGAAGTTTGAAATTTATCAGTTAATTGCCGAACTGGCGAAGAAAGGCAAGGGGATTATTATTATCTCCTCCGAAATGCCAGAGTTGTTAGGGATAACAGACCGTATTCTGGTGATGAGCAATGGTCTCGTTTCTGGAATTGTCGATACAAAAACAACAACGCAAAACGAAATTCTGCGTCTTGCGTCTTTGCACCTTTAAGATTAGGGGCTTCCTATGAGTGCGTTAAATAAGAAAAGTTTTCTTACTTACCTGAAAGAGGGCGGTATTTACGTCGTTCTTTTAGTTTTGCTGGCGATTATAATTTTCCAGGATCCTACTTTTTTAAGTCTGTTGAACTTAAGTAATATTCTCACCCAGTCATCGGTACGTATTATTATCGCGCTCGGCGTGGCAGGGTTAATTGTCACTCAGGGGACTGATCTTTCTGCCGGGCGCCAGGTAGGGCTGGCAGCGGTGGTAGCCGCGACGTTATTGCAGTCGATGGAAAACGCCAACAAAGTGTTCCCGGAAATGGCGACGATGCCGATTGCACTGGTTATTCTGATTGTCTGTGCCATTGGCGCAGTTATCGGTTTAATCAACGGCCTGATTATCGCTTATCTCAACGTAACGCCGTTCATTACCACGCTCGGCACGATGATTATCGTCTACGGCATCAACTCGCTCTATTATGACTTTGTGGGTGCGTCGCCAATTTCTGGTTTTGACAGTGGCTTCTCTACCTTTGCTCAGGGCTTTGTCGCGCTGGGGAGTTTCCGTCTCTCTTACATCACCTTCTACGCGTTGATTGCGGTGGCGTTCGTCTGGGTGTTGTGGAACAAAACCCGCTTCGGTAAGAACATTTTTGCCATTGGCGGTAACCCGGAAGCGGCAAAAGTATCTGGTGTCAACGTCGGCCTGAACCTGCTGATGATTTATGCGCTGTCTGGCGTGTTCTATGCCTTCGGCGGGATGTTAGAAGCCGGACGTATCGGCTCTGCGACTAACAACCTTGGCTTTATGTATGAGCTGGACGCCATCGCGGCGTGCGTGGTGGGCGGCGTATCGTTCAGCGGCGGTGTGGGGACGGTCATTGGCGTGGTGACCGGGGTAATTATCTTTACGGTCATCAACTATGGCCTGACGTACATCGGCGTAAATCCGTACTGGCAGTACATCATCAAAGGGGCGATTATTATCTTCGCCGTGGCGCTGGATTCACTGAAATACGCGCGTAAGAAGTGATATGAATGTAGGGATTGCCGGATAAGACGTTGGCGCGTTTTATCCGGCCTACAATGGGCTCAATATACTGATTTGTATGGTTTTTGTAGGCCGGATAAGGCGTTTACGCCGCATCCGGTGACAGGAGCCAAATGCCGGATGCGATGCTGGTTCTACAACGTTACCGGATGTTCTTTCTCTCCTTTTTTAAACTTCACTTCCCCGAGATCAATACACCCCACCGGACAGACATGACCGCAAAGCAAACAACCGACGCATTTTTCGGTATTGCAGTGCGGCGTGCGCGATTTCTCATCCCATTCCATCGCCTGATGCCCACCGTCGTAGCAGGAAATATAACAGCGCCCACAGCCGACACATTTATCAAGATTAATATGGGGATAGACGATATAACTGCGGTCTAAATCTTCCGCCGGGACAATATTATGATTCGCCAGGCCAACCATCTCCTGCAACGAATCAAATCCCTGATCGGCAAGATAATGTGACAACCCGCTCGCCATATCTTCCACAATGCGATAACCGTACTGCATGATGCCAGTGGTCACCTGTAACGTTGCCGCACCGAGTAATAAAAATTCCGCTGCATCTTCCCAGGTCTCAATACCACCGATACCGCTAATCGGGAAATCACGCAGTTCCGGATGGGTGCGCATTTGCTGAATAAAGCGCAGGGCGATCGGTTTCACCGCTTTACCGGAATAACCTGAAATACTCGATTTACCGTTAACGATCGGCATACCAATTTTCTGATTAAGATCGATATTGGTGATGGATTTGACGGTGTTAATCGCCGCAATGCCATCTGCGCCACCACGCTTCGCCGCCAGCGCCACTTCGCACATATCACCGATATTCGGCGTCATCTTCGCCAGCATCGGCAAAGTGGAACCGCGTTTCACCGCACGACAATATTTTTCTACCAGTTCCGGACTTTGCCCGACATCGCTCCCCATCGCATGAGAGGTCATCTGCGGGCAGGAGAAATTACATTCGATCATATCGGCGCCTGCTTTTTGCACCAGACGCGCCAGATCCTCCCATTGTTGCTCATTTTCCCCCATGATCGAGGCGATCAGCACCTTGTCAGGGTAATCTTCTTTCAACCGACGCAAAGCGGCCAGATTCTCCTCCAGGGGATGTTCGGCAATCTGCTCCATATTTTTGAAGCCAATAAAACCGGTATCTTCTTTCACCAGATGATCAAAACGTGGCGAAACTTCGTTGGCGATAAAAAAACCGATCGTTTTAAACACCACGCCGCCCCAGCCTGTGTCGTAGGCTTTGGCGCACATCTCATAGCAGTTGCCTACCGGCGAAGAAGAAAGGCAGAACGGGTTGGGAAACTTCACGCCGCAAAAGGTAATCGAAAGATCTTTCGTTAACATGAGCAAGCTCCCTCTAAATAGTGATGAATCGCCTCGGCGGCTTCTTTCCCGGTCTTCACGGCATAAACCACGGTTTTGTCGCCCTCAACAATATCGCCAGCGGCAAACAGTTGTGGGTCGCGAGTCTGGTAATTTTTCGTTTCGATGATGTTGCGCTTCGGCTCCAGCGCCGCAAAAGCGGTAAGTTCGGCATGTTGACCGACGGCGAGAATAATTTTGTCCGCTGCCATTGTCAGTTCGCCCGGCAAACGAACATGTTTAAAGGTAACTTTATTGCCCTCTACCGCCACTGGCGTAAAGCCATCAATAATCGATACCCCCAATTTCTGGGTGCTGGTGAACTCTTTCTTGCTTGCCGGAAATTCATCTAACTCTTCGCGCGCCACACAGGTCACCGCCTGGCAGCCGAGAACTTTCAGCGTGCTGGCAACGTCCATCGCGACATCGCCGCCGCCAATAATTAATGCGCTTTGCGGGATGCGGATATCGCCTTGTGCCTGACGCGCGCGTTGCAGGAAATCGACGGCGATCTCAACGTCGCTATGCTCAAACAGCGGCAGCCGAGAACCGCTCGATAATCCCACGGTGACCAGCACTGCACGGTTTTCTGCTTTCAGTTGTTCCAGCGAAAGCGTTTTGCCAATTTCACAGTTGCACTTAATGGTCACCCCCATTTTTTCGATGCGAGCGATTTCCGCATCCAGCACCGACTGCGGCAAACGAAATTGCGGAATACCGTTACACAACCAGCCACCGGGTTGCGCTCCTTTTTCATAAATTGTGACGTCGTAACCCAGATTGATCAGCGTCACGCTGGCTTGTAATCCGGCTGGGCCTGCACCAATAATCGCGACTTTACCGCGCGTCTTGCTGCCCGGTTGATAAATCTCCATTCCGGTTTGTTGTTCAAAATCAGTAACAAAACGTTGTAAGCGACCAATATCAATGGGGTCATCGACACCCGCACGGGTACAACCGCTCTGGCATAATTTTTCCGTAGGGCACACTCTGGCGCAAACGGCACCGAGGGCATTATTTTCGCGAATTGTCTCGGCAGCGCCTTTAAAATTACGAAAATAGATTGAGCGAATAAATTTCCCCGGATCGGTTTGCGCCGGGCAAGCCTGGCTGCAGGGCGCGTCGTGACATAATAAACAGCGGGAGGCTTCTTTAATCGCCAGTAAAGGCGTAAAAGCCGGAGTGAGTTCATCCAGATAATTTTGTTGCGGCATGTGATCTTCCTTAATGCTATGGGTAATTAAGGCGAACGCCTGTTTTACCCGCAATACTTCAAGTTACATGTGCTGCGATGTCGCGCCTTTCTGCAACTCAAATTATTTTGGGTAAATATAACGTACTAATATTAAGGCTAAGCGTGCGGGGGAATTTAAACTGTGAAAAGATTCACAAATAGCTGCGGTTCAGAATGTTATATCCGCAGCCTGGTGGGTGAACTAATAATTATTCTCAATAATTAGCAAGAGGAAGAAATAATATTATCGGTAAAAAATAAGATAAATAATCATGCCGATGGATAAAAGTCCGAAGCCGCTATATGCAACTATATAAGCGAAGAAGAGTCCGGGATTTTTGTCACGCCAGACATACACTGGTTCCAGGGAATTTTTAACCCGTTTATCAATTGCGCCAGCACGCCAGCCTTTCCAGGCTTCGCGAAAACAAAATACAGGGATCAGGAAAAAAACGGCAATGACAAAAAACTGCTGAACATCCATAACTACTTTCCTTGTTTCTTTTCTAATTCAAGTAATTGTTCGGGGGTAACGGCCGGATACCCCTGCGCATCTTCCGGCACCTGGTGCATTGCCGGAATAGGAACCAGAGGACCTAAAAAGCGTGGCTCACGTTTAAAGATATAAAGATCAGCCAGAGCGCCGAAACGAGCGGCAAATTCACGAATACGTACCGACCACATATCTTTGGGTGATGGTACGGCATAACACTGCGCCTGAATACCCATGTGCAGAGCGATAAATAATGCCCGTTCACAGTGGAAACGCTGAGTGATAATAATGAAGTCGTTAGTATCGAAGACTTTGCGCGTGCGTACGATAGAGTCGAGGGTTCGAAAACCTGCGTAGTCGAGAACAATATCAGCTGGATCGACACCAGCGGCAATTAAATCTTTGCGCATGGTCATCGGTTCGTTATAACTCTGCAACGCGTTATCGCCGCTAAGTAATAGATAATTCACCTTACCGCTGTTATAGGCATTTATTGCCCCCTGAATACGGTAGCGGTAATACTGATTAATCACCCCGGTGCGATAATACTTCGCGGTGCCAAGTACCACGCCGACCTGGCGGTAGGGGAGATCCTGTAACTCGTCGTAGATATAAGGCGCAGTTTTCCAGCTCATCCAGCGATCGAGGCCGAGCACAGTCAACAGCAGCAAGCCGATCAGGACTAACAGGCTGTAAAACACGCGCTTTAACATGCAGAAAACTCGATCTTGGGGAATTTCAATCAGGCTACTTTACCTGCGGGCTTTGCGCAAGAAACGGCAAACTGTTTGCCGGGATTTTCGACACCAGGATAAGTTGGCAAGCCTGATGCGACGCTTATCAGTGTGCCAGACCTGTAGGCCGGATAAGGCGTTCACGCCGCATCCGGCACCAGGCTTAAGCGAGAAGAACGCGGTCGATATTGTTGCAGCCGAGAGCTTTCAGCGTTGCGGAGGTTGCATCCCACTGAATCAACGGCGCATCGGCTTTTTCTGCCAGAATCGCGCGCTGAATATCCGGGTAATCATACCCCTTGAGATTCAACAGAATTAACGCTCCTTGTAATGGCGGCAGAGTCGGGTTGAATGCCGCGTTTTCAGCGTAGCTACCGCTGAAAATACGACCGTCTTTACATTCCAGCGCCACGCCGCTTGGGGACTTGCTGTAAGGCATGTGTGAACGGTTTGCCGCTGCGATCGCCGCCTGAGAAAGCGCATCGCCGGTCAGTGCAAAGCCGTGATCCTGCTCGTCCATCAGCAGCGTTTTAATCTCCAGATCTTTCGGCCCAAAAGCATCCGGCAGATAGTCACGCAGCGCGTGCGCTTCGCGACCCGGTAGATGAATACGCAGATCCAGACCGCTATTCAGTTCATTCATAAACTGACGGCAGTGACCACAAGGCGTGTAGTTAACGGTGATAGCGGCGAGTGCTTTCTCACCGCTCAACCAGGCGTGGCTGATAGCACTTTGTTCGGCATGAACGGTTTGCTGCATTGTCGCGCCAATAAATTCCATATTGGCACCAAAATACCAGGTTCCACTCACGCCGCGCGCAATAGCGCCAACATTAAAATTCGACAATGGCGTGCGGGCACAGGCCGCCGCCAGCGGCAGCAGTGCGAAAGCCAGCGCGTCTTCGTCCAGCCCCGTTGCGCTCTTCAGCGAAGAGACCTGCTCTTTGGTCAACAACGCAGGAAAATACTTGTCTGCCAGAATGGGTTCCAGTGCAGATTGCAAGTTATCCGCAAGTTGGGCAAAAGCAGTTTGAAAACGTGGATGCATGGCGTTGCCTCATAATCATGTAATGGGATAACAGTTTACGAACCCGTTATGCCTTTATATGTGATCTGAATCTCATTAATTATGCAACGCGTGAAACTTACATCAAAAATGCGCGACGCATCGCAAAATTTTAGCCCATTACAGCCAGAATAATCGGGAAAAGGAACGGTGCGATCAGCGAGGTAATAATCCCGCACAGCACCAGTGCCAGCGAACTAAATGCGCCTTCCTGATAATCCAGCTCGGCACAGCGCGCCGTACCGAGGGCGTGAGAGGCCGTTCCCATCGCCAGACCGCGCGCCGCTTTGGTGCGAATACGCATCGCATTAAGCAACGTATGACCAAACACCGCGCCCAGAATACCGACGAAAATGACGCAAACTGCGCTAATTGCAGGGATACCGCCAATACTGCCGCCAACCGCCATCGCAATTGGCGTAGTCACCGACTTCGGCAAGATTGACGCGGCGATTTCTGGTGAAGCACCCATCAACAATGCCACGGAAGTCCCTGTCACCATCGCGACCACGCTACCGATAAAACAAATGGTGATGATCGATTTCCAGCGCGCGCGGATCTGATGCAGCTGTTCATATAAAGGATAGGCCAGCGCCACCACCGCCGGTTGCAGCAGATCGTTTAAAACCTCACTACCTTTAAAATAGTTGTCGTAAGAGATGCCGGTCAGCATTAAAAAAGGAATGATCACCACCATTGCCACCAGCAACGGATTGAGCAATGGAAATTTATACCGCGCTGCCAGTTTGCGGGCGGCAAAAAAGACAATCAATGTCAGCGGTAATGACCACCAGATATTCGCCATCATTTCTCTGATCCTTTCTGACCTATGACTTTACGTTCACCGTGTACCAGGTGCGAACTCCAGCTCACCACCAGAAAAACCACCAGCGTACTAATGGCACAGGAAACCACTACCGGGCCAAACTGTGCGCGCAGCAAATCAAAATATTGCATGACGCCTACGCCAATCGGCACAAACAATAGCGCCATATAGCGAATCAGTACGTAGCACCCCGGATTGACCCACTTCGCCGGAAGAATTTGCAAGGCCAGCAGGACAAACAGGATCAGCATCCCGATGATGCTGCCCGGAATGGTTACCGGTAGCAGGGAAGCAATGAAAATACCTGCATACAGGCAGGCATAAATCAGGACAAAAGCGCGTAAATATTGCCAGATAATGTTCAGTGTCTTACTCATGATCAACACCCCAGATGAGATGGATTCATCATACAATTAATCTGTAAAACGTGCTACCGATCACATCATGAAATCTGAGCATAGTTGAATTACAGGAGACGAATATCGGGCAAGCGCCCAATTCAGTGGTCTAATTCTGGTTCAAAAAGTGCAGGAACCGACTTAGCGCACGGGAGGGCGTTTCGTTATTACGCCAGAACACGCCGACGCTGCCTTTCTGTTCTATCTTCGGCAGGTTCAGGATCACCAGTTGCCCCTGACTGGCATAGCGTTGCGCCAGACGTAAAGAGAGTATAGAAATCATGTCGCTGCTTTGGAGCAGATTGGTGCTGACGTTCATTGACGCCGATTCAATGGTGTTTTCTGGCAGCATCACGCCATGTTCTACCAGCGCATTATCAATACTGAGACGAATAGGTGTCCCGGTTGGCCAGACTATCCAGCGCCAGTTAGCCAGATCATCCCAGCCAAGAGCGGCATATTTCGCCAGTGGATGGTTTGGGCGAGCGACAAAGCACACTGGCTCGGTGTAGAGCACCTGATAATTTAGCGGCAGTTGCAGTGCACGACCACCAATACGACCAACCACTACATCCACAGAACCTGCCAGCAGGTCTTGCAGTAATGGCGTCATCACCTTCTCTTCGATATTCAGGTGCAGCGTCGGCATCTCTTTTAGCAAATGCAAAATTGCCTGGGATACGCAGTCAGTGGCGACAGGAGAACAACCTATTTTCAGACTGCCGACCAGCCCGCCTTGTTTAAAGCGCGCCAGTTCATGTTGCGATCGCTCCATGTCATTGATTAATCGTTGGGCATGTTGCAATAACAATTTGCCACCTTCGGTCGGACGTAGCCCTTTGCTGTGCCGCTCAAAGAGTGTGAGGCCGATCTCATCTTCGAGTTGTGACAGCCATTTCGACAGCGCAGGCTGAGTGATATTCATCATCCGTGCCACATGGGTCAGATTACCCTGTTCGCCCAGCGCCACCAGCATTTGCAGGTGATGAAGTTTTAATTTCTGCGCCCAGTTTGCCATTTGCCATAACCTCCAGGTTATCTCTCTGCCGAAAATGCCATTGTACATTTCATCTCTTTAATCACAATATCGCAACATATACAAAACAATAGAAACATCTACCTTACCTGCACTGAGGCATTCACTATGACTCAACGACGTGATTTACAAGCACTGATCGATGCCGCTCCGGTCGGCAAGATGCAGTGGCGCGTTATCATCTGCTGTTTTCTGGTGGTAATGCTCGATGGTTTTGACACGGCGGCTATCGGCTTTATCGCTCCCGATATTCGTACTCACTGGCAACTCTCCGCAGGCGATCTCGCGCCGCTGTTTGGCGCGGGTCTGTTGGGATTAACCGCAGGCGCGCTGCTTTGCGGCCCGTTGTCCGATCGCTTTGGTCGTAAACGGGTCATTGAGTTGTGCGTCTTTTTATTTGGTGCGTTAAGTCTTGCCTCTGCTTTTTCACCAGATCTGCAAACACTGGTAATCCTGCGCTTTCTCACTGGGTTAGGTCTTGGCGGCGCAATGCCGAATACCATCACCATGACGTCGGAATATCTGCCAGCTCGTCGTCGAGGCGCGCTGGTAACGCTGATGTTTTGCGGTTTCACGCTGGGGTCAGCCTTTGGCGGGATTGTCAGCGCGCAACTGGTGCCGGTGATTGGCTGGCACGGCATTCTGGTGCTGGGAGGCGTATTACCGCTGATTTTATTTGTCGCGCTGGTGGTGGTTTTGCCGGAATCGCCACGCTGGCAGGTGCGTCGCCAGTTACCGCAGGCGGTAATTGCAAAAACCGTGAGTGCCATGACTCGCGAGCGTTATGTCGATACCCACTTTTATCTCAATGAACCAGCCGCTATTGCCAAAGGCAGCATTCGCCAGTTGTTTGCCGGGCGTCAGTTAACCATCACGTTGATGCTGTGGGTCGTTTTCTTCATGAGCCTGCTGATCATTTACCTGCTCTCAAGCTGGATGCCGACGTTGCTTAACCATCGTGGTATCGACCTGCAACATGCGTCCTGGGTTACCGCCGCATTCCAGATTGGCGGCACGTTGGGCGCGCTGGCGCTGGGCGTACTGATGGATAAATTCAATCCTTTCCGCGTGTTGGCGCTGAGCTATGCCATAGGCGTTGTATGCATCGTGATGATTGGCTTAAGTCAGGACGGATTATGGCTGATGGCACTGGCTGTCTTTGGCACTGGCATTGGTATCAGCGGATCGCAAGTGGGGCTGAACGCGCTGACCGCCACGCTCTACCCGACACAAAGTCGCGCCACGGGCGTGAGCTGGTCAAACGCCGTCGGCCGCTGCGGCGCGATTGTCGGTTCGCTTTCTGGCGGCGTGATGATGGCGATGAATTTCTCTTTCGACACTCTGTTTTTCATTATCGCTGTGCCTGCGGCGATCAGTGCGGTGATGTTAACGCTGCTGATTACCGTCGTTCGCCAGTCGACCTCTGTCCCTGACTCACTGCCTCGCGCAGGCGTTGTGAACGAATAAGGAGCATCTCAATGACTGATAACAATCAAAATAGCCGCGAGCAATTTTATCAACACATTTCCGGGCAAAACCTGACCCCGCTGTGGGAGTCGTTGCACCATCTGGTGCCGAAAACGCCCAACGCTAATTGCGCGCCAGCGTACTGGAATTATCAGGAGATCCGCCCGTTGTTGCTGGAAAGTGGCAGCCTGATTGGCGCGAAAGAGGCGGTGCGTCGCGTACTGGTGCTGGAAAACCCGGCGCTGCGCGGTCAGTCCTCTATTACCGCCACCTTGTATGCCGGTTTGCAACTGATCATGCCAGGCGAAGTGGCACCAAGCCATCGTCATAACCAGTCGGCGCTGCGTTTTATTGTTGAAGGTAAAGGCGCATTTACCGCCGTTGATGGCGAACGCACGCCAATGAATGAGGGCGATTTTATCCTGACCCCGCAGTGGCGCTGGCACGATCACGGTAATCCTGGCGACGAACCGGTTATCTGGCTGGATGGACTGGATCTGCCATTAGTGAACACTCTGGGCTGCGGTTTTGCCGAAGATTATCCGGAAGAGCAACAACCGGTAACGCGCAAAGAGGGGGATTATCTGCCGCGTTATGCCGCCAATATGTTGCCGCTGCGCCATCAGACGGGGAACTCCTCGCCGATCTTTAACTACCGTTATGACCGCAGCCGCGAAGTGCTGCACGATTTAACCCGGCTGGGCGATGCCGATGAGTGGGATGGCTACAAAATGCGCTACGTCAACCCGGTCACTGGCGGGTATCCGATGCCGTCGATGGGCGCTTTCCTGCAACTGTTGCCGAAAGGGTTCGCCTCCCGCGTGGCGCGCACAACTGACAGCACCATCTACCACGTGGTGGAAGGCGGCGGGCAGGTCACTATCGGCAATGAAACCTTCACCTTTAGTGCAAAAGATATCTTCGTGGTGCCGACCTGGCACGGCGTGTCATTCCAGACCACGCAAGATACCGTTTTATTTAGTTTTTCGGACAGACCGGTACAAGAAGCCCTGGGGCTGTTCCGCGAAGCGCGTTATTAATTTGGGAGAGAAAAAATGACTCAATATGTATTCGAACCGCAAGCGCCCGTTACCGTACCGGTTGTTGGCAGTGATGAACAATTCCCTGTGCGTCGCGTTTACTGCGTCGGACGTAACTATGCTGCCCACGCCCGCGAAATGGGCTTCGATCCGGATCGTGAACCGCCATTCTTCTTCTGCAAACCAGCGGATGCCGTTGTTCCGGTTGCCGCTGGCGAAACGCTGGCGCTGCCATATCCGGCGCAGACCGATAACTACCATTATGAAATTGAGCTGGTAGTGGCAATTGGTAAAAAGGGCAGCGATATCCCGCTGGAAAACGCCCATGAATATGTCTGGGGTTATGCCACGGGGCTTGATATGACCCGTCGCGATCGTCAAATGGAAATGCGCCAGATGGGACGCCCGTGGGAAATCGGCAAAGCGTTTGATCTCTCTGCGCCGATCGCGCCGCTGCACAAAGCCAGCGAAACCGGCGGTATTGAGAACGCGCCAATCTGGTTACAGGTTAACGGCGAAGATCATCAGCGCAGCGATATTCGTCATCTCATCTGGTCAGTGAATGAAACCATCAGCTACCTGTCCGGCTTCTTTGAACTGCAACCGGGCGATCTGATCTTCACCGGCACGCCGGAAGGTGTTGGCCCGGTGGTGAAAGGCGATGTGATCACGGGCAACGTCGAGGGTTTAACCCCTATCGCGGTGAAGATTGTCTGAGGTGCAAGATGAAGCTGTACAGTTTTTTTAATAGTTCAGCGTCGTACCGGGTGCGTATCGCGCTGGCGCTAAAGGGTATCGATTACCAGACCGAAGGGGTGAATATCCGCATTGGTCAGCAAAACGAACTGGCCTACCGGCGGATGAATCCGGTCGGGCTGGTGCCGACGCTGCTGACCGATGATGGCGAGTCACTCGGTCAATCGCTGGCGATAATTGACTGGCTGGATCGTCATTATCCACAAGTTCCGCTGATGCCGCAGGAAGAACCGGCTCGCAATAAAGTCCTGGAAATTGTTTATGCCATCGCTTGCGACATTCATCCTCTGAATAATTTGCGTGTGCTGCGCTACCTGACCGAAGAACTGAACGTCAGTGAAGAAGAGAAAAAACGCTGGTATGCGCACTGGATCCAGCAAGGGTTAAGCGCGGTGGAACAACTGCTGCGCCAGAGCCAGTCGGGGCAATTTTGTGTGGGCGAGACGCCGACGCTGGCAGACTGCTGCCTTGTCCCACAGTGGGCAAATGCGTTACGCATGAACTGTGACCTGAGTGCATATCCGCGCTGTAAAGTGGTGTACGACGCCTGCACGCAGCTGCCAGCATTTATAGCTGCCGCGCCAGAAAATCAACAAGATAAAATTTCAGCCTGACCAGGAGAAGCATAATGACGAAAGTGACACGCGCAGTAATTGTGGGAGGCGGGATCGGCGGTGCGGCAACTGCGCTGTCACTGGCCCGCCTGGGGATCAAAGTCGTGCTGCTGGAAAAGGCACATGAAATCGGTGAGATTGGCGCAGGCATCCAGTTGGGGCCAAACGCGTTTTCGGCGCTGGACAGTCTTGGCGTCGGGGAAATTGCCCGTCAGCGCGCGGTGTTTACCGATCACATCACCATGATGGACGCAGTAAACGCCGAAGAGGTGGTGCGCATTGAAACCGGGCAGGCCTTTCGTGACCATTTTGGCGGCCCTTACGCGGTGATCCATCGCGTTGATATCCATGCCTCGGTGTGGGAAGCGGTACTGACGCATCCGGACGTCGAATATCACACCTCCACACAGGTGGTGGATATTCGTGAGACGGAAGACGATGTCACCGTTTTTGACGATCGCGGCAATAGCTGGAGCGGCGATATTCTGATTGGCTGTGATGGCGTGAAGTCAGTGGTGCGTCAGAGCTTATTAGGCGATGTGCCGCGCGTTACCGGGCATGTGGTCTACCGTGCGGTTATCGATTGTGCCGATATGCCGGAAGATTTGCGTATTAACGCGCCGGTACTGTGGGCGGGGCCGCACTGTCACCTGGTGCATTACCCTTTGCGCGGCGGCAAGCAGTATAACCTGGTGGTGACATTCCACAGTCGCCAGCAGGAAGAGTGGGGCGTGAAGGATGGCAGCAAAGAGGAAGTGCTCTCCTATTTTGAAGGCATTCATCCACGCCCGCGCCAGATGCTGGATAAACCGACCTCATGGCGACGCTGGTCAACTGCCGACCGCGAACCGGTGGCGAAGTGGGGAACGAAGCGCATAACGCTGGTGGGCGATGCGGCGCATCCGGTGGCGCAATATATGGCGCAGGGTGCCTGTATGGCACTGGAAGACGCGGTGACGCTCGGTAAGGCACTGGCAGAATGTGACGGCGATGCGGCACAAGCCTTTGCGCTGTATGAGTCGGTACGTATTCCACGCACCGCGCGCATCGTCTGGTCAACCCGTGAAATGGGGCGGGTATACCACGCTGCGGGGGTAGAACGCCAGGTACGTAACCTGCTGTGGAAAGGGAAATCGCAGGCAGAGTTTTATCGTGGTATGGAGTGGCTGTACGGCTGGAAAGAAGATAACTGTCTGCAACCACGTTGAGCACTTTAATCCGCTGACCGGAGGCGCTACCATAGCGCCTCATTTTTTTGCGGGTGATGATATGCGTGTACTACTGGCGCCGATGGAGGGTGTGCTTGACTCTCTGGTGCGTGAATTGCTGACTGAAGTTAACGACTACGATCTGTGCATCACCGAATTTGTCCGCGTGGTCGATCAACTGCTGCCGGTAAAAGTCTTTCATCGCATTTGCCCTGAACTACAAAATGCCAGTCGAACGCCATCCGGTACGCTGGTGCGCGTACAACTGCTGGGGCAGTTCCCGCAATGGCTGGCGGAAAATGCCGCTCGTGCGGTGGAGTTAGGCTCCTGGGGCGTGGATCTCAATTGCGGTTGCCCATCGAAAACGGTTAACGGTAGCGGCGGCGGGGCGACGTTACTCAAAGATCCCGAGCTCATCTACCAGGGGGCAAAAGCGATGCGCGAAGCTGTGCCGGCGCATTTACCCGTCAGCGTGAAAGTGCGGCTTGGCTGGGACAGCGGCGATAAGAAGTTTGAAATTGCCGATGCTGTTCAACAGGCTGGCGCCACGGAACTGGTGGTGCATGGGCGGACAAAAGAGCAGGGCTACCGTGCGGAGCATATTGACTGGCAGGCGATTGGCGAGATTCGCCAGCGGCTGAATATTCCGGTGATTGCCAACGGTGAAATCTGGGACTGGCAGAGTGCGCAACAATGTATGGCGATGAGCGGCTGCGACGCGGTAATGATTGGTCGCGGGGCGCTGAATATTCCCAACCTGAGCCGGGTGGTAAAATATAACGAACCGCGAATGCCGTGGCCGGAGGTGGTTGCTTTGCTGCAAAAATATACCCGTCTGGAAAAGCAGGGCGATACCGGGCTATATCACGTCGCGCGAATTAAACAGTGGTTGAGTTATTTGCGTAAAGAATACGATGAAGCAACGGAATTATTTCAGCATGTTCGGGTGTTGAATAATTCCCCTGATATTGCAAGGGCTATTCAGGCAATTGATATCGAGAAACTCTAAAAACCATAGTGATGTTTTTTGACAATGTGTTAGCTCTTTATCAATAGGCCGCACGGTTGTTTGGTGGCGCCAAAATCGCCGAGGCGTTCCCTGGAGGCCGGGGCAGCCCACATGGATGTGGGCTGAGGGCGCGTTTTACAGGGATGTTACCTCGCGCCCGACCCGGTAGCCGCAAGGGATAAGCCGAGGGCACCGCGCAGCGGCGATTTTGTTCGCCAGAGCCCGGGGGTGCAGGGGGCGGCGGCGATTGGCCGCCCCCTGCGCGCTCCTTGCGCCAGTGATTATATGAAGCAATGCACATGACAGGAGCGCAACAGGATGAGAGACTGAAATATTCTTGTTATTTTCGGATCTGATGACATTAATTAATTTTAAAATATCATCTTAAATACGCCAGTCACCACCAGTAGCCCAATCAGGAAAATAATCAATACAGCCCAGAGTATAATTTTCATTGGCGTTCCTTTATTTGTGAGTGCTGAGTAAGTATAGGAAAAAATAAAACCCTTTGCCGTTATTCATAACCGATTAAGATAAATCGGAGAATATCATTTACTTACTGTATGTTTTTCTGGATATGTCGTTTTATTGCCAGTGATGTATTGCCACGCGAAACTAAAAAATATATCGCAACACACGGTAATCTCCGCGCACCATTTCTTACCTGATTATTCCCCATGAATCGTGATCCCTTTTATCCAGCCATCGCCTGTTTTCCGCTGTTGCTTATGCTGGCCGGATGTGCGCCTGTGCACGAAACCCGCCAGGCGTTAAGCCAGCAAACGCCCGCTGCACAAGTTGACACCGCATTACCCATGGCGCTGAAGAATGGTTGGCCAGACAGTCAGTGGTGGCTGGAATATCACGATAATCAACTCACTTCATTAATTAACAATGCACTACAGAACGCACCGGATATGCAGGTGGCTGAACAGCGCATTCAACTGGCTGAAGCTCAGGCGAAAGCTGTAGCCACTCAGGATGGTCCGCAGATCGACTTTTCTGCGGATATGGAGCGGCAAAAAATGTCGGCAGAAGGGTTAATGGGGCCGTTTGCTCTGAACGATCCTGCGGCAGGTACGACCGGTCCGTGGTACACCAACGGTACTTTTGGCTTAACGGCGGGCTGGCATCTTGATATCTGGGGAAAGAATCGGGCGGAGGTTACTGCTCGCCTGGGTACGGTTAAAGCACGGGTGGCGGAACGCGAGCAAACTCGCCAATTGCTGGCTGGCAGCGTGGCACGTCTGTACTGGGAGTGGCAAACCCAGGCGGCGTTAAATACTGTCTTGCAGCAAATCGAAAAAGAGCAGAACACCATTATCGCGACCGATCGCCAGTTGTATCAAAACGGAATTACCTCTTCGGTTGAAGGTGTGGAAACCGATATTAATGCCAGTAAAACCCGGCAGCAGCGCAACGATGCGGCGGGAAAAATGAAAATTATTGAGGCGCGGTTAAGTGCGCTGACTAACAGCCAGGCGAGCGCCTTAAAGCTGCATCCGGTCGTGCTGCCTGAAGTGGCAAGCCAGCTTCCTGATGAACTGGGTTATTCCTTGCTGGCACGCCGTGCCGATTTGCAGGCGGCGCACTGGTACGTTGAATCATCCTTAAGCAGCATCGACGCGGCAAAAGCGGCCTTTTACCCCGACATAAACCTGATGGCCTTCCTGCAACAAGATGCATTGCACTTAAGCGATCTGTTCCGTCATTCCGCGCAGCAAATGGGCGTTACGGCAGGTTTGACGCTACCTATTTTCGATAGCGGCCGTCTTAACGCCAACCTCGATATCGCGAAAGCCGAAAGCAACTTGTCGATCGCCAGCTATAACAAAGCGGTGGTTGAAGCGGTAAATGACGTGGCGCGGGCAGCCAGTCAGGTTCAGACACTGGCGGAGAAAAACCAGCATCAGGCGCAAATTGAGCGCGATGCCCTGCGAGTCGTTGGTCTGGCGCAGGCGCGTTTTAACGCGGGCATCATTGCTGGTTCCCGCGTCAGCGAGGCAAGAATCCCGGCGCTGCGTGAGCGGGCGAACGGTCTGCTCTTGCAGGGGCAGTGGCTGGATGCCTCCGTTCAACTCACCGGCGCACTGGGTGGGGGCTACAAACGCTGATGATATGCGCCTTCTATACTTAACGTTTATTCAGCGTTAAGTGGAGAACTCTATGGCACAGGTCGCGATAATTACCGCCTCCGATTCGGGGATCGGTAAAGAGTGCGCGTTATTACTGGCGCAACAGGGTTTTGATATAGGCGTTACCTGGCACTCAGATGAAGAAGGGGCAAAAGAAACCGCGCGTGAAGTGGTTAGCTACGGCGTCCGTGCGGAGATGGTGCAACTGGATCTCGGCAATCTACCAGAAGGTGCGCAGGCGCTGGAGAAACTCATTCAACGACTGGGGCGTATTGATGTGCTGGTGAATAACGCGGGAGCGATGACCAAAGCGCCGTTTCTTGATATGGCTTTTGATGAGTGGCGCAAGATTTTTACCGTTGATGTCGATGGTGCTTTTTTATGCTCGCAAATTGCCGCCCGCCAGATGGTGAAACAGGGGCAAGGTGGTCGCATCATCAACATTACATCGGTACATGAACATACGCCGCTGCCGGATGCCAGCGCCTACACCGCCGCTAAACATGCACTCGGCGGGTTAACCAAAGCGATGGCGCTCGAACTGGTCAGGCATAAGATTCTGGTGAATGCGGTCGCGCCAGGTGCCATCGCCACGCCGATGAACGGCATGGATGACGGCGACGTGAAGCCCGATGCAGAGCCATCAATTCCCCTGCGGCGTTTCGGCGCAACGCATGAGATTGCCAGTCTGGTGGCCTGGCTATGTTCCGAAGGCGCAAATTACACCACCGGGCAGTCGTTGATTGTCGATGGCGGTTTTATGCTGGCGAATCCGCAGTTTAAACCGGAGTAGCGCAATGGGATATGTGGATATTTCAATGGGTATGTTGTAGGCATGATAAGACGCGCCAGCGTCGCATCAGGCATGGTGCACCTGATGTCGGATGCGGCGCGAACGACTTATCTGTGGCAACTGCTTTACGCCTGATTATCCGGCTTTTTCTTCCCGCGCCGTTTCAGCCACCAGCGCACGCCAACCACCAGAACCACGGCCAGAATCAACCAGACCCAGTGTTTCAGATGCTGATCAAGACTGTGCAACCACGGCGCAATCACCTGACCACCAGCGTAACCGATAGTGGTAAAAATCAACGCCCAGGCAAATGCGCCGAGAATATTCAGCGGCAGAAAGATTTTCGGTGGCAACTGGCTGGCACCAATCAGTGTCGGGCCAATGACCCGAAAGCCATACATAAAACGCGTGCCAATAACAAACAGATACGGATGGCGCTGGATCAGTTTCTGTGCCCGCTCAATTTTATCCTGATGCTTTGAGATACGACGCAACAGCTTGCCGCCAAACCGCCGTCCGCACAGATAAAGCACCTGGTCGCCAATCATGCCGCCAAGCGCCACAGAAAGAACCACCAGCGGGAATTTTAATAATCCCTGATGTGCCGCAACGCCTCCCAGCAAAGTCACGGTTTCACCCTCTGCCAGACTGCCGAGCACCAGCGCGGCATAACCATATTGTGAGATGAGTGTATTGAGATCCATAGGCCAGTCTGTCTCCCTTTGGTTGCCTGTAAGCATACACCCTGTGAATTGTTTGCGCAGAAAAAGGCGTTTCATCACGCGACGCAAATTTCACAACAGGGCAAAAAATAACCACAAGCTGACTTATACTTGAACTGTCAGGTTCAGCAACTCACAAAAAGGGGGCGGTATGAGCCATGTCTGGGGACTGTTTTCCCATCCCGATCGTGAAATGCAGGTGATTAATCGTGAAAACGAAACGATTTCTCATCACTACACCCACCACGTTTTGCTGATGGCGGCGATTCCGGTGATTTGCGCCTTCATTGGCACCACACAAATTGGCTGGAATTTTGGCGATGGCACTATTCTGAAGTTATCCTGGTTTACCGGACTGGCGCTGGCTGTCCTGTTTTATGGCGTTATGCTGGCAGGGGTCGCGGTGATGGGGCGAGTCATCTGGTGGATGGCGCGCAAATATCCGCAACGTCCATCGCTTGCGCACTGTATGGTCTTTGCCGGATATGTCGCAACGCCGCTGTTTTTAAGCGGCCTGGTGGCGCTTTATCCGCTGGTTTGGCTGTGCGCGCTGGTCGGCACGGTGGCGCTGTTTTACACCGGCTATCTGCTTTATCTCGGTATTCCGAGCTTCCTGAATATCAACAAAGAGGAAGGTCTTAGTTTCTCCAGTTCGACGCTGGCGATTGGCGTACTGGTGCTGGAAGTGCTGCTCGCTATTACCGTTATTCTGTGGGGGTACGGTTATCGGTTGTTCTAGAAAGTTCTTTTGCGTTGCATTGCTGACGTAAATGTCAGCAATGCAGCATTTCCTCACGATTCTCCTTTGACGATCGCACTTTTTGCTCGTTATGATGGCGTCGCTAGCCTCAGTAAATCCTTACTCCGGCGGTGCGCAACCCGTGCGCGTGAACCACTATCTGAATGCTCATCATGCCGAAATTTCGAGTTTCTTTATTTAGCCTGGCTCTAATGCTGGCTGTGCCTTTTGCACCGCAGGCCGTTGCGAAAACGACCGCCGCTACCACAGCTTCGCAGCCGGAAATCGCTTCCGGTAGTGCGATGATTGTTGATCTGAATACCAACAAAGTGATCTATTCGAACCACCCGGATCTGGTGCGTCCGATTGCGTCAATCACCAAATTAATGACCGCAATGGTGGTGCTTGACGCACGACTGCCGCTGGATGAAAAACTGAAAGTGGATATCAGCCAGACGCCAGAGATGAAAGGGGTCTATTCGCGCGTGCGACTGAACAGCGAAATCAGCCGTAAAGATATGCTGTTGTTGGCGCTGATGTCTTCGGAAAACCGCGCGGCGGCAAGCCTGGCGCACCATTATCCTGGTGGTTATAACGCTTTTATTAAAGCGATGAATGCGAAAGCGAAGTCGCTCGGAATGAACAACACGCGCTTTGTTGAACCGACCGGGTTGTCGGTGCATAACGTTTCGACGGCCCGTGACCTGACCAAATTGCTGATTGCCAGCAAACAATATCCGTTGATCGGTCAGTTGAGTACCACCCGTGAAGATATGGCGACCTTCTCTAATCCGACGTACACCCTGCCGTTCCGCAATACTAACCATCTGGTTTATCGCGATAACTGGAATATTCAGTTAACCAAAACCGGTTTTACCAATGCCGCAGGGCATTGCCTGGTGATGCGCACGGTTATCAATAATAAACCGGTGGCGCTGGTGGTGATGGATGCATTTGGCAAATATACCCATTTTGCCGATGCCAGCCGCCTGCGTACCTGGATTGAGACCGGTAAAGTGATGCCTGTTCCGGCTGCGGCGTTGAGCTATAAAAAACAAAAAGCCGCTCAGATGGCGGCGGCGGGGCAGACGGCACAGAACGATTAAGTTTGCTTGCCTGTAGGCCGGATCAGGCGTTTACGCCGCATCCGGCATTCGGGCACGATGCCTGATGCGACGCTTGCGCATTTTATCAGGCCTACAAACGTGATGCGTCTGTAGGCCGGATCAGGCGTTTACGCCGCATCCGGCATTCGGGCACGATGCCTGATGCGATGCTGGCGCATCTTATCAGGCCTACATCTGCATCAGGCATCCGGCTATATTTACTCTGCTTCCTGCCAGTTTTTCCGCTTGCTGGTTTTACCGATCCCAGGGTTCATACTGTTGGTTGGATCGTTCTCGCGATAAAACTTCTGCAACGTCTCCGGTGCTTTATACAAATGACCGACGTTATGCTCGGCAGGATATTGCGCGCCGCGCTGGCGTAACAGCTCCAGCATCTGTTCCTTCAACGCATGTACATCCACACCTTTTTTGACGATGTAATCCTGGTGGAAGACATAGCACATAAAATGGCCGTAATAGAGCTTGTGTACCAACTGGCTGTCGATCTCCGGTGGCAAATGCTCATACCACTCGGTATCGTTACGCCGCAGAGCAATATCCAGAGCCAGAATGTCTTCGACTTCATCGGAATGCACGGCCTGATAACGAATTGCCGCCCCCGCAGCGGCGAAACGGTGTAAAAATGCTTTGCTGCCTTCCTCCGGCGTACAGACAAAGAAATCACCTTCAGCCTGTTTGAAATAATCCACCAGCCACGATTTCGCTTCGCCAATGCCATCGCCCGCCATTTTTAACAGCAGATGATGTTCATATTTATCGCGCCAGTTGTTCATGCGCGGGGGTAAATGGCTGGGGAACAGATGACCGAATTTTTGCATCGCACGGTCGGTAAAATGCGGACGGAAGAATTTCACTTTCTCCAGCATCGCATCGGTACGCCCTTTGATGTTAAAGAAGAGAGGCATCTTGTCGGTGCCAAGTTTATCGATCATCAGGAAGGTGTCTTTGCCATATTTTTCCGCGATATCGTAGATATCCCGATGCATATATTCCCCTGCAACCGGCAGATTTTCGAAATTAGCCAGAATATGGCGGCGGATTTCAGTCAGCACTTCCGGCTGATTGGTGCCTATATAAAACACCTGCTGATTTTTTTCTGCTTCGAAGGTATCAAGACGTACCGCGAATACTGCCAGTTTTCCGGCGCAACCGGAGGATTCAAACAGGCGATCCGGGTCGGCGTTATAACGTGCGGGTGTGTCGGCTTCAATATCCCTAACGCGGTGAACATAATCATAATCGTGGGCGTGACGACCATCGTGGCGAACATCATCTTCTTTGATACGATCGTCATCCAGCTTGCTGAGGATCTGCTCTGGTGTTTCGCCCAGATCAATCCCCAGATGGTTCACCAGCGTCAGTTTGCCGTCTTCATTTATGCGCGCGAATAACGACATTTCGGTATATGCCGGGCCACGCTGCACCAGCGAGCCGCCGGAGTTATTACAGATACCGCCGATGACCGATGCACCTATGCACGACGAACCAATCACCGAGTGCGGTTCGCGACCCAGCGGTTTGAGAGCTTTTTCCAGCGAATAGAGCGTGGTACCAGGATATGCCAGCACTTGTTCGCCCTTGCCGAGAACGTGCAGTTTGTCGAGACGCAGGGTGCTGATGATCACGATATCGCGATCATAGTCGTTACCGTTTGGCGTCGAGCCTTCGGTCAGACCAGTATTGGCGGCCTGCATCAGAATAATTTTGTCGGCGGTGACGCAGGCTTTCAGCACCCGCCATAATTCCAGTAGTGAGCCAGGGAAAACGACAGCCAGCGCGTCGCCCTGACCAGAACGGAAGCCCTTGCGATAGCGGGCCGTTTTTGCGGGATCGGTGAGCAGGTGTGAATGACCGACCAGACGGGCAAGTTCATTCAAAAAGGCTTTATTATCAGTTGTTGTCATGGAAGACATTTTCCACTCCTTGTGGTGGCGAAAAAATATCACAAACTAGAATAGCGCCTTGTATGACAATTCAGCGAGTGAATATTTTGAAAATTCAGACAATAAACTGAGCATTCTTTTTCTCTCTCCATCATGCTTATGGCAAACTACGGTTTTTGCACCATTTTCGCTGCCACGTCGGGCAACAAAGGAAGAAAAATCCACATGAAATGGCTATGTTCAGTAGGTATCGCGGTAAGTCTGGCCTTACAGCCAGCACTGGCGGATGATTTGTTCGGTAACCATCCATTAACGCCCGAAGCGCGTGATGCGTTCGTCACCGAACTGCTCAAAAAAATGACGGTTGATGAGAAGATTGGTCAACTGCGCTTAATCAGCGTCGGCCCGGATAACCCGAAAGAGGCGATCCGCGAGATGATCAAAGACGGGCAGGTTGGGGCGATTTTCAACACCGTAACCCGTCAGGATATCCGCGCCATGCAGGATCAGGTGATGGAATTAAGCCGCCTGAAAATTCCTCTCTTCTTTGCCTATGATGTGCTGCACGGTCAGCGCACTGTCTTCCCGATTAGCCTCGGCCTGGCCTCTTCTTTTAACCTCGATGCGGTGAAAACAGTAGGGCGCGTCTCTGCTTATGAAGCGGCAGATGATGGCCTGAATATGACCTGGGCGCCAATGGTCGATGTCTCGCGCGATCCGCGCTGGGGACGTGCTTCCGAAGGTTTTGGCGAAGATACGTATCTCACCTCAACAATGGGTAAAACCATGGTGGAAGCGATGCAGGGTAAAAGCCCGGCAGATCGCTACTCGGTGATGACCAGCGTCAAACACTTTGCTGCATACGGCGCGGTAGAAGGTGGTAAAGAGTACAACACCGTCGATATGAGCCCGCAGCGTCTGTTTAATGACTATATGCCGCCGTACAAAGCGGGGCTGGATGCAGGCAGCGGCGCGGTGATGGTGGCGTTGAACTCGCTGAACGGCACGCCAGCCACCTCCGATTCCTGGCTGCTGAAAGATGTGCTGCGCGATCAGTGGGGCTTTAAAGGCATCACCGTTTCCGATCATGGCGCAATCAAAGAACTGATTAAACACGGTACGGCGGCAGATCCGGAAGATGCGGTGCGCGTGGCGCTGAAATCCGGGATCAACATGAGCATGAGCGACGAGTATTACTCGAAGTATCTGCCTGGTTTGATCAAATCCGGCAAAGTGACGATGGCTGAGCTGGACGATGCCGCGCGTCACGTACTGAACGTCAAATATGACATGGGACTGTTTAACGATCCGTACAGCCACCTTGGGCCGAAAGAGTCTGACCCGGTGGATACCAATGCTGAAAGCCGCCTGCATCGCAAAGAAGCGCGTGAAGTGGCGCGAGAAAGCCTGGTGCTGCTGAAAAACCGTCTCGAAACGCTGCCGCTGAAAAAATCTGCCACCATTGCGGTGGTTGGGCCACTGGCGGACAGTAAACGTGACGTGATGGGCAGCTGGTCCGCAGCCGGTGTTGCCGATCAATCCGTGACCGTACTGACCGGGATTAAAAATGCCGTCGGTGAAAACGGTAAAGTGCTGTATGCCAAAGGGGCGAACGTTACCAGTGACAAAGGCATTATCGATTTCCTGAATCAGTATGAAGAAGCGGTCAAAGTCGATTCGCGCTCGCCGCAAGAGATGATTGATGAAGCGGTGCAAACCGCGAAACAATCTGATGTGGTGGTGGCTGTGGTCGGTGAAGCACAGGGGATGGCGCACGAGGCCTCCAGCCGTACCGATATCACTATTCCTCAAAGCCAACGTGACTTGATTGCGGCGCTGAAAGCCACCGGTAAACCGCTGGTGCTGGTGCTGATGAACGGGCGTCCGCTGGCGCTGGTGAAAGAAGATCAGCAGGCTGATGCGATTCTGGAAACCTGGTTTGCGGGGACTGAAGGCGGTAATGCAATTGCCGATGTGTTGTTTGGTGATTACAACCCGTCCGGCAAGCTGCCAATGTCCTTCCCGCGTTCTGTCGGGCAGATCCCGGTGTACTACAGTCATCTGAATACCGGTCGCCCGTATAACGCCGACAAGCCGAACAAATACACTTCGCGTTATTTTGATGAAGCTAACGGGGCGCTGTACCCGTTCGGTTATGGTCTGAGCTATACCACTTTCACTGTCTCTGATGTGAAACTTTCTGCGCCGACCATGAAGCGTGACGGCAAAGTGACGGCCAGCGTGCAGGTGACGAACACCGGTAAACGCGAAGGGGCGACGGTAGTGCAGATGTACTTGCAGGATGTGACGGCTTCCATGAGTCGCCCGGTGAAACAGCTAAAAGGCTTTGAGAAAATCACCCTGAAGCCGGGCGAAACTCAGACCGTCAGCTTCCCGATCGATATCGAGGCGCTGAAGTTCTGGAATCAACAGATGAAATATGACGCCGAGCCTGGCAAGTTCAATGTCTTTATCGGCACTGATTCCGCACGCGTTAAGAAAGGCGAGTTTGAGTTGCTGTAATGCTTTAGTAAGGGCGCGACGTTTGCGCCCTTTGCCTGATGCGCTGCGCTTATTAGGTCTACAGAATGGTTACAACTTGTTGATTTTTCACCCGCTGTAGGCCGGGTAAGGCGCTTGCGCCGCATCCGGCAGGAAACGTCGGTCAGTATTTCCCCCTTTAAGTATTTATCTGTTTCTGCAACTGAATCCGCCCAGTCAGGCTAACCCCGCCATTATCAACTATGCTTTTCTCTTAATTCGCTGAAAACAACAGTAAAAGAATGAGGAAAGCATCATGCCACTCTCAAAGGTCTGGGCAGGTTCACTGGTTATGTTGGCAGCCGTGAGCCTGCCGCTGCACGCGGCTTCCCCCGTTAAAGTCGGTTCAAAAATCGATACCGAAGGCGCGCTGCTCGGCAACATTATTTTGCAAGTATTGGAAAGCCACGGCGTACCGACGGTGAATAAAGTGCAACTCGGAACGACTCCTGTGGTGCGCGGGGCGATTACTTCCGGTGAACTGGATATCTATCCGGAATATACCGGCAATGGCGCTTTCTTCTTTAAAGATGAAAACGATGCAGCGTGGAAAAATGCCGGACAGGGCTACGAGAAAGTCAAAAAACTCGATGCAGAGCAAAACAAGTTAATCTGGCTGACGCCCGCACCTGCGAATAACACCTGGACCATCGCCGTGCGTCAGGATGTGGCAGAGAAAAACAAACTCACTTCGCTTGCCGATCTCAGTCGTTATTTGAAAGAGGGGGGCAACTTCAAACTGGCGGCCTCCGCAGAGTTTATTGAACGCGCCGATGCGTTACCCGCTTTTGAAAAAGCTTACGACTTTAAACTCGATCAGGATCAGTTACTGTCACTTGCAGGCGGCGACACGGCGGTGACCATTAAAGCCGCTGCCCAACAAACATCCGGCGTTAATGCGGCGATGGCTTACGGCACTGACGGCCCGGTAGCGGCGCTGGGACTGCAAACCTTAAGCGATCCGCAAGGCGTGCAACCTATCTACGCGCCTGCACCAGTGGTGCGTGAATCGGTGTTGAAGGAGTATCCGCAAATGGCACAGTGGCTACAGCCAGTTTTCGCCAGCCTCGATGAAAAGACGTTACAGCAACTGAATGCCAGCATTGCCGTTGAAGGACTGGATGCCAAAAAAGTGGCTGCCGACTACCTGAAACAAAAAGGGTGGACGAAGTAATTTCTCGTGACTTATCTACGTATTAATCCTGTTCTGGCGCTGCTGCTGTTGCTGACGGCAATCGCAGCGGCACTGCCGTTTATCAGTTACGCGCCTAACCGGCTGGTCTCTGGTGAGGGGCGTCATCTCTGGCAACTGTGGCCGCAAACGATCTGGATGCTGGTGGGCGTTGGTTGCGCCTGGCTGACTGCCTGTTTTATTCCCGGTAGAAAAGGCAGCATTTTTGCACTCATCCTTGCGCAATTCGTCTTCGTATTGCTGGTGTGGGGCGCGGGAAAGGCAGCGACACAACTGGCGCAAAATGGCAGTGTGCTGGCGCGTACCAGCCTCGGCAGTGGTTTCTGGCTGGCAGCGGCGCTGGCACTGCTGGCCTGTAGTGATGCAATCCGCCGAATCTCCACGCATCCGCTGTGGCGCTGGTTGTTGCATATGCAGATTGCCATCATTCCGTTGTGGTTGCTGTACTCCGGCACGCTTAACGATCTCTCGCTAATGAAAGAATACGCCAACCGTCAGGATGTGTTTGATGACGCGCTGGCACAGCATCTGACCCTGCTGTTTGGCTCGGTACTGCCGGCGCTGGTGATTGGCGTGCCGCTGGGCGTCTGGTGCTACTTTTCCACCGCGCGGCAGGGGGCGATTTTTTCTCTGCTCAATGTCATTCAGACCGTGCCTTCGGTGGCGCTCTTTGGCCTGTTGATTGCGCCGCTTGCCGCGCTGGTTACGGCCTTTCCGTGGCTGGGGAAGCTCGGCATAGCAGGAACCGGAATGACACCCGCACTGATTGCGCTGGTGCTCTATGCCTTGCTGCCGCTGGTGCGCGGCGTGGTAGTCGGTTTGAACCAGATCCCGCGCGATGTGCTGGAGAGCGCCAGAGCGATGGGCATGAGCGGGGCGCAGCGTTTCCTGCATGTTCAGTTACCGCTGGCGTTACCGGTATTTCTGCGCAGCCTGCGGGTGGTGATGGTGCAAACCGTCGGCATGGCGGTGATTGCGGCGTTAATCGGCGCAGGCGGTTTTGGTGCGCTGGTTTTTCAGGGGCTGTTAAGCAGCGCCATTGATTTAGTGTTGCTGGGGGTGATCCCGGTAATTGTTCTGGCGGTGCTTACCGACGCGCTGTTCGATTTGCTTATCGCACTGCTGAAGGTGAAACATAATGATTGAATTTAGCCATGTCAGCAAACTGTTCGGCGCACAAAAAGCCGTTAACGATCTCAATCTCAATTTTCAGGAAGGGAGTTTTTCGGTGCTGATTGGCACCTCTGGCTCCGGCAAATCCACCACCCTGAAAATGATCAACCGCCTGGTGGAGCATGACAGCGGCGTGATCCGCTTTGCCGGTGAAGAAATTCGCTCGCTGCCAGTACTGGAGTTGCGCCGCCGGATGGGCTATGCCATTCAATCTATTGGCCTGTTTCCCCACTGGAGCGTGGCGCAAAACATCGCTACCGTGCCGCAATTGCAAAAATGGTCGCGGGCGCGGATTGACGATCGTATCGACGAATTAATGGCGCTACTGGGGCTGGAGTCAAATTTGCGTGAGCGTTATCCGCATCAGCTTTCCGGTGGTCAGCAGCAACGTGTGGGAGTGGCGCGCGCACTGGCTGCCGATCCGCAAGTCTTACTGATGGATGAACCGTTTGGCGCGCTGGATCCGGTGACGCGCGGCGCGTTGCAACAAGAGATGACGCGCATTCACCGTTTGCTGGGGCGCACCATTGTGCTGGTCACTCATGATATTGATGAGGCGCTACGGCTGGCAGAACATCTGGTGTTGATGGATCATGGTGAAGTGGTGCAGCAGGGCAATCCGCTGACGATGCTTACTCGTCCAGCGAATGATTTTGTCCGCCAGTTTTTTGGGCATAGTGAACTGGGGGTGCGCCTGCTTTCGTTACGTAGTGTGACTGATTATGTGCGCCGCAACGAACGCGCTGAAGGTGAGGCGCTGGCAGAAGAGATGACGCTACGTGATGCGCTCTCATTGTTTGTCGCTCGTGGTTGTGAAGTGTTGCCGGTGGTTGACGATCAAGGTAAACCTTGCGGCACATTACATTTTCAGGATCTGCTGGTGGAGGCGTAATCGTATGAAAATAATGCGCGATCCGCTGTTCTGGCTTATTGCTCTGTTTGTGGGGCTGATTTTCTGGCTACCCTATAGCCAGCCGTTGTTTGGTGCTTTATTTCCACAATTACCTCGGCCTGTTTATCAGCAGGAAAGTTTTGCTGCCCTGGCGCTGGCTCATTTCTGGCTAGTGGGGATCTCAAGTTTGTTTGCCGTGATCATTGGTACTGGTGCCGGAATTGCTGTCACTCGCCCGTGGGGCGCGGAGTTTCGCCCGATGGTCGAAACCATTGCCGCCGTTGGGCAGACGTTTCCGCCCGTAGCTGTGCTGGCGATTGCTGTTCCGGTGATGGGGTTTGGTCAGCAACCGGCGATTATTGCTTTGATCCTTTACGGCGTATTACCGATCTTACAGGCGACACTTGCCGGACTGGGAGCGATTGATGCCAGCGTGACAGACGTTGCCAAAGGGATGGGAATGAGCCGGAGTCAGCGATTGCGTAAAGTGGAGTTACCGCTGGCAGCGCCAGTGATTCTGGCTGGCGTGCGGACTTCAGTGATTATCAATATTGGTACGGCGACCATTGCCTCAACGGTAGGAGCCAGCACGCTGGGTACGCCCATCATCATCGGACTTAGCGGATTTAACACTGCTTATGTGATTCAGGGGGCGTTGCTGGTGGCACTGGCGGCGATCATCGTAGACCGCCTGTTTGAACGGTTGGTGCAGCTACTCAGCCAGCACGCAAAATAAAGGTATAACCTGCGAGCATGACGCCACCGATACCGCCTAACGCCATCAACAGGAACAGGGTGATAACCCCAATTTTCGCTATGCGCATAATGCACTCCTTATGTTAACGAAAGGATTGTACAGTAAAGCGCATTTGTTAACGAATCATTAAATGCCGAGTGGGAAAATATCATGGCCTTGTTCCTGCCAGTTGGTGAGCTGCTGCTGCTGGGCGGGAGACTGGTTTTCACCGCACCACACCAATAGCGTGCGGCCTTCAAACAGTTCCGGGCGGAGCTGGTTGAGGGAATGGGCGAGGACATCAATGCGCCATCCTTGCTGGCTGGCAATCCAACCCTCCAGCCACAGCCGCGTGGTATCCTGAATATTCCAGCCAACCACCAGCGCATCTTTACCCTGTTTTTTACGTGCCGAAGCCAGACAAATGGCGATGTAGTTGATCAGTACACCGTCGAGGATCGCCAGTAACGCCTGGAGAGTTGGTTGCTGACACTGAAGACGTCGGCGCAGAGGAATGAACAGATGTGTGGTGAGCGTCTGGGCGGGGTAATCCTGACCACGTTCTTTGATCCACATTCGCAGACTTTGTAGATTACCACTTTGCAGGTAATTAAGCAGAGTTTCTTGCTGATCGCGCCAGCCGTTTTGCACATCAACATTCTCATTACTGAGTAGCATTTTAACTTTGCTGACCTGCACACCGTTATCGATCCAGCGTTTGATCTCGCGGATCCGGTCGATATCGGCATCGTTGAACAGGCGATGACCGCCGTCTGTGCGCTGCGGTTTCAACAATCCGTAACGCCTCTGCCACGCGCGTAACGTGACAGGATTGATATCACAAAGCAACGCCACTTCACCAATTGTGTAAAGCGCCATCCTCTCACCCTTGCTCGCGAGGTCCCGGTTTAACTTTAGACGCAGATTTGCGAACCAGGTAGTTTTGTCCGTTTTTAGTTCATCGTTAGGGTGATTTTATTTTTGCCAGGTGATTTTGAGTGATCGTACTCACGAATTCTCATTTTTCTGCAAGAGTTCAAAGAAAGTTAAACACAGGCAATGTATGTTACGCGTTTTAAAGGGAAGTGTGGTTTGCGGGTATGTACGATTTTAATCTGGTGTTGCTGCTGCTTCAGCAGATGTGCGTTTTTTTAGTCATTGCGTGGTTAATGAGTAAAACGCCATTATTCATACCATTAATGCAGGTCACGGTTCGTCTGCCGCATAAATTTCTCTGCTACATCGTCTTTTCCATTTTCTGCATTATGGGCACCTGGTTCGGGTTGCACATCGACGATTCGATTGCTAATACGCGGGCGATTGGCGCGGTGATGGGCGGCTTACTCGGCGGTCCGGTCGTCGGTGGGCTGGTTGGTCTGACCGGCGGGTTACATCGATATTCGATGGGGGGCATGACCGCGCTAAGTTGCATGATCTCGACCATCGTTGAAGGATTGCTCGGCGGCCTGGTACACAGCATCCTGATCCGTCGCGGGCGCACTGATAAAGTCTTTAACCCCATTACCGCCGGTGCCGTCACGTTCGTCGCTGAAATGGTGCAAATGCTGATCATCCTGGCAATCGCCCGACCTTATGAAGATGCGGTGCGTCTGGTGAGTAATATTGCTGCGCCAATGATGGTCACCAATACCGTCGGCGCGGCGCTGTTTATGCGTATATTGCTCGATAAACGCGCGATGTTTGAAAAATACACTTCAGCTTTTTCTGCCACTGCGCTGAAAGTGGCGGCCTCGACGGAAGGCATTTTGCGCCAGGGGTTTAACGAAGTGAACAGCATGAAAGTGGCACAGGTGCTGTATCAGGAGCTGGATATTGGTGCAGTCGCGATTACCGATCGAGAGAAATTGCTGGCCTTTACCGGAATTGGTGACGATCACCATTTACCCGGCAAACCGATTTCTTCGACTTACACCTTAAAAGCGATTGAAACCGGTGAAGTGGTCTACGCTGATGGCAACGAAGTACCTTATCGTTGCTCTTTGCATCCGCAATGCAAACTGGGTTCGACGCTGGTGATTCCGTTGCGTGGTGAGAATCAGCGGGTGATGGGCACCATCAAATTGTATGAAGCGAAAAACCGTTTGTTCAGCTCAATCAACCGCACGCTGGGGGAAGGGATTGCGCAATTGCTTTCGGCGCAGATCCTCGCCGGGCAATATGAGCGGCAAAAAGCGATGCTCACGCAGTCAGAAATTAAACTGCTTCACGCCCAGGTGAATCCCCATTTCCTGTTCAATGCGCTTAACACCATTAAAGCCGTTATCCGCCGCGACAGCGAACAGGCCAGCCAACTGGTGCAGTATCTTTCCACTTTTTTCCGCAAAAACTTAAAGCGGCCTTCGGAGTTTGTTACTCTCGCCGACGAAATTGAACACGTGAATGCTTATCTGCAAATTGAAAAGGCGCGCTTCCAGTCACGGTTGCAGGTCAACATTGCTATTCCGGAGGAATTATCCCGGCAGCAGTTGCCCGCGTTTACCCTGCAACCAATAGTGGAAAACGCTATTAAACATGGAACCTCACAACTGCTGGATACAGGGCGAGTGGCAATTAGCGCAAGGCGTGAAGGGCAACATTTGATGCTGGAGATCGAAGACAATGCCGGTTTGTATCAACCGGCAACCAATGCCAGTGGGCTGGGGATGAATCTGGTGGATAAGCGTTTGCGTGAGCGGTTTGGCGATGACTATGGGATAAGCGTCGCCTGTGAGCCTGATAGTTACACCCGAATAACGTTACGACTGCCATGGAGGGACGAGGCATGATTAAAGTCTTAATTGTCGATGATGAACCGTTAGCACGGGAAAACCTGCGCGTATTTTTGCAGGAGCAGAGCGATATTGAAATTGTCGGCGAGTGCTCAAACGCCGTGGAAGGGATTGGGGCGGTGCATAAACTGCGCCCGGATGTGCTGTTTCTCGACATTCAGATGCCACGCATCAGCGGTCTGGAAATGGTGGGGATGCTCGACCCGGAACATCGTCCGTATATCGTTTTTCTCACCGCGTTTGACGAATACGCCATTAAAGCCTTTGAAGAACATGCCTTTGATTATCTGCTGAAGCCGATTGATGAAGCGCGGCTGGAGAAAACGCTGGCTCGTCTGCGTCAGGAGCGGAGCAAGCAGGATGTTTCGCTGTTACCGGAAAATCAGCAGGCGCTGAAATTTATTCCTTGTACGGGGCATAGTCGGATTTATTTACTGCAAATGAAAGATGTAGCGTTTGTCAGCAGTCGGATGAGCGGTGTTTACGTCACCAGTCACGAAGGGAAAGAGGGCTTTACTGAACTGACATTACGCACCCTGGAGAGTCGTACACCACTACTACGCTGCCATCGTCAGTATCTGGTTAACCTCGCGCATTTGCAGGAGATTCGCCTGGAAGATAATGGCCAGGCCGAGTTGATTTTGCGTAATGGCTTAACCGTGCCGGTCAGCCGCCGTTATCTGAAAAGCTTAAAAGAGGCGATTGGCCTGTAAAAGACTGCTAAAATGGCTTTTTGCCTCATCAACACCTGAAGGCCTCATGCTAAGTAATGATATTCTGCGCAGCGTGCGCTACATTTTAAAAGCCAATAATAACGACCTGGTGCGCATTCTGGCGCTGGGCAATGTCGAAACCACTGCCGAACAGATTGCCATCTGGTTGCGTAAAGAAGATGAAGAAGGTTTTCAACGTTGTCCGGACATTATTTTGTCCTCATTCCTGAATGGTCTGATTTACGAAAAACGCGGCAGGGATGAGTCTGCACCGGCACTGGAGCCGGAACGTCGTATTAATAACAATATTGTGCTGAAAAAATTGCGCATCGCGTTTTCACTGAAAACCGATGATATCCTGGCGATCCTCACCGAACAGCAGTTCCGCGTTTCTATGCCGGAAATTACTGCGATGATGCGCGCACCGGATCATAAAAACTTCCGCGAATGCGGCGATCAATTCTTGCGTTATTTTCTGCGTGGACTGGCTGCGCGCCAGCATGTGAAGAAAAACTAAGACAGATCTGGAGGCCATGCAGAGAGCATGGCCTCCGGCAGATTATTTCACTTCTTTAAAGCCAGCGGCTTTCATCACCAGTTCCATTTGCGCCATAGTGATACCTTTTTTGGCATCGTCAGCAGAAATGTTAATGCCGGAAATACCCTGCAGGGCTTTAAAATCAACTTTTTCCATATCGATAGTCACGTTTTCCTGCGCGTAAGTATCAGTAAAGGTTAATTTTTCTTCAACGCCAGCAATGTTTTTATATTTTGCACTTAACGGCTCAAGCTTTTTAGCCGCCTCTTCTTTGTTAGCTGCACCGATGGTTGCAAACTGAATTTTGGTTTCTGAAGATTGCTTAAGCACCTTGTCGCCTTTGTAGACATAGGTAATGGCAATTTCAGTACCGTTCAGATTGGCACTAAATTTCTTTGATTCTTCTTTGTCACCACAGCCAGCGAGAGAGAAAACCAGAACAGATGCAACAACGAGGGAAAATAGCTTGTTGAAAGCCTTCATGTAAAACTCCATTTTATCAAGATCAGAAAACTGGTGACTCTCACCAGGGCGCTATAGAATATTCTTTATACCTCGTCTTGAGCAGTCCGGAAATGGAGTAGATCTCTTAATAAAAAGCATTTTTTCCTCCTTGTTGCTCAAGCATCAGTAACAACTGTTCGCAGAGTAAAACACAATTATTCAATACTTCTGCCAGTGTCTCGCTTTCCGAATTGCGTAATTGCTTCAACACATGCGCCAGCCGATAAAAACCGATTACGGTGAGTTCGTTCGCCAGCAAATCAGCCTGACTAATGGCGCTCTGTTCCTGATAGCGTCAACCGTTATGGAGCAGTTGAATAATTATGTGATTTCTCGTCCTGATAGATAAAGTGTCTCATTCTGCATCCCTGTAATTTTATCCAGTTTAATACAGATGCTAACAGCATTTGCGCAGGTTACAGAGCGACAAAAAGGCGAGAAAACAACTTTAGGAATTTATAAAGAAAAGGCGCTGTTGATGCAGCGCCTTGAAGGGAGTTATTTCACTTGATGACCCGGTTTAGCACCGGCATCCGGGCTTAACAGGAAGATATCTTTCCCGCCAGGACCGGCAGCCATCACCATGCCTTCGGAGATACCGAAGCGCATTTTACGCGGAGCCAGGTTAGCCACCATAATGGTGTGACGACCAATCAGCGCCTGTGGGTCTGGGTAAGCAGAACGAATGCCGGAGAAGACATTGCGTTTTTCGCCACCCAGATCCAGCGTCAGGCGCAGCAGCTTGTCAGAACCCTCAACAAACTCTGCGTTTTCAATCAGCGCCACGCGCAGGTCAACTTTGGCGAAGTCGTCAAAGGTGATGGTTTCCTGAATCGGATCATCAGCCAGCGGGCCAGTAACTGGCGCGGCAGTTGCTTTCACTTCTTCTTTGGATGCTTCCACCAGTGCTTCCACCTGTTTCATATCGATACGGTTATACAGTGCCTTGAACGGATTCACTTTATGGCCCAGCAGCGGTTGCTGAATACCATCCCAGGTCAGTTCCGTATTGAGGAATGCTTCCGCACGTTCAGTCAGTTTCGGCAGTACCGGCTTCAGGTAAGTCATCAGCACGCGGAACAGGTTTATGCCCATTGAGCAAATCGCTTGCAGATCGGCATCGCGGCCTTCCTGTTTCGCCACCACCCACGGAGCCTGCTCGTCAACATAGCGGTTAGCCAGGTCAGCCAGCGCCATGATTTCGCGCACAGCTTTACCAAATTCGCGGCTTTCCCACGCTTCGCCAATAACTTCAGCGGCATCGGTAAAGGTTTTGTACAGTTCAGGGTCAGCCAGTTCGCTTGCCAACACGCCGTCAAAACGCTTGTTGATAAAGCCCGCGTTACGGGAGGCCAGGTTAACCACTTTGTTGACGATATCGGCATTCACGCGCTGAACGAAATCTTCCAGATTCAGGTCGATATCATCAATGCGCGAAGAGAGTTTCGCAGTGTAGTAATAACGCAGGCTGTCAGCGTCAAAATGATTCAGCCAGGTGCTGGCTTTAATGAAGGTGCCACGAGACTTGGACATCTTCGCGCCGTTCACCGTCACATAGCCGTGAACAAATAGGTTGGTCGGCTTGCGGAAGTTGCTGCCTTCCAGCATGGCAGGCCAGAACAGGCTGTGGAAGTAAACAATATCTTTACCGATGAAGTGGTACAGCTCGGCGACGGAATCTTTCTTCCAGTATTCATCGAAGCTTACGGTATCGCCGCGCTTGTCGCACAGATTCTTGAAGGAACCCATGTAACCAATCGGCGCGTCCAGCCAGACGTAGAAGTATTTGCCTGGTGCGTTCGGAATTTCAAAACCGAAGTAAGGCGCATCGCGGGAGATATCCCACTGTTGCAGGCCGGATTCAAACCACTCCTGCATTTTGTTTGCCACCTGCTCCTGCAACGCGCCGCTGCGGGTCCATGCCTGCAACATTTCGCTGAAAGAGGGCAGATCAAAGAAGAAGTGTTCGGAATCACGCATCACCGGCGTAGCACCAGAAACCACAGATTTCGGCTCGATCAGTTCAGTCGGGCTGTAGGTCGCGCCGCAGACTTCACAGTTATCGCCGTATTGATCTGGCGCTTTACATTTCGGGCAGGTGCCTTTCACAAAACGATCCGGCAGGAACATACCTTTTTCCGGGTCGTACAACTGAGAGATGGTGCGGTTTTTAATAAAACCGTTCTCTTTCAGGCGAGTATAGATAAGCTCAGACAACTGACGGTTCTCTTCGCTGTGCGTCGAGTGATAGTTGTCGTAGCTGATATTAAAGCCTGCGAAATCAGTCTGATGCTCCTGACTCATTTCGCCAATCATCTGCTCCGGGGTAATACCAAGCTGCTGGGCTTTCAGCATGATCGGCGTACCGTGGGCATCGTCGGCGCAGATGAAGTTGACCTCGTGGCCGCGCATTCGCTGGTAACGGACCCAGACATCAGCCTGGATGTGCTCCAGCATATGGCCGAGGTGGATAGAGCCGTTAGCGTACGGCAGTGCGCACGTCACCAGAATTTTCTTCGCGACTTGAGTCATAGTAGGCATTACTTCTTAGTAGTGAAAAGGGGTTAGATAGTACCAAATGGGAAAATGTTAAGTAAGTACTTATCTATTTTCTTCAGGTAAACTATTTAGCTGATGGTTTATCTATATAAATAAGGAGTCGGGATGAACGAACAATCCCAGGCCAAATCACCAGAAGCCTTGCGCGCAATGGTCGCCGGGACACTGGCTAATTTTCAGCACCCAACCCTGAAGCATAACCTTACCACGCTGAAAGCGTTGCATCATGTCGCCTGGATGGACGACACGCTGCATGTGGAGCTGGTTATGCCGTTCGTCTGGCATAGCGCGTTCGAAGAGTTAAAAGAGCAATGTAGCGCCGAATTGCTGCGTATCACCGGGGCAAAAGCTATCGACTGGAAACTGTCGCATAACATTGCCACGCTGAAACGCGTGAAGAATCAGCCGGGAATTAACGGCGTGAAGAACATTATCGCGGTCAGTTCCGGCAAAGGTGGCGTGGGTAAATCCTCCACGGCGGTAAACCTGGCGCTGGCGCTGGCGGCGGAAGGAGCGAAAGTCGGCATTCTGGATGCCGACATTTATGGTCCGTCTATCCCAACCATGCTGGGGGCAGAAAATCAGCGTCCGACCTCGCCGGACGGGACTCATATGGCACCGATTATGTCTCATGGCCTGGCAACCAATTCAATTGGTTATCTGGTCACTGACGACAACGCGATGGTGTGGCGTGGCCCGATGGCGAGCAAGGCGTTGATGCAAATGTTGCAAGAAACCTTATGGCCGGATCTGGATTATCTGGTGCTCGACATGCCGCCAGGCACCGGTGACATTCAATTGACACTGGCGCAAAACATTCCTGTAACCGGTGCAGTAGTGGTCACCACGCCACAGGACATCGCGCTGATTGATGCGAAAAAAGGTATCGTGATGTTCGAGAAAGTCGAAGTTCCGGTACTGGGTATTGTCGAGAACATGAGCGTCCATATTTGCAGTAACTGTGGTCATCATGAGCCGATTTTCGGCACTGGTGGGGCAGAGAAACTGGCCGAGAAATACCATACGCAGTTGTTGGGGCAAATGCCGTTACACATTAGCCTGCGTGAAGATCTCGACAAAGGAACACCTACCGTTATCAGCCGTCCGGAGAGCGAATTTACTACTATCTACCGCCAACTGGCTGACCGGGTTGCTGCTCAGCTCTACTGGCAAGGTGAAGTTATTCCAGGTGAGATCTCCTTCCGCGCGGTCTAACGTGCATTAGCCTTTCTGGTTGTTCGTCATACACCGCAGAAATGATACATTGATGCGGTGTATTTATTTTGTGGCTTTAAATGAACACTTTTTTAATGCTGTGAATATTCAGTGGATCTTAGTCCTAAACTGTACAAAGTAGATTGATCGTACAGGTAAAGCCTCTTTATCATCCTTCGTGGCTGTGTAGCGGATGTACAGCTATAGTTTGTTATGCACTCAATCTATCCAGGCATAACCTTTACTACAGGGATAACGTTCAATGAATAAGTATTGGCTGTCAGGAATCATTTTTCTTGCCTATGGATTGGCTTCTCCCGCGTTCTCTTCAGAGACTGCCGCATTAACGATTAATGGCAGGATCAGCCCCCCAACATGCAGTATGGATATTGTTAATAGCCAGCCCCAACAGCATTGCGGTCAGGTATCGCAAAGCGTTGATACTCGTCATCGGATTTCTTCGCCGGTAAAAGGCGTCACTACAGAGCTGGTTACAGCGGGCAACGATAGCAAACGTCGAATCGTATTAAATCGCTACGATTAATCAGGCAACACTCTTTTAATAATATTTGGAAAGCCTAAATCATTCCCGTGAATGATTTAGGCTTTTTTATTTATTTTAAGAATGTGGTTAACAGTAAATTATGTCAATTAATAGATGTGGTAAATATTTAATTCCCTTAAGTATTTGTTGTAATTATATTGCAATGGTTAACTTGTTTTAAATCAATAAAACAATACGTTTACATTGCGGTAACTTTTTTGATGTGAGAAATTTGTTTCCACGAGATACAGAGTCTTAACAATCAAAATAAACTATATTAAGGAGCCTATTATGAAACATTCAATTATTGCTACCGCTGTCTTTTCTTCTTTTTTTATGAGTGCTGGCGTATTTGCTGCAGACGTTGATACCGGAACATTAACTATTAAAGGGAATATTGCAGAGTCTCCGTGTAAATTCGAAGCGGGTGGTGATTCAGTAAGTATTAATATGCCAACTGTACCAACCACTGTCTTTGAAGGTAAAGCGAAATATTCTACCTATGATGATGCAGTCGGTGTAACCAGCAGCATGTTAAAAATTAGCTGCCCGAAAGAAGTTGCTGGTGTAAAACTCTCGTTAATTACCAACGATAAAATAACTGGTAACGATAAAGCGATAGCCAGTAGCAACGATACCGTGGGTTACTATCTCTATTTAGGTGATAACAGCGATGTCCTGGATGTTTCTGCACCTTTTAACATTGAGAGTTATAAAACAGCGGATGGTCAGTATGCGATTCCGTTTAAAGCAAAATACCTGAAACTGACAGAAGACTCAGTACAATCAGGTGATGTGGTCTCTTCTTTAGTTATGCGTGTGGCGCAGGATTAATAATTAAATAATTTCGCAAGTTTCTCCAGGAAATAAACATGGCCGCTATCTCCATGGCGGCCTTTTAATTTTAAGAGGCATTAAGATGAAAGGGTTATTAGCTTTACTCATTTCTTCTATGGTTCTTCCTGCACATGCCGGAATTGTCATCTACGGGACGCGAATTATTTACCCGGCTGAAAATAAAGAAGTGATGGTGCAGTTGATGAATCAGGGAAACCGATCTTCATTACTTCAGGCGTGGATTGATGATGGCGACACATCACTGCCGCCGGAAAAGATTCAGGTTCCTTTCATGCTAACGCCACCAGTGGCAAAAATAGGGGCTAACTCCGGACAGCAAGTAAAAATTAAAATCATGCCGAATAAGTTGCCCAGTAATAAAGAGAGCATTTTTTATCTGAACGTTCTGGATATTCCACCTAATAGTCCAGAACAAGAAGGCAAGAATGCACTGAAGTTTGCGATGCAAAACAGAATCAAATTGTTTTACCGACCGGCGGGTATTGCTCCGGTTAATAAAGCAACGTTTAAGAAATTGCTGGTAAATCGTAGCGGCAATGGGCTGGTGATAAAAAATGATTCGCCGAACTGGGTGACGATTTCCGATGTAAAAGCGAATAATGTCAAAGTCAATTATGAAACCATCATGATTGCGCCATTAGAAAGCCAGAGTGTAAACGTCAAAACTAATAATGCGAATAGCTGGTATCTGACCATTATTGATGATGATGGCAACTATATTAGCGACAAAATTTAATTGCAGGAGCTGCCCGTGTTGAGAATAACCCCACTCGCATCAGCAATCGTAGCGTTATTGCTCGGCATTGAAGCGTATGCAGCAGAAGAAACCTTTGATACCCATTTTATGATGGGGGGAATGAAAGACCAACAGGTTGCTCATATTCGCCTTGATGATAATCAACCTTTACCGGGCCAATATGACATCGATATTTATGTCAATAAACAATGGCGTGGGAAATATGAGATTATCGTTAAAGATAACCCCGAAGAAACATGCCTGGCGAGAGAAATTATCAAGCGGTTAGGTATTAATACCGATAACTTCGCCAGTAGTAAGCAATGTTTAACATTAGAGCAACTTGTTCAGGGTGGGAGTTATGCCTGGAATATCGGTGTTTTTCGTTTAGATTTCAGCGTTCCGCAAGCCTGGGTTGATGAACTGGAAAGTGGTTATGTCCCGCCGGAAAACTGGGAACAGGGTATTAATGCTTTTTATACCTCTTATTATATGAGCCAGTATTACAGCGACTATAAAGCGTCGGGTAATAACAAGAGTAGTTATGTTCGTTTTAACAGTGGATTAAATCTGCTGGGGTGGCAACTGCATTCTGATGCCAGTTTCAGCAAAACGGATAACAATCCTGGGGAGTGGAAAAGCAATACCCTATATCTGGAACGCGGGTTTGCACAAATTCTCGGCACGCTGCGTGTCGGTGATATGTACACCTCAAGCGATATTTTTGACTCTGTTCGCTTCAGTGGCGTGCGACTTTTTCGTGATATGCAGATGTTGCCTGACTCGAAGCAAAATTTTACCCCACGAGTGCAGGGGATTGCGCAGAGTAACGCGCTGGTAACCATTGAACAAAACGGTTTTATTGTTTATCAGAAGGAGGTTCCACCTGGCCCATTTTCGATTACTGATTTGCAATTGGCCGGTGGTGGAGCGGATCTTGATGTTAGCGTGAAAGAGGCTGACGGTTCGGTTACCACGTACCTGGTGCCTTATTCGGCGGTGCCAAATATGTTGCAACCGGGCGTGTCGAAATATGATTTTGCGGCGGGTCGTAGCCATATTGAAGGAGCAAATAAGCAAAGCGATTTTGTTCAGGTCGGTTACCAGTATGGCTTTAATAATTTATTAACGCTGTATGGCGGCACGATGATTGCCAATAATTACTACGCATTTACTCTTGGGACTGGCTGGAATACACGCATTGGCGCGATTTCTGTCGATGCAACAAAATCTCATAGTAAGCAAGATAATGGCGATATTTTTGACGGACAAAGTTATCAGATAGCCTACAACAAATTTGTGACTCAAACATCGACGCGTTTTGGCCTGGCAGCTTGGCGTTATTCTTCGCGCGATTACCGGACGTTTAATGATTATGTCTGGGCAAATAATAAAGATAATTATCGTCGCGATAAAAATGATGCCTATGACATTGCAGATTATTACCAGAATGATTTTGGGCGCAAAAATAGCTTTTCCGCCAATATGAGTCAGTCATTGCCAGAAGGCTGGGGTTCTGTGTCATTAAGCACATTATGGCGAGATTACTGGGGGCGTAGCGGCAGCAGTAAAGATTATCAGTTGAGTTACTCCAATAACTTGCAACGGATAAGCTATACCCTCGCAGCAAGTCAGGCTTATGACGAGAATCATCATGAAGAAAAACGCTTTAATATTTTTATATCGATTCCCTTTGATTGGGGTGATGATGTCACGACACCACGGCGGCAAATATATATGTCTAACTCAACGACCTTTGACGATCAGGGTTTTGCCTCAAACAATACAGGAATATCGGGAACGGTTGGGAGCCGCGATCAGTTTAACTATGGTGCCAACTTGAGTCATCAGCATCAGGGGAACGAAACGACAGCTGGGGCGAATTTAACCTGGAACGCGCCGATGGTGACAGTGAATGGCAGTTATAGTCAGTCGAGTATTTATCGACAGGCTGGAGCCAGTGTTTCAGGGGGCATTGTCGCCTGGTCTGGTGGTGTGAATCTGGCGAATCGTCTTTCTGAAACGTTTGCTGTGATGTATGCACCAGGAATTAAAGATGCTTATGTTAATGGACAAAAATATCGCACTACAAATCGTAATGGGGTGGTGGTATACGACGGAATGACGTCTTATCGGGAAAATCACCTGATGCTGGATGTGTCGCAAAGTGATAGCGAAACCGAATTGCGCGGTAACCGGAAAATTTCCGCCCCTTATCGCGGCGCGGTCGTGCTGATTAATTTTGATACCGATCAGCGCAAACCCTGGTTTATAAAAGCGTTAAGAGTGGATGGGCAACCATTAACGTTTGGTTATGAAGTTAATGATATCCATGGTCATAATATTGGTGTTGTCGGTCAGGGAAGCCAGTTATTTATTCGCACCAATGACGTACCGCCATCGGTTAATGTAGCAATTGATAAACGACAAGGACTTTCATGCATAATCACCTTCGGTAAAGAGATTGATGAAAGTAAAAATTATATTTGCCAGTAATAGTCAGGTGGTTCTATGAAAAATCGCATAATGTTATTTATATTAATGATGATGGCTATTCCTGTGAGCTATGCGGCATGTTATGGAGAGTTGTCAGCGCAGCATAATTTGGTTGTTCAGGGAGATTTTGCGCTAACTCAAACACAAACGGCGACATATGAGCATAATTTTAATGACTCGTCATGCGTGAGTACGAATACCATCAACCCCATGAGTCCGTCGGATATTGTTGTTGGACTTTATAACGATACCATTAAATTAAATTTACATTTTGAATGGACTAACAAAAACAGCATCACATTATCAAATAACCAGACCAGTTTCACCAGTGGTTATTCAGTAACGGTGACATCGGCAGCCAGTAACGCGAAAGTGAATGTTTCTGCAGGGGGCGGCGGAGCAGTGATGATTAATGGTGTCGCGACATTATCCAGTGCTTCATCAACAACGCGTGGAAGTGCTGCAGTGCAATTTTTACTGTGTTTGCTAGGAGGAAAGTCGTGGGATGCATGTGTGAATAGCTACAGAAATGCATTGGCACAAAATGCAGGTGTCTATTCCTTTAATCTGGCATTGTCATACAACCCGATAACAACGACCTGCAAACCTGATGATTTATTAATTACTTTAGAGAGTATTCCCGTTTCACAATTACCAGTCACAGGTAACAAAACAACAATAAATAGCAAGAAAGGGGATATTATTCTGCGTTGTAAAAATTTATTAGGTCAACAAAATCAAACATCACGGAAAATGCAGGTGTATTTATCAAGTTCTGATTTGTTAACCAGCAGTAACACGATACTGAAAGGTGCGGAAGATAATGGCGTAGGATTTATTCTTGAAAGTAATGGTTCACCAGTCACACTTTTAAATATCACTGACAGCAGTAAAGGATACACAAATTTAAAGGAAATTGCGGCGAAGTCAAAAATTACAGATACAACAGTCTTAATTCCGGTAACAGCCAGTTACTATGTATATGATAAAAATAAAGTTAAATCTGGCGCACTGGAGGCTACTGCCTTGATCAACGTGAAATACGACTAATAACAAGTAAGACGAGCAAGTGGCTAATAATAAAAAATAACAAGGTGTCTGCATTTCCCCCTCATGATGAGGGGGCTTTTTTTAGCGATGGTAGAATATTTCGCCGTCGTAGGCTTTAATGATTTTACCGTCAGTGTCGTTGATCAACACATATGCGCCACCCATATAGGTCCAGTGGGTTCCGGCGTCAGGGGCAGGCAGGTTACGTAACTGCCACTGCTTAATATTGTACTCATCGGTGCGGTACATCTCTGGAACGGTATCGCCTGGTTTGAAATGCTTAAAGTCAGCGATGAAACTGCTCAACTCATACTTTGAAATTCCAGAGGCATTGGTCGAACCCGCAGTGACCGGTGCGGCCCACGCTACGCTGGTTGCCAGCAACAGCGCACCCAACAATAACTTATTTCTTATGGTCATATACTCTCCACGTTGGGGATCAGCAAAATCAGTCGCATATCTTTCCTGTCATACAATATAACCGACAAGCGATATTTTGTTAGTGATCCCATGATTTCGTAAAAAGTGTAAATGAAAGGATGCTGTAAAAGCATCCTCATCGGGCGAAGAGTCAGCGGAAATAGCTGATTTAAGAATCATCCTGGGCTGAAGATAACATGCAAGCCCAAAGGATTGAGTTATCGCATTATGCCCATAAAGCCATGCACGCCCATATACACTCCGACTAAGCCAATTAACAAGCTGGAAAAATAGGGGGCTTTTTGGGCTAGTGTGTTAAATCCGCTCCAGCGTTTTGCCACTTGCTGGACACTGATTGCCGCGCCAACGCCCACGGTGACCAGCGTTAACGCAAGGCCAATACTGAAACTAACGACCAGAGTTGCTCCCAGAGTGAGGGCTTTCAGTTGAATACAAATCAGCAGCACAGTTATCGCTGCAGGGCAGGGGATCAGTCCGCCAGTCAAGCCAAACAGTAAAATCTGCCAGTTCGTGACATCCCTGCCATCAAAGCGTCGTTTAATGTCATTTGCGTGAGCCAGCTCATGGGCGTCCTGATATTCGACATTCTCGCCATGTCCGTGATGGTGATGATGTTCGTGATCATGGTCATGATGGTGGTGCTCGTGATCATGCCCGTGCATATTCTCAAGCCAGTTTCGTTCACCGCGCCATGTGCGCCAGAACATCCATAATGCGGTGCCGAGAATGATGACCGCAGAAATTAACTGTAGCCACGGTTCCGCCGACTGCGCAGTAAAGCGTTTGCTGATCACCATCCCGCCAAAGGCAATCAACCAGACTACCGCAGTATGCGAAATGGTTGCTGCCAGTCCAAGCATCACCGCCTGTTTAATCGTACCTTTAATGGCGATGATAAACGCCGCCATCATCGTTTTTGAGTGCCCAGGCTCCAGACCATGAAGTGCACCGAGTAAGATGGCGCTGGGGATGAAGAACCAGGCGTTTCCTTGCTGAAGAAGAGTGGTAAATTCAGTCATGATAATAATTCTTAGTATTAAATGGATGCAGAGATTCTACTCCCCCCCAGTACATGATACTACCCCCCAGTAGATTAATAGTGCTATGATTTTTCATTATCTTGTTAACCAGGTGTTGTTATGTCTCATACCATCCGCGACAAACAGAAACTGAAAGCGCGCGCCAGTAAGATTCAGGGACAGGTCGTCGCGCTTAAGAAAATGCTCGACGAACCGCATGAATGTGCTGCCGTTCTACAACAGATTGCCGCCATTCGTGGCGCGGTAAACGGCCTGATGCGGGAAGTGATTAAAGGTCATCTGACGGAACACATTGTTCACCAGGGCGATGAACTAAAGCGTGAAGAAGACCTGGATGTTGTCCTTAAGGTGCTGGATTCGTATATAAAATAGTTTCGTGACGTTATTGTAATACTGCCGTTTTTCCTCGTTTACAACGCGCGCGCCGGACATTACCATCCTCCTCTGCGATTTATTATCGCAACCAAACGACTCGGGGTGCCCTTCTGCGTGAAGGCTGAGAAATACCCGTATCACCTGATCTGGATAATGCCAGCGTAGGGAAGTCACAGACCATCAGGTCATTGCTTCTTCACGTTATGGCAGGAGCAAATTATGCAAGTCGACCTGCTGAGTCCGGCGCAATCAGCGCCCGTGTTACACCTTTTTCACCAATATTCCCCCCTTGTGCATTGCATGACTAATGATGTGGTGCAAACCTTTACTGCCAATACTTTACTGGCGCTCGGCGCATCGCCAGCGATGGTTATCGAAACCGAAGAGGCCAGTCAGTTTGCGGCAATTGCCAGTGCTTTACTGATTAACGTTGGTACACTGACGCAGCCACGCGCACAGGCGATGCGTGCCGCCGTAGAACAGGCAACACGCTCCCAAACACCCTGGACACTTGACCCGGTCGCGGTTGGTGCACTCGATTATCGCCGCCGTTTTTGTCTGAAACTCCTGTCTCTTAAACCAAGCGCCATACGCGGTAATGCTTCGGAAATCATGGCATTAGCAGGCATCGCTAATGGTGGTCGTGGTGTGGATACCACTGACGCAGCAGCCAATGCGTTGCCCGCCGCACAAACTCTGGCACGGGAAACCGGCGCAATCGTCGTGGTCACTGGCGAGGTGGATTATGTTACTAATGGTCGTCGCACCGTTGGTATTCACGGCGGTGACCCGTTAATGACCAAAGTGGTGGGAACTGGCTGCGCATTATCGGCAGTTGTCGCTGCGAGCTGTGCATTACCGGGCGATACGCTGGAAAATGTTGCATCTGCCTGTCACTGGATGAAACAAGCCGGAGAACGCGCAGTCGTCAGAAGCGAAGGGCCGGGCAGTTTTGTTCCACATTTCCTTGATGCGCTCTGGCAGCTGACGCAGGAGGTGCAGGCATGAAACGGATTAACGCTCTGACCATTGCTGGTACTGATCCGAGCGGTGGTGCGGGGATTCAGGCCGATCTTAAAACCTTCTCGGCACTTGGCGCTTATGGTTGCTCAGTTATTACTGCACTGGTGGCGCAAAATACCCGTGGCGTACAGTCGGTGTATCGCATTGATCCTGATTTTGTCGCCGCCCAGCTCGATTCGGTGTTCAGCGATGTGCGAATCGACACCACCAAAATCGGCATGTTGGCAGAAACCGATATCGTTGAAGCGGTGGCAGAACGGTTGCAACGTTATCAGATCCAAAACGTGGTACTCGACACCGTTATGCTGGCAAAAAGCGGCGACCCGCTGCTTTCACCTTCGGCGGTTGCTACGCTGCGCAGTCGATTATTGCCACAGGTTTCATTAATTACACCGAACTTGCCGGAAGCAGCTGCTTTGCTCGATGCGCCACACGCGCGTAATGAACAGGAAATGCTGGAGCAGGGACGTGAATTATTGGCGATGGGCTGTGGCGCTGTGCTAATGAAAGGCGGTCATCTGGATGATGAACAAAGCCCGGACTGGCTGTTTACCCGCGACGGTGAACAACGTTTTACCGCACCGCGCATTATGACCAAAAACACCCACGGCACCGGTTGTACGCTCTCTGCGGCACTGGCGGCGTTGCGTCCGCGCCATACAAACTGGGGCGACACCGTACAGGAGGCAAAAAGCTGGCTGTCGGCAGCGTTAGCCCAGGCCGACACGCTGGAAGTCGGTCACGGGATTGGTCCGGTTCACCACTTCCACGCCTGGTGGTAAGCGCCGTACTATAGCTGCTTTGGTTATTGTCAGCTTTTTTTGTGCTGAAATTCAGGGATGAAACCAATGCAGCTAAAAATCGTCAGTCGCAAAAAATTCACCGCCTTGTTATGCGCTTTGGGGCTAATTTCCATCGTGGCGATTTATCCCCGCCAGACGGTGAATTTTTTCTATTCGACAGCAATTCAGATCAAAGACTACATCCACTTCTACGGTTATCGCCCGGTTAAATCTTTTGCTATTCGCATTCCTGCCAGTTATACCATTCACGGAATAGATGTTTCGCGCTGGCAGGAGCGGATCGACTGGCAGCGGGTGGCAAAAATGCGCGATAACGGTATCCGCTTACAATTTGCCTTTATCAAGGCGACGGAAGGCGAAAAGCTGGTGGACCCGTATTTTTCGCGCAACTGGCAAAGAAGCCGTGAAAATGGCCTGCTGCGTGGGGCGTATCACTATTTTTCCCCGTCGGTATCCGCTTCAGTTCAGGCCAGATTATTTCTGCAAACGGTGGATTTTGCCCACGGCGATTTCCCTGCCGTGCTGGACGTAGAAGAGCGAGGAAAATTATCGGCAAAAGAATTACGCAATCGGGTCAGTCAGTGGCTAAAAATGGTCGAAAAAAGCACGGGAAAAAAGCCGATTATTTATGCTGGCGCGACGTTTTATCACACGAATCTGGCGGGCCATTTCAATGAATATCCGTGGTGGGTGGCTCACTATTATCAACGTCGTCCGGACAATGACGGAATGGCCTGGCGTTTCTGGCAGCATTCCGACCGTGGACAGGTGGATGGCATTAATGGTTCGGTAGATTTTAATGTGTTTAATGGCACGGCGGAGGAGTTGCAGGCATTCGTTCATGGGATTAAAGAAACGCCTTAAATAAGAAGCAGTGATATACTCCCACCAGACTCCCCGGCAGGAAAAAGACAAATGGAACAAGCGCATACCCAGCTTATTGCCCAACTGAATGAACGTATTTTAGCGGCGGACAACACGCCGCTTTATATTAAGTTTGCCGAAACGGTAAAAAATGCCGTGCATAGCGGGGTGCTGGAGCATGGCAATATTTTGCCCGGCGAACGCGATTTAAGTCAGTTAACCGGCGTTTCGCGCATTACGGTGCGCAAGGCGATGCAGGCGCTGGAAGAAGAGGGCGTGGTGACGCGTTCGCGTGGTTACGGCACGCAGATCAACAACATCTTCGAATACTCGTTAAAAGAAGCGCGAGGCTTTTCGCAGCAGGTGGTGTTGCGCGGTAAAAAGCCCGACACGCTGTGGGTTAACAAGCGAGTGGTAGAGTGCCCTGAAGAAGTCGCGCAGCAGCTGGCGGTTGAAGCAGGAAGTGATGTCTTCTTGCTTAAGCGCATTCGCTACGTGGATGAAGAAGCGGTATCGATTGAGGAGTCGTGGGTTCCTGCGCATTTAATTCATGATGTTGATGCCATCGGTATTTCTCTCTATGACTACTTTCGCAGTCAGCATATTTTTCCAAAGCGTACCCGTTCCCGCGTTAGCGCCCGAATGCCGGATGCCGAGTTTCAGTCACATATTCAGTTAGATAGCAAAATACCGGTGCTGGTGATCAAGCAAGTGGCGCTTGACCAACAGCAACGGCCTATTGAGTACAGCATCAGTCACTGTCGCAGCGATCTATACGTTTTTGTGTGCGAGGAGTAGTTCCTCGCGCGTTGGCGCGCAATCACCGCCGCGATGTCCGACAACCCACGATGCCACCGCATTACCCAGCAGCACTGCGTCTGCCAGCGGTAAACCGGAGGCCAGCCCGGCAAGTACGCCACCTGCATGACTGTCGCCTGCACCAATCGTATCAACGATTTGCGTGGGAAATGCCGGAACGCAGCCAGAAGCGCCGTTGCTGAAATACCAGGCACCTTCTTTATCCAGACGAACGATCAATGGCGCGGAAAATTTCTCCTGCCACTGCTTGCCAAGTGTTGTTATATCTGCGGATAAAGCAAAACGTTCGGCAGCAATCTCAGCCTCCTGGCGATTAAGCGACACCAGCGGTCGACAAGCCATGATCCGCGCCAGTAATGCATCCGGGATATCGCCAATACGAGGGCCAAAATCAATAAACGGCGTCACGTCTTGCAGTCCCTCCAGCCAATCCACTAACAATTCGCCGCAGGGCGAGGCCAGTTGATAACCAGAAAAATAGAGCAGGCTACCAGGTGCAACGGTTAGTCGCGCCAGCCACTGGTGATTCCACTGATTTTCCACACCGCTGAACGACATAAAAGTGCGTTCGCCATCCGGCTCAACCAGCGCCAGACACCAGCCGTTATCACCTTCGGCGTTATCGATCAGGCTGATTAATCCCTCTTTTGCCATCCGGTTGCGAATAATCTCCGCCCACACCCCCTGACCGAGCGGCAGGGCGTTACCCGCTTCGATACCGAGGCGCTTTAACGCTACGGCAATGTTCAACGCACAGCCGCCAACGTTAACGCTCTGCTGTTTCAGTTCGATATCGCACCCACGCCAGGGGAGGGCATAAGCGTCGGCGATCACATCAATGACCGCCGCGCCAATCACCATAACTGGCTGACGCGTGGTTAATTCAGGCAGCAGCGTGTGTAATCGAGCGCCGCTCATACCGCCTCCCGTTGTTGACGATATTTCGCCAACGCTGTGGCATAGCGGTTGAAATCAAGCTGATTTACCGCATCCAGTTCCGCCTTTAACGTAGGATCGATAGCCTTAACGCCATGCAACGCGCCGCAAATCGCCGTCGCCATAGCACCGATGGTGTCTGTGTCGCCGCCAAGGTTAGCGCACAGGACGGCGCAGCGATTCGGGTCGGTTTGTGCCAGTTCAACCAGCGCAATGGCGCACGGAACGGACTCAATAGTGCTGGTACCTGCGCCAACGACCTGGTAAAGCTGTTCGCTGGCGGATTCGGTGCCGTCGGCATTGCGCACAATTTTCAGCGCAATCTCCAGACGTGCTGCCAGTGATGCGCTGAAGGTAGTGATGCGTTTTTGCTGTGCATGTCGCGCAATTGAAGGCAGTGAATCAACAATCGCTGACCAGCTTTCTCCGTCAATGGCACGAGAAATCGCCCATGCGATGACTACCGCACCTGCAACTGCCAGATCGGATTTATGGGTCGGGCTGGACGCCAGCGCCACATCATCAATAAAGGAATCAACATCACGCGCCGGAAGCAAACAGCCTAATGGCGAGACGCGCATCGCTGCGCCGTTGGTCACGCCGTTGTTTTCCAGTTCAGCAACGGGTTTACCGTCGCGAATGGCGTTAAGCGCAATTTTTGAGGTCGGGCCAAGCACGTTTTTGTTGAAAGCGTCGAAACGCAGCGCCCAGTCGAGAATATTACGCCCAATCAGATCCGGGTCTATCTCGCCTTCACGTTCCAGCAGCGCATCCGCCAGACACAGCGCCATCGAGGTATCATCGGTGAATTCGGCGCGGTTAAAATAACAGGCCGCGTTATTCTCCTTTGGTCCAGGCAGAAATCGGTCAATCCAGCCAAAGTGTGCTTTGACGCGGGAACGAGGCCAAAGCTCGGAGGGCATCCCCATCGCATCCCCTAACGCCTGCCCGTAAAGAGCACCGAGAATACGTTCTGTTTTCATTTTGCTTCCTCTTGTGTCAACGCAATATCGCGATCATCGACCTTGATAGCCGTAATTTCGTTGTCTGATTCGCGGAAAAAAATCATGAACAGCACGGCGATAATGGCAATCATCACCGCGCCAAAAGTCCACATCCCGGCCCAGTTGAAAGTCAGTCCGTTTACCGGTTCCGGATAAGCGAACATCTTTTCCATCATCACACCGCCAAGACGATAGCCGAGCAAACTGCCGAAGCCCTGGCAGCAGAGCGTGATCAGCCCCTGCGCAGCGGTACGCATATGCTCGGGGGCTTTTTTATCGACATAGATGTAGGCGGTAACGTAGTAAAAATCGTAACTTACGCCGTGCAGCAAAATGCCGAGGAACAATAGCGCGTAGGTGAAATATTCATCCGCACTACCGTAAATAAAGAAGCCATAGCGGATCGCAGCGGTGACCAGACCAAGCAATAATACCTTTTTGATACCAAAGCGTTTAGTGAAAAACGGCAATGCCAGCATAAAGAAGATTTCAGAGAACTGGCCGAGCGTCATCCAGCCGGTGGCGTTTTTCATGCCGACTTCGGTCAGATAACCGTTGGCAAAGATGTAATAGAACGCCAGTGGCATCGCAAACAAGAATGAACAGAAGAAAAAGACGAGGAAGTTTTTATCGCGCAGCAGGATCAGCGCATCCAGGCCGAGCATGACTTTAATGTCCATTTTGCCGGTGCTTTTTGGCGGCGTGTCGGGCAGGAAAAACGCAAACACACCGAGCAGAGCAGAACTTCCGGCAGTAATCAGCAGCGGGATGTTAGTCGGTGAGATATCGGCATACCCCAGCATTTGCGGCAAGAATCCACATGCCAGACCAGAGGCAATCCAGCCGATGGTGCCCATCACACGAATGCGCGGGAAATCACGCTCCACATCCGGCACGTTGGCAAAAGCGATACTGTTAGTCAGCGCAATGGTCGGCATATAGGTTAGCGAGTAGGCCAGCAGTAACGGGAAGAACCCGGCAAAAGTGGTCTGTTGCGCGGCGAAATACATCAGCACCGCACCAGCGAACATCAATACCGCCAGCACTTTCTGCGCCGAGAAAAAGCGGTCAGTGATGGAGCCAACCAGAATCGGCGACAGGATCGCCGCAATGGCAGTACAGGCATACGACCAGCCAATCTCTCCGGCACTAAAACCACTTTTACTTAACCACAACCACAATGGCACAAACCACGCGCCCCAGATAAACCATTCAACAAACATCATGAACGACAGCTTTGCTGTTGTTTTCATCTTTTAATTCCTTCATGACAGGTAATGTAAGGTACGCGCTGACAATACCACCTAACAATACCTTTTAAATACCTTTGCGATGAAAACTTGACCGCTGTAACACTTTTTTTGATGAATCGAGCCAACAGAAAACGCTGAAAAAACATCCTGAGAATGGAAAAAATAGCCCGTAACGACCAGGATTATGATTGCCCGCAAAGGCGGGCCAGGACAATCCATAGCCGATATCCAATCGGAATTTACGGGAGCATAGTAATGACAGATATTGCGCAGTTGCTTGGCAAAGATGCCGACAACCTTTTACAGCATCGTTGTATGACTATTCCTTCTGACCAGCTTTATCTCCCCGGACATGACTACGTAGATCGCGTGATGATTGACAATAATCGCCCGCCAGCGGTGTTACGTAATATGCAGACGCTGTACAACACCGGGCGTCTGGCGGGAACGGGATACCTTTCCATTTTGCCGGTTGATCAGGGCGTCGAGCACTCTGCCGGAGCTTCATTTGCCGCTAACCCGCTCTACTTTGACCCGAAAAATATTGTTGAACTGGCGATTGAAGCGGGCTGCAACTGTGTAGCGTCAACTTACGGCGTGCTGGCATCGGTATCGCGGCGTTACGCGCACCGCATTCCGTTCCTCGTCAAACTCAACCATAACGAGACGCTAAGTTACCCGAACACCTACGATCAAACGCTATATGCCAGCGTAGAGCAGGCGTTCAATATGGGCGCGGTGGCGGTTGGTGCGACCATTTATTTTGGCTCAGAAGAGTCACGTCGCCAGATTGAAGAAATTTCTGCGGCCTTTGAACGTGCGCATGAACTGGGCATGGTGACAGTGCTGTGGGCCTATTTGCGTAATTCCGCCTTTAAGAAAGAGGGCGTTGATTACCACGTTTCCGCCGACCTGACCGGTCAGGCGAACCATCTGGCGGCGACCATTGGCGCGGACATCGTCAAACAGAAAATGGCGGAAAATAACGGTGGCTATAAAGCGATTAATTACGGCTACACCGACGATCGCGTGTACAGCAAGCTGACCAGCGAAAACCCGATTGATCTGGTGCGTTATCAGTTAGCTAACTGCTATATGGGGCGCGCAGGGTTGATTAACTCCGGTGGTGCTGCGGGCGGTGAAACTGACCTTAGCGATGCGGTGCGTACTGCGGTTATCAACAAACGCGCAGGCGGAATGGGGCTGATCCTCGGACGTAAAGCGTTCAAGAAATCGATGGCCGACGGCGTGAAACTGATTAACGCCGTGCAGGACGTTTATCTTGATAGCAAAATTACTATCGCCTGATACGTTTTAAACGAACAGCACTGCCCCGTAGGTCGGATAAGGCGTTCACGCCGCATCCGACATAAAACAACGTGCACTTTGTTACGGCCTCCTTCTCGGGAGGTCGTTTTTTTGGCCTGTCATTCTGTATTTGTTTTCATTTTGTCGTTTTTGTGATCGCTATCTCGACATTTAAAAACAAATAATTTCATTATATTTTGAAATCGAAAGAAAACGATAGGATGTGAAAGTGTACGTGGTATCGACAAAGCAGATGCTGAACAACGCGCAGCGCGGCGGCTACGCGGTTCCGGCATTCAATATTCACAATCTCGAAACGATGCAGGTGGTGGTGGAAAGCGCAGCCAGCCTGAATGCGCCGGTCATCATCGCCGGAACGCCAGGTACATTTAACCATGCCGGAACAGAAAACTTACTGGCGCTGGTTAGCGCGATGGCGAAGCAGTATCACCATCCGCTGGCGATTCACCTTGACCATCACACAAAGTTTGAAGATATCGCTCAAAAAGTGCGCTCCGGCGTGCGCTCAGTAATGATTGACGCCTCGCATTTGCCTTATGCGCAAAATATTTCACGGGTCAAAGAGGTGGTGGATTTTTGCCATCGCTTTGATGTCAGCGTCGAAGCGGAGCTGGGGCAACTTGGCGGCCAGGAAGATGATGTGCAAGTCAATGAAGCCGATGCGTTGTACACCAACCCCGTACAGGCGCGTGAATATGCCGAGGCAACCGGGATTGATTCCCTGGCGGTCGCCATCGGCACCGCTCACGGTATGTATGCCAGTGCTCCGGCGCTGGATTTCTCCCGCCTTGAGGCCATCCGTCAGCAGGTTGCGCTACCGCTGGTACTGCATGGTGCGTCGGGACTGTCTTCTGCGGACATTCGTCAAAGCATTAACCTGGGAATTTGCAAAATCAATGTCGCGACGGAGCTGAAAAATGCCTTCTCGCAGGCGTTAAAACGTTATCTGACGGAGCATCCAGAGGCGACCGATCCCCGGGATTATTTACAGTCGGCAAAATTCGCAATGCGCGATGTGGTGCGCAAAGTGATTGCCGATTGCGGCTGCGAAGGCAGGGCATAACGCATCTGCCATTTAACAAGGAAAAACCATGAAAACGTTAATTGCCCGGCATAAAGCCGGTGAACATATCGGAATTTGTTCAGTCTGTTCGGCGCATCCGTTGGTTATTGAAGCGGCGCTGGCTTTCGATCTCAACAGCACACGCAAAGTGCTGATTGAAGCAACGTCAAACCAGGTCAATCAATTTGGCGGTTATACCGGAATGACACCGGCAGATTTTCGCGAATTTGTTTTTGCGATTGCTGATAGAGTTGGGTTTGCGCGCGAGCGCATTATTCTCGGCGGTGATCATCTGGGGCCAAACTGCTGGCAGCAAGAAAATGCGGATGCGGCGATGGAAAAATCCGTCGAGCTGGTAAAGGCATATGTTCGTGCCGGTTTCAGTAAAATTCATCTTGATGCGTCAATGTCCTGCGCGGGTGATCCTGTACCGTTAGTGCCAGAAACGGTTGCTGAACGTGCCGCTGTACTTTGCTTTGCTGCGGAAAGCGTGGCGACAGATTGCCAGCGTGAACAACTGACTTATGTGATTGGCACCGAAGTTCCGGTTCCGGGCGGCGAGGCCAGCGCCATTCAGTCGGTGCACATCACAAGGGTAGAAGATGTCGCCAATACTTTACGTACACATCAAAAAGCGTTTATTGCCCGTGGCCTGACAGAGGCGTTAACGCGCGTGGTTGCGATAGTGGTACAGCCTGGCGTTGAATTTGATCACAGCAATATTATCCATTATCAGCCGCAAGAAGCGCAGGCGCTGGCGCAATGGATAGAAAACAGCAAAATGGTTTATGAAGCACATTCCACCGATTACCAGACCCGGACGGCGTATCGGGAATTAGTACGCGATCACTTTGCCATTTTGAAAGTAGGGCCAGCATTAACCTTTGCTTTACGCGAGGCGATATTTGCTCTGGCGCAAATTGAGCGGGAACTTATCGCGCCGGAAAATCGCAGCAGTTGTCTTGACGTGATTGAAGAAGTCATGCTCGACGAACCGCAATACTGGAAAAAATATTACCGTACTGGATTTAACGATTCTTTACTGGATATTCGTTATAGCCTTTCTGATCGTATCCGTTATTACTGGCCGCATAGCCGAATTAAAAATAGCGTCGAGATGATGATGGCGAACCTTGACGGTGTCGAAATTCCACTGGGTATAATTAGTCAGTATTTACCAAAGCAATTTGAACGCATCCAGAGTGAGGAACTCAAGGCGATACCACATCAGCTTATTATGGATAAAATTTTTGATGTTCTGCGCGCCTATCGTTACGGTTGTGCAAAATAATAAGGATGTAATATGACAAAGTTATTTGTTCGTAGCGGAATTTCTTTTGCCAATCGCCGCGAAGCACTAACCCATATTGGCAACGAAATGGTCGCACAAGGCGTTGTTCATGACTCCTGGCCGCAGGCATTAATCGCCAGAGAAGCGGAGTTCCCCACCGGGATCATGCTGGAACAGCACGCCATTGCAATACCGCACTGCGAGGCGATTCATGCAAAAACGTCAGCCATTTATCTGTTAAGACTCGCGGATAAAATCAATTTTCAGCAAGCCGATGATGATAACGAAGTGGCGGTTTCATTAATCATCGCCCTGATTGTAGAAAATCCACAGCAGCAACTGAAACTTTTACGCCGTTTATTTGGCAAGCTGCAACAACCCGATGTGGTCGAAACGCTTATCAGCATTCCTGAAGTGCAATTAATGGAATATTTCAAAACATCTGTTTTAGATTCAAATGAATAAAATCCCTCTGTACTAATAAAAAGGACTATTTATGAAACGCAAGATTATTGTCGCTTGCGGAGGCGCGGTTGCGACTTCTACGATGGCGGCGGAAGAAATTAAAGAGCTGTGTCAGAGCCATAATATCCCTGTTGAATTAATCCAGTGTCGGGTTAATGAAATAGAAACTTATATGGATGGTGTCCATTTGATTTGTACGACAGCCAAAGTTGACCGCAGTTTTGGTGATATTCCGTTAGTTCACGGTATGCCTTTTGTTTCTGGTGTAGGGATCGAAGCATTACAAAATAAAATTCTGACTATCTTACAGGGGTGACCTATGTTTTCAGAAGTCATGCGTTATATTCTCGACCTTGGCCCTACGGTCATGTTGCCGATTGTCATTATTATTTTTTCAAAAATATTAGGCATGAAAGCAGGCGATTGCTTTAAAGCGGGTCTGCATATCGGGATTGGCTTTGTTGGCATCGGTCTGGTGATTGGCTTAATGCTGGATTCCATTGGCCCGGCGGCGAAAGCGATGGCGGAAAATTTCGACTTAAATCTGCATGTGGTCGATGTCGGCTGGCCGGGATCATCTCCAATGACCTGGGCGTCGCAAATTGCGCTGGTGGCTATTCCGATTGCGATTCTGGTTAACGTGGCAATGCTGCTCACGCGTATGACGCGGGTAGTGAATGTCGATATCTGGAATATCTGGCATATGACCTTCACCGGCGCGTTGCTGCATCTGGCGACGGGTTCATGGATGATTGGCATCGCGGGTGTGGTGATTCACGCAGCGTTTGTTTATAAGCTGGGCGACTGGTTTGCACGCGATACCCGTGATTTCTTTGAGCTGGAAGGCATTGCCATTCCGCACGGCACATCGGCGTATATGGGGCCGATTGCGGTGCTGGTCGATGCCATTATCGAAAAAATCCCTGGTATTAACCGGATTAAATTTAGCGCCGACGATATTCAGCGCAAATTTGGCCCTTTTGGCGAACCGGTCACCGTGGGTTTTGTGATGGGACTGATTATCGGCATTCTTGCCGGTTACGATGTCAAAGGTGTATTGCAACTGGCAGTAAAAACGGCAGCGGTGATGCTGCTGATGCCACGGGTGATCAAGCCCATCATGGATGGTTTAACACCCATCGCGAAGCAGGCGCGTAGCCGTTTACAGGCGAAGTTCGGCGGTCAGGAATTTTTGATTGGACTTGATCCGGCGTTGTTGCTGGGGCATACGGCTGTGGTGTCGGCAAGCCTGATTTTTATCCCGCTCACTATATTGATTGCCGTTTGTGTGCCGGGTAATCAGGTGCTGCCGTTTGGCGACCTTGCCACCATCGGCTTCTTTGTAGCGATGGCGGTCGCGGTGCATCGTGGAAACCTGTTCCGCACCCTGATCTCTGGCATCATCATTATGAGCATCACCCTGTGGATTGCGACGCAAACTATTGGCCTGCATACCCAACTGGCTGCCAATGCGGGCGCGTTAAAAGCCGGAGGCATGGTGGCTTCGATGGATCAGGGCGGCTCACCGATTACCTGGTTACTGATTCAGGTTTTCTCCCCGCAGAATATCCCCAGTTTCATTATTATCGGCGCTATTTATCTCACCGGTATTTTTATGACCTGGCGTCGGGCGCGCGGTGTTATTAACAAAGATAAAGCTGCTGTCGCACAATAAATTATACCCAAGGGGGAGAATATCCCCCTTTATCACTCAGGAGTTTTTATGAAATCAGTTGTTAATGATACTGATGGTATTGTCCGCGTGGAAGAGCACGAGTTACCCGAAATTCATCATCAGGATGATGTGCGAATTAAAATTGCCAGTTCGGGATTATGTGGTTCCGATTTGCCCCGGATATTTAAAAATGGTGCACATTATTACCCCATAACATTAGGGCATGAATTTAGTGGTTTTGTTGATGCTGTGGGGAGTGGGGTAAATGATTTACAACCTGGCGATGCGGTCGCCTGTGTGCCGTTATTACCCTGTTTTCAATGTCCGGAATGTCTGAAAGGCTTTTATTCCCAGTGTGCGAAATATGATTTTATTGGATCACGGCGCAACGGGGGATTGACAGAATATATTGTGGTGAATCGAAAAAATGTCTTCGCACTACCGGAGGAAATGCCGATTCAGGATGGCGCTTTTATTGAACCAATTACCGTCGGCCTGCACGCTTTCCATTTGGCGCAAGGCTGTGAAAATAAAAACGTCATTATTATTGGTGCCGGAACTATCGGCCTGCTGGCGATCCAGTGCGCCAGTGCGCTGGGGGCGAAGAGTGTGACGGCTATCGACATTAGCCCAGAAAAACTGGCACTGGCAAAATCCTTTGGTGCCACGCAAACATTTAACAGCAGTGAAATGAGTGCGCCACATATGCAGGCTGTTTTACGCGAACTGCGTTTTAATCAGCTTATCCTTGAGACGGCTGGCGTACCGCAAACTGTCGAACTGGCGGTAGAGATTGCCGGGCCTCATGCACAACTGGCGTTGGTGGGCACGTTGCATCAGGATCTGCATTTAACGTCGGCGACGTTTGGCAAAATATTGCGTAAAGAGCTGACGGTTATCGGCAGTTGGATGAACTACTCCAGCCCGTGGCCTGGGCAGGAGTGGGAAACAGCGAGCCGGTTGCTGGCAGAGCGTAAGTTAAGCCTGGAGCCATTAATCGCTCACCGTGGCGGTTTTGAAAGCTTCGCTCAGGCGGTGCGTGACATCGCTCGCAATACCATGCCGGGTAAGGTGTTACTCATTCCCTGAAACCGTGGGCCAGCGTGATGCTGGCTCACCGTTGTGAAAAACAGATCATTCACCAATGCCCCCCCTTCGTTTACACTATGCGCAATTGAATATGGGTAAATGACGATGAATTCATTCGAGCGAAGGAATAAGATCATCCAATTAGTGAATGAACAGGGGACCGTGCTTGTTCAGGATCTGGCGGGAATATTTGCTGCCTCGGAAGCGACAATCCGTGCCGATTTGCGCTTTCTCGAACAAAAAGGCGTGGTCACGCGCTTTCATGGTGGTGCGGCGAAAATAATGTCCGGCAATAGCGAAACCGAGACACAGGAAGTAGGATTTAAAGATCGCTTTCAGCTCGCCAGTGCGCCGAAAAACAGAATTGCACAGGCAGCAGTAAAAATGATCCACGAAGGGATGACCGTTATTCTCGACAGCGGAAGTACGACAATGCTTATCGCCGAAGGATTAATGACTGCCAAAAATATCACGGTGATTACCAACAGTCTCCCGGCGGCATTTGCCCTTTCTGAAAATAAAGATATTACGCTGGTGGTTTGTGGTGGCACGGTACGCCATAAAACGCGCTCGATGCATGGTTCTATTGCCGAGCGTTCATTGCAGGATATCAATGCCGATTTAATGTTTGTCGGCGCTGACGGTATCGATGCGGTAAATGGCATTACCACCTTTAATGAAGGTTATTCGATTAGCGGTGCTATGGTCACCGCAGCAAATAAAGTGGTTGCGGTACTGGACTCAACGAAATTTAACCGCCGTGGATTTAATCAGGTACTGCCAATCGAAAAAATTGACATTATTATTACTGATGATGCCGTGTCAGAGGTGGATAAACTGGCATTGCAGAATACACGGGTGAAATTAATTACGGTGTAGAGCAAAGCGAATAAGGTGATCATTCAGTTTATAAAAATCCCGATAACCTGTGCTATCGGGATTTATTTCGCAAGCAGAAGATGAAATAGTTCCAGGCGGGGGCTAGCGAGTCAATAACCAACGTGCGGTGTGTTCATCGGTCACCAGGCCGTTGATCCATCCGCCTTTTAACGCCGCGAGAATTGCCGGGCGTTTATCTTCACCGCAGGCGGCGGCGATGCGCGGGCACTGACTTTCGCGGATATCGTAGCTGGTGATCATCCGGTTAATATGGTTTTCCACCACGTTGCCGTCGGCGTCGATAAAGCGCCCGAGAATTTCCCCAACGCCGCCGAGCATCGTTAACTCTTCCAGTTGCTGTTCATTGATAAAGCCATCTTTGAAGATCGGGCTTTGCCGACCTAATGCGCCAATACCGACAAAAATGACATCGGAATTACAGGCGACCGCAGAGACATTGCGAAACAGTCGGTTGGTTGACCACATTTGATGCTCTTCCCGCGACTGGGCATAGCGCGGGGCAGGCCATTGATAATATTTGCCCTGAATCTTTCTCGCCAGCAGTAGTGGTACATCGTCGTAATAGTTACATTGTCCGTGTTCGTTCATGGCGCTGATCAGGGCAACACAACGGGTGTTTTGGCTATCAAAATCAATCCGTCTGATGGTTTTCTTTAGGGTTAAGCCAGAACCGATACCGACAATAGTCGGTTTATCACCTTGTAAATAACGCGCCATCAGTTGATAACAGCCAAATGTCACGCTATCGAGGGTACTTTCAACACTGTATACCGGCACAATATTACAGTCGGTTAAATGGTACTTTTCCTTTAAAAGTTGCGCGTAATCGAGACAATTCGCCACAGGATGATGCAATCCAATCGACACAATCCCTTCGTCTTTAGCGGCGGCAATGAGCCGCTGGACTACCGGACGAGAAGTTCCTAACTGACTGGCGATTTCGCTTTGGTTAAGTCCGGCGATGTAATACATCCATGCTGCTCGTACTTTTTGATCGAGCCTGATGTCATCTTCTTTGTTCACGTTTCCCTGCCTCAAGATTGCGTGTGGGATAGAGAAAATCCCACAACAGATAGCGTCATTCTGGCGACAGCTCTGCCGTGAGGCAAGTTTTTACCTGCATCTGGTCATTTGTAATTTTAAAGATCATTTGCTCTTTTGTGATCTAACGCTCTTATTTGAGCTAAATGTTCATTTACAGTGCAGCCATAACGTCAATGGAGAACAGACAATGAACGAAAAATACACATGGCTGCATATCGGTTTAGGTTCTTTCCACCGCGCACACCAGGCGTGGTATCTGCATCGCCTGTTGGTGGCGGGGGATACTCGCTGGAGTATCGCGGCGGGCAATATTCGTAACGATGCCGAACACGTTGTGCAGGCGTTGATGGCGCAAAAAGGCCGCTATGTTCTGGAAACGGTTAGCCCGGAAGGGGAGAACGAATATGAAGAGATCACCTCAATTCAGAAATTGTTGCCCTGGCAGGCCGACTTACAACCGCTGATTACCGAAGGCGCTGACCCGAAAACCAAAGTGATTGCCTTTACGGTGACTGAGGGGGGCTACTACCTCAATACCAGCCATAAGCTGGAAGTTACAAACTCTGATTTAGCTGCCGACCTCAAGGGGGAATGCAAAACCATTTATGGTGTTGTTACCCGCATTCTTGAAGCTCGTATGGCAAATAACGCCGGATCGCTGACCCTGCTGAACTGCGATAACGTGCGGCATAACGGCGAGCGTTTCCATGATGGCCTGGTGGAGTTCTTACAACTTACGGGTAAACAGACCGTTATCGACTGGTTAAGCGCCAATGCGACCTGCCCGAATACCATGGTGGATCGTATTACGCCACGCCCGTCGGCAGAACTTCCGGCACGTATCAAAGCGCAAACCGGGATGAGTGATAAAGCCCCGGTCATGGGCGAAACCTTTATCCAGTGGGTAGTGGAAGATAATTTCCGCGATGTACGTCCGGCGCTGGAGAATGTCGGCGTGGAGCTGGTGGAGTCGGTTATTCCTTATGAAGAAGCGAAAATTCGTATTCTTAACTCTTCTCATAGCTGTATCGCCTGGGCAGGTACTCTGGTTGGTCAGAAATATATCCACGAAAGTACGCTGACTGATTTTATTTATCAGATTGCCGATCGCTACGTAACGGAGGATGTCATACCTTGCCTGGGTGACAACGGCATTGATCTTGCGACTTATCGTGATGTGGTGCTCAGACGTTTTACCAATCCACATATTCAGGACACCAACCAGCGCGTTGCCGCAGATGGCTTCTCAAAAATTCCGGCGATGATTGCGCCTACTCTGCGCGAATGTTACCAGCGCGGTGTCCGTCCGAACGCTACCGCCATGTTACCGGCACTGTTCTATGTGTTTATGCAGCAGTGGCATCTCGGCAAACTTCCGTATGAATACCAGGACGGGATTCTTGATGCGCCTGCGGTACATGCGATGTTCGAATCCGCCGACCCGATAGCCGTTTATGCCAGTGACAAGGCGCTGTTCGGCGATTTAACCGACCGTGCCGATTTTGCCGCGCTGCTGCGCGAAAAAATTGCTGACGTCTACACGCTGATTAATTAACCTGGAGGCGGTTATGTATCTGGGCATCGATCTGGGAACATCGGAAGTTAAGGCGCTGGTCATTGATGAAAATAATGAAATAGTCGCCACACATAGCGCGCCACTGACTATTCAGCGGCCCCATCCACACTGGTCAGAACAATCGCCGCAGGCCTGGTGGGAGGCGACGGAATATCTGATGTCAACGCTACGGGAAAAATGTGGTCATCACTGGCAGGCGATTAAAGCGATTGGCCTTTCTGGCCAGATGCACGGCGCAGTGCTGCTGGATGCTACCGGGGAGGCGATTCGTCCGGCGATTTTATGGAACGATACCCGCAGTGCACTTGAGTGTGCGGAGCTGGAAGAGATAGCACCGGAGCTGCATCAGGTGGCTGGCAATCTGGCGATGCCCGGATTTACTGCGCCGAAACTGTTGTGGGTACGGCGCCATGAACCGCAGCACTTTGCGCGTATTGCGACGGTGTTACTGCCGAAAGACTACTTGCGTTTCAAAATGACCGGCAAAAAAATCTCCGATATGTCGGATTCGGCGGGCACGTTGTGGCTCGACGTGGCAAAACGTGACTGGTCAGACACGCTGTTGCAAAAGTGCGGCCTGACGCGGGCAAATATGCCGGAACTGGTGGAAGGTTGTGATGTCTCTGCCACGCTCGATCCGCGCGTAGCCGAACGCTGGGGGCTGACGCCTTCGGTGGTGGTGGCAGGCGGCGGAGGGGATAACGCGGTCAGCGCCATCGGTGTGGGCGCAGTATCTCCCGGCGATGCGTTTATTTCTCTGGGGACATCGGGCGTTCTGTTTGTGGTGACTGATGCTTATCGTCCGGCACCGCAATCAGCCGTTCACGCATTTTGCCATGTGCTGCCGAATTTATGGCATCAGATGAGCGTTATGCTTAGCGCCGCCAGTTGTTTGCAATGGTTTTGCCGTCTGGTGGGCGTTACCGAAACAGAATTACTCGAAGAGATAGCCCAGCTTTCACCAGCAGAAAAAGCCAGTGCCCCGATGTTTCTGCCATATCTTTCCGGAGAACGGACACCACATAACGATCCTGATGCCAGAGGGATGTTCTGGGGGCTGACCCATTCCAGCCAGCGGGCACTGATGGGCTATGCCGTACTGGAAGGCGTGAGTTTTGGTATCGCTGACGGGCTGCGTGTTTTGCAAGAGAGTGGAACGGCTATTGAACAATGTTCGCTGGTGGGAGGCGGGGCGAGAAGTCCGTTCTGGGCGCAACTGCTGGCGGATATTCTCAACATGCCGGTGGTAACGCATAAAGGTGGGGAAACCGGTGGCGCGCTTGGCGCGGCGCGTCTGGCTTGTCTCGCCGCCGGTAAACCGCTGGTGGCGGTCTGCGAAAAACCGGAAGTCTACCAAACCTGGCACGGCGATGCTGAACGTCATCAGGCTTTGATGCAACGTTATCAACAATTTAACTCGCTATATAGCAACGATCTTAACTATCGCAACCAATAACAACTGTCATTAATGCTCTCCGGTGGTGACGCCGGAGCGGCGTTTTGTACCCTACAAACGAGGTCACTATGTCGTTAACGAATAAACAATGGCTGGGATTACCTTTAAATCTGGTCTGGGGATATATTGCCATTGCTATCTTTATGACCGGCGATGGTTTTGAACTGGCATTCCTCTCGCACTATATTAAGGCGCTGGGCTTTACGCCTGCACAAGCCTCATTTGCTTTTACGCTGTATGGCCTGGCGGCGGCGCTCTCTGCATGGGTATCCGGCGTGGTGGCGGAAATTATCACGCCGCAAAAAACCATGTTCATCGGTTTTGTGCTGTGGTGTATTTTCCATGTGCTGTTTCTGGTCTTCGGTCTGGGGCAGGCGAACTATGCATTAATTCTGCTGTTCTACGGCATTCGTGGTCTGGCATATCCTCTCTTCCTTTACGCCTTTATCGTTGCCGTTGTGCATAACGTGCGCAGCGACAGTACCAGTGCCGCGCTGGGCTGGTTCTGGGCCGTTTATTCCATTGGTATTGGTGTTTTCGGTAGTTACATTCCCAGCTTTACCATCCCGGTTATCGGCGAAATGGGTACTCTATGGTTGGCGCTGGCGTTTTGCGTAACTGGCGGTATTCTTGCGCTGGTTTCAATGCGTAAAATCCAGACTCCGCATCATATGCAAGCTCTGACGACTAAAGAGAAGTTCAGCGAGCTTGGCCGTGCTGTCACCTTGCTCTATACCAACCGCAATATTTTGCTCTCCAGTATTGTGCGAATTATCAATACATTGTCACTGTTTGGCTTTGCGGTGATTATGCCGATGATGTTTGTCGATGAGCTGGGCTTTACCACGTCCGAGTGGCTACAGGTGTGGGCGGTCTTCTTCTTCACGACGATTTTCACCAACATTTTCTGGGGCGTACTGGCAGAGAAAATTGGCTGGATGAAAGTTGTTCGCTGGTTCGGCTGTGTGGGAATGGCGCTTTCCAGTCTGGCTTTCTACTACATGCCGCAATACTTCGGGCATAACTACTGGATGGCAATGGTGCCCGCCGTTGCGCTGGGGATCTTTGTTGCAGCGTTCGTGCCGATGGCGGCGGTTTTCCCGGCGCTGGAGCCAAAACACAAAGGCGCGGCGATTTCGGTTTATAACCTTTCTGCCGGTCTGTCTAACTTTTTGGCCCCTGCGATAGCGGTGGTGCTGTTACCTTATTTCAGTACAATTGGTGTGGTTATCGCTTATACAACCCTGTACATCATCGCGTTTATCATTTGTCCGTTTATTCGCGTCGAACAACCGGGATTCTCAAACCAGCAAGTCTGTGAAGGTGAACCCGCCGTTATTTCCTGATGGAGGCAGCCTGGTGTAAGGCCAGGCTTTATTGTGAGGAACGATGTTTAATTGCAAAGCAGTCATTTTTGATATGGACGGCGTCATTATTGATTCGGAAGGATTATGGCGTCAGGCGCAACAAGGGGCGCTGGCACGATGGGGTGCCAGCGTTAGCGATGAAGAGTGTATCAGGCTGACGAAAGGGAAAAGGCTTGATGAGATAGCCCGAACCTGGTGCGAATACTGTCATCTGTCTGTTACGCCCACGCAACTGGAGGCGGAGATCCGTCGCCTGATTACTGCATTAATTGCTGAAAAAGGGGAAGCCATGCCGGGGGTAAAGGATGTGCTCACCTTTTTATGCCAGTCAGGATACCAACTGGCACTGGCGACCTCTTCATCTTATCAGGTGATAGATGCGGTGCTGACAAAACTCAAAATCGAACACTGTTTTTCGGTGATTTGCAGTGCCGACGACGAAAGCCACGGCAAACCACATCCGGCAGTTTACCTCTCCGCACTACGAAAATTACGCCTGCCTGCCGCAGATTGTCTGGTTATAGAAGATAGCCTGAGTGGTTTTAAAGCTGCACAGGCAGCGGGAATTAAAACGGTTGTTGTAGCCGAGGATTTTCAACAGCCGTGCTTTAACTCTGCGGTAGCCAGGTATGCATCACTTGAGCAGTTACTGGAAACGGTGGCCGCATGAAAAAATTGCGAGCGCAGAAGAATCCTGGGATGATGCCGGTCTGCGGATCCTGCTTCTGCGCTTGCTTTGTACTTACCTTAACAGCGGGCAATCTGGTGGTAGCCGGCAACGCAATGCTGCCGGAAGTATTTCGATATGAAAACGTTGTCCGCTTAACGGTTCGCCATCAAGATTAAAGGTGATTTCATGCGGCGCTTGTATCTCGAACCATGCCGAAGCGCCATCAATAATATTCGGGTTTTCTTCGTCAGGTTTTAAGGTTGAGAAGAGAGCTGGAAGAATTTCATCGCCGGTGAAAATACGCAGTTGTAACAAACCATCATTGATCAGCGCATATGGGCACAGTTGTTGACCGCCACCGGCTTGACGCCCGTTGCCAATACCAATAACCAGCGCATCGCCTTGCCAGTGAAAATTTTCACCACGGATTTCACAGCGATCCGGTTGCAGCGTATCCATGCGCATTAAGCCGTGAATGATATAAGAGACGCCACCCAGCGCGGCTTTTAATTTCTCGGGTGTTTCCGTGGTGATGCGCGTACCAAATCCGCCCGTCGCCATGTTGATAAAACAGGTTTGTTTGTTGACCTGCGCCATATCAATCGCAATAGCGTTACCAGCAATTGCCAGTTTAAGTGCCTTATCCAGCGCCTCAGGAATACCCACACTGGTGGCAAAATCGTTCGCTGTACCTAGCGGCAATATCCCCAAAGCAGGAATTTCATTGCCCTCACACTGAATCAACGCCGTGGAGACTTCATTAATAGTGCCATCGCCACCGCCGGCAATCACCGTTGCAACGCCAAGCTGGCGGGCTTCCTCAACAAAACGCGCAGCATCACCTTTCTCCCAGGTAACCCGCACATGGATCGTCATTCCTTCCTCACGCAGCAGCATAATTGCTTCGCGTAATGTTTCATTGTCAGCACTTTTGCCGTTAAGAATCAGTAAGCTGGCGGGAAAATCTGCCATGGTCGTATGCCTTTATGATTGGTCTGTAGATAGTGTAGAGTAGAAAAGAAAAGGCGGTGTCAGAACAGGATGAAAGTCGTGGTACAAAAAAAATAAGCCCGTGTAAGGGAGATTTAGGGTGTCACCAGTAGGGGCTTTCAACGGTACAATGCGGGTTTGAGCGGCATAAATTACCACTGAAAGCCCTTAAACGTTACTCTACTGTGGACACTGTGTGGACACTCTCGACCTCAGTACCACCTCTTAGCGGATTAAGAGAAATGGCGTCCTGAAGGTACTCTGGCGCAAAATGAGCGTAAACCATAGTTTGCTCAATCCGCGTGTGACCTAGTATCCGTTGTAGCGTGATAATACTTCCTCCATTAATCATGAAATGAGTGGCAAAGCTGTGCCTTAGTGCATGTGTAGCTTGCCCCATTGGCAAATCCGGTTTTATTGCTTTCATTGTTCGTCTGAAGCGAGGGTAATCAGCATCAGGGAATAAAAAACCTCGTTTGTTATCCGCGATCATTTTGGCAACAGCCTCTGAGATCGGGACGGTGCGTGGTTTGTTTGTTTTCGTTTTAACAAACGTGACGCGGTTATGGATGATATTTTCTGCTTTCAAACGAGCTGCTTCTCCCCAACGTGCTCCAGTACTCAGGCAAAGAATCGCAATCTTTTTGTTGTCGCCGTCAAGAGCAGCAAGCAGTAAGGCAATTTCTTCCTGCGTGAGATAGCCTGTGTCTGGTTTTTCCTCCTTAAGCCTTTTTGTCCCTCTGATAGGGTGCTCACCAAAGAATAACTCCGCTTCAATCAGGGCTGTAAACATGCCGCTAATACATGTTAAATCACGATTGATACTCGAAGGTTTAATACCCTGACTTCTTCGGGTGGCGCAGTACTGGCTGATAAGCGATTTCGTAATTTGAAATGCGCATGGGTCATTCGTTATTTTTGTGAAGATTTCAATTTTTCCAAGATTAGATTTCCCATGCTCTTCGTGTTTACCCTTTAAATCCCACCAGATCTGTGTCAGCTCCGACAGACGTCGCTTGTCTGTTGGTTTTGATAGCCATTCTTTATTGTGGTGGTTGTACAACGTGTATTTCTCGAAAGCGACAGCTTCGCTTTTCTTATCAAACTTCCTACGGATGCGTTTTCCATTACGTCCAGTAGGGCGGATGTCCACTTCATATCGACCATCATCGAGTTTTTTGATTGCCATCAGAAAACCCTCCGAGTGGTGTGTTTTTTTGCGACTACTAATCGCTTTTTTCGTGGTGGCTGAAATTTAGCCACCAATAGTAGGCACTTGTGATGAATATATTCACGATGAATTGTTAACCAGTCTTTTGACCGGAGTGGGGCGACGTTGTTTCGTTTTGCCCAAAGTGTGCGAGAGCGGGCGCAATTTGCCCGGACTCAGGAGCGATCTGATTGGTCATGAACCATAAAGTGTATTTGGTGAATTGTGGGGTCTGCAGGATGTTCATCATGACATCTGTTGGAGGTGTTGAACGACCACTTTCATAGTAACTCAGCGTGCCATACGGAACCCCTGTTAAATCAGCAAGTTGTTGTCTGCTCAAATACTCTGATTTTCGCATTAAGACTATCTTCTCGCTTATCGTGTTTGACATGGTGTTTAGATCTCAATAGTATTTAGTTTAGATGTAGATTGTTTAGTGCTTGGATGTGGGCACTAAAAGGCATTATAAGACATTAAACGCAATTCATGAGGGCTAGAGGACGACATGAGCAAGCAAGTAACACTCATGACTGATGCGATTCCTTATCAGGAGTTCGCAAAACTAATAGGAAAATCGACAGGAGCGGTTCGTCGGATGATCGATAAAGGAAAGCTGCCTGTAATTGATATGACCGATCCACAATCAGCTTCAGGTCGTGCAGGTGAATATTGGGTATACCTTCCGGCATGGAATAACGGACTAAAACTGGCTTATGAAAGCCGCCCTAAAGAGATTCGTGACGGCTGGTTGATGTGGTTAGGTCTCGGTGAACCACGTTAAGGAGAACCGTATGAATGAGCCTCGTTGTATTGCTCAGTTACTGCGTAACGAAAGCCCCAGGGCGATTGACTTCACCATCACCCACGGTAAGGGGCGTAAGGGAATCATTATCCGCACCAAAAAGCAGAGTCCGTTAAAAAAGGCTCTGACCTTTCTGAAAAGCCGGAGGGTATGGAAATGACAGTGATGACGCTCAATCTCGTTGAAAAACAGCCAGCAGCTATGCGCCGGATAATTGGCAAGCATCTTGCCGTCCCTCGCTGGCAGGATACATGTGATTATTATAATCAGATGATGGAGCGCGAACGGCTAACGGTTTGCTTTCATGCACAGTTAAAACAGCGTCACGCAACGATGCGTTTTGAAGAAATGAACGACGTCGAACGTGAACGACTGGTTTGTGCAATTGATGAATTGCGTGGCGCATTCTCAAAACGCCGTCAGGTTGGTGCAAGTGAGTATGCATATATTAGTTTTTTAACAGTCAGTCAGCGTCGCACTTTATTTATGCACGCACGACTGACTGAAAAAGAATTCAACCAGCCATACTGGCGAATTAATGAAGAATCATGTTACTGGGGTGATGCTTTGTTCCGTGCATTACGTGAATTATTCAGCCTGTTTGAGTATGCACCGACAATTCTGACGTCGGTAAAACCAGAGCAATATCTGCATTAAATAATTAACCAGAGTTTTTAACGCACTTAATCGTGCGGGGCTTCTTTTTGCCTGGAGAAAGTCATGCATACAGTTTCTGAAAATCAGTGCGGTATATACGCATTACTGCTGCAACAGGCCAGAACCGAAGCACAGGCCGACGCTGCGACGCGCTTTTCTTCTCATCTTGACGCCATGATTCGCCACATCACAAAGGCGGAGTTATCCCGCGTGGAGATAGTCGAGCTGCTCAGTCAGGAGTCGGAAAAATTTCACAATATCGGATTGTCTCGCGGGAAGGTGCTTTGATGTCCTGTTCTCATTCAGTTGTATTACTGAATAACGCCTTAAAAATCGCCGTTATGAAAAATGGCGATTTGTCTCTTATTCAACTTTGTCTTGATAAAGAAAAACGCGACATAACTGAATCTGTTATCGCGATTTATCAGAATGAATTAAACCTCCTGTCTGATGTGGTCAATTTACTTGTTAAACGCGCTGTATTCCACAAGCAAATTTCATCCGTGGATGAGCTGACAAAATTAACGACAGAAATCGCCAGCTATTGCGCTGATGAATTCAAGAAACTGAACGATAAAAGGAGCTGGTAATGCCGGACAACGTAGATTTTATTCAGGAACAACAGGCTGAATTACTGGAGCGCCAGATTAACGCGGCAAGGGTAAAACATTGCGGTGTTTCTTCGCTGGTTTGCGAAGAGTGTGATGCGCCAATACCTGCTGCCCGTCGTGCGGCTTATCCGTCAGCCACGCGTTGTGTTTCCTGTCAGTCAGTCTTTGAAGCAAAAAACAAACATTACCGGAGAACGGCATGAGTATTCGTATTGAAATTGGCGAACGTTATGTCGTTACCAGTGACAGCTTTCAGTTTATTCTCCATGAGAAAAAGAGAGCGGAAAGCGGTAAAAACGCCGGTCAGGAATGGCTGGCGGTGGTTGGTTATTACCCGAAATTAAGCCAGCTCGTTTCCGGCATGATGCATCACGATATTCTGACCGGAAGCGCAAAGTCTTTTGCTGATTTAAACGCGCAGGTTGAGCAACTCAGCAAGCGTTGTTCAGAGGCTTTTGGCTCATATGGCCGTTAAAGCCTCCGGGCGTTTTGTCCCTCCATCAGCATTTGCCGCAGGCACCGGTAAGGCGTTTACCGGTGCTTATGCATGGAACGCGCCACGCGAGGCTGTCGGGCGCGAAAGACCCCTTACACGTGACGAGATGCGTCAGGTGCAAGGTGTTTTATCCACGATTAACCGCCTGCCTTACTTTTTGCGCTCGCTGTTTACTTCACGCTATGACTACATCCGGCGCAATAAAAGCCCGGTGCACGGGTTTTATTTCCTCACATCCACTTTTCAGCGTCGTTTATGGCCGCGCATTGAGCGCGTGAATCAGCGCCATGAAATGAACACCGACGCGTCGTTGCTGTTTCTGGCAGAGCGTGACCATTATGCGCGTCTGCCGGGGATGAATGACAAGGAACTGAAAAAGTTTGCCGCCCGTATCTCATCGCAGCTTTTCATGATGTATGAGGAACTCTGCGATGCATGGGTTGATGCACATGGCGAGAAAGAATCGCTGTTTACGGATGAGGCTCAGGCGCATCTGTATGGTCATGTTGCTGGCGCTGCACGAGCTTTCAATATTTCCCCTCTCTACTGGAAAAAATACCGTAAAGGACAGATGACCACGAGGCAGGCATATTCTGCCATTGCCCGTCTGTTTAACGATGAGTGGTGGACTCATCAGCTTAAAGGTCAGCGTATGCGCTGGCATGAGGCGTTACTGATTGCTGTCGGGGAGGTGAATAAAGACCGTTCTCCTTATGCCAGTAAACATGCCATTCGTGATGTGCGTGCGCGCCGCCAGGCAAATCTGGAATTTCTTAAATCGTGTGACCTTGAAAACAGGGAAACCGGCGAGCGCATCGACCTTATCAGTAAGGTGATGGGAAGTATTTCTAATCCTGAAATTCGCCGGATGGAGCTGATGAACACCATTGCCGGCATTGAGCGTTACGCCGCCGCAGAGGGTGATGTGGGGATGTTTATCACGCTGACCGCGCCGTCAAAGTATCACCCGACACGTCAGGTCGGAAAAGGCGAAAGTAAAACCGTCCAGCTAAATCACGGCTGGAACGATGAGGCATTTAATCCAAAGGATGCGCAGCGTTATCTCTGCCATATCTGGAGCCTGATGCGCACGGCATTCAAGGATAATGATTTACAGGTCTACGGTTTGCGAGTCGTCGAGCCACACCACGACGGAACGCCGCACTGGCATATGATGCTTTTTTGTAATCCACGCCAGCGTAACCAGATTATCGAAATCATGCATCGCTATGCGCTCAAAGAGGATGGCGACGAAAGAGGAGCCGTGCGAAACCGTTTTCAGGCAAAACACCTTAACCGGGGCGGTGCTGCGGGATATATCGCGAAATACATTTCAAAAAATATCGACGGCTATGCACTGGATGGTCAGCTCGATAACGATACCGGCAGACCGCTGAAAGATACTGCGGCGGCTGTTACCGCATGGGCGTCAACGTGGCGCATCCCGCAATTTAAAACGGTTGGCCTGCCGACAATGGGAGCTTACCGTGAGCTACGTAAATTGCCTCGCGGCGTCAGCATTGCTGATGAATTTGACGAACGCGTCGAGGCTGCTCGCGCCGCCGCAGACAGTGGTGATTTTGCGTTGTATATCAGCGCGCAGGGTGGGGCAAATGTTCCGCGCGATTGTCAGACTGTCAGGGTTGCCCGTAGTCCGTCGGATGAAGTTAACGAGTACGAGGAAGAAGTCGAGAGAGTGGTCGGCATTTACGCGCCGCATCTCGGCGCGCGTCATATTCATATCACCAGAACGACGGACTGGCGCATTGTGCCGAAAGTTCCGGTCGTTGAGCCTTTGACTTTAAAAAGCGGCATCGCCGCGCCTCGGAGTCCTGTCAATAACTGTGGAAAGTTCACCGGCGGTGATGCTTCGTTACCGGCTCCCACACCTTCTGAACACGCCGCAGCAGTGCTTAATCTGGTTGATGACGGTGTTATCGAATGGAATGACCAGGAGGTCGTGAGGGCGCTCAGGGGCGCATTAAAACACGACATGAGAACACCAAATCGTCAGCAAAGAAACGGAAGCCCGTTAAAACCGCATGAAATTGCGCCATCGGCCAGACTGACCCGGTCGGAACGAATGCAAATCACCCGTATCCGCGTTGACCTTGGTCAGAACGGTATCAGCCCTCAGCGATGGGAGCTTGAGGCGCTGGCGCGTGGGGCAACCGTAAATTATGAGGGGGTAAACTTCAGGTATCCGGTAAATGATGAGTGGCCGGGATTTAATTAATGCTTTGATTTTTTAGTTAGGCTGCTCTAGAATCCACGCCAGTTACCGCTTGGGGTATCCTTGCATTGCTCTTGGTATTAGCTTTATACAAAGGGTGTAAAGGCTGCTATTGGCAACAATAGTGCTGGCATGGAGATAATCTCATGTTAAAGTTAGTGAAAGTACGTCAGTACAATCGCTATCGTTTCGGTAAGTGGGAGACGGTGTGTGAACACCGTCGTTCTTACCCAACCCGATGATATGCGGCCTAAGCGGTAACGGTTTCCTCTTCCTCTTCGTCCATCATTTTCAAATAATGTTTTTCATCACCAGTCATACGAAAAATGGTTTTTAGTTGCTCCATATATTTCTCTGGAGATATATCTCCCATGTCTGTGATGTTAACTGCATCTGAATGGGAACCTCTATTAATGTATCTATAAAATGCTCTAAAATCATTATTCTTATCATCGCTAGCAAGTTTATTTAACTCTGTCTGTAATGCATCCGTTCTATGAACAAATGCGAAGTAGTATTCCAATATATTTCTCATGATGTTAGGTATTATAACTTTATTTACCTTTCCATCCTTCGCATCTTTTAATACTTGCCATAGGGACTGGTATTCATTCTGAATGCTCTTTTTCTCTATTTCTGTAATTATGCTATATTCATTTTTTGTTACTCGTCCAAGATAATAATCACGCTTGAATGTTCTATCTTCTTTGCTTCTAGGAGCTAATTTGATAAGTTCATGAAAGAAATAAAGATTATGTGTGAGTATTAATGTTTTCTTTACTGCTTTGTTATTGTTGATTATTTCATGGTGAATTATTGAGGCAATATCGTACACATAATTTTGAGAGAGGCTGGATATTGGATCATCAATAACGATAAATACATCTCGCATATCCGTATCATTCTTATCTGTCTTACCTTTACAGCATTCTAGAAAGTAGAGAAAGGTAATTAAGGTTTTTTCACCCTCGCTAAGAGATCTGTATACATCTTTATCTGTTGTGTTTTCAGAACGTGATATAATATATTTATCATTGCTCTCAGTGTGTTTTTTTATGCTAAAACCATAGATTCCTAATAATTTTAGACGTTGATTTATAGAATCTATGGTTGCATCAATATTAGATATTTGATCGCGTAGCTCTTTGATCTTTTTGTTATTGTTATCTCCTTGTTCTTTTATGGCATTTAATTCAAGTTGATATTGTTCATAAATGATTTTATAGTCATTCTCATATTTTGAGAAAGCTTCAAACTCAGCGTTGCATAATTCTCTTATTGCTCCCCATATTTTGTAACGTATAGACTTTTCACTATTCTTAAATTGTTTGACTTTAATATTTATTTCTTTAATTCTATTGTTGTACTCTGTTATATTATCAACTACCTTTGCTTCAAGGTCGCTATTGGATTCCAAAATAATAGATATAGATGGGTTATTGATTTTATCTAACATCAATTTTAAATTTTTGTTTGCTATTTCCTCTAATAACGCTATATGAGATGATGTTATATCTTTTTCTTTTGAGGTGATTAATTCACAAGATGAAATCTCTTGTTTTATTTTTTTTAAATTATCTATGGTAGCGGATTCATAAGACGATCTGATAATGCGTATTTGGTCAACTTTCTTGGAGTAGCTATCATCAAAGATAGATTCTATTGCTTCTAAAAATTTGTCTTTAATAGTGTCTTCTTGGCAGAATGGGCAACATGTGCCATTTAAATATAATTCCTTCCCTTTTTTCACCCAGTCAAGGTTTTGAAGTTGTTTAATTGTTTCTGACAAATAGCTATTACTTGAGTCTATAATCGGAGTGGATAAAAATTCTTTATCTTTTTCTGAAATGATATATTTTTCTAAAGGTGTAATTGATGCAGTGAATTTATCTTTGTTCTTTAAAAGAATACTATATTCTTGAGCAAGTGACTCGATATTAACGTCAGTGGTTTGAGGGGCTTTTTTAACTTGCTCATAAAATGATCTCTTGCTTCCTAACTGACCTTTCATCAAGATCTTTAAGTCAGATGATCTAAAAGGTTCTGCTTTATTCCATATTAAATCAATATATTCATTTTCTTTATTGTTTTTATCTTTAATTAAACGCTCAATAACGTTTTTTTATCTTTGTATTTTGTAAGTAGGTCTTGTCTTATAGCTTCTTTTTCCAGCAATTCTTTTTCAATGTCAGCATTTTCCTTACTTAAAGTGAATACTCCTTTTTGCTCTTTTGCATTATAAAAATTATCCTCAACAAACTTGGTATTATAAACCAATAAGCGAAAAGTATCTATGAAAGGACATTCGCATTCTTTGTAGTCCGTGTTATTTGGATTATAGAAATAATTAGATATAGTTGATTTTCCACAACCGTTGTGTCCATAAAGTATATTAATTTTTTTTGAGAGATTAAGAGTCGTGAAGCTATCTTTCTTATAGCTGGTTATATTCTTTAATTTAAGTTCCAT
>NZ_PTRG01000011.1:0-204128 GCF_002965765.1 Escherichia sp. MOD1-EC6819 | reverse complement strand
AAGCCACCGACATTGTGGTGATGCGTATTATGTGCCGTCGTGGTTTCGAAATGGACTTCGCTGAACTGTTGCTGGAAGACTACAAAGCCTCCCTGAAATATCTCAGCGATCACCCGAAACTGCAGGGCATTGCTCAGCAGAACAGCTTTAAACATACCTGATAACAGGATGTTATAAGGAATCTCAGCCCCGGCTAGCAAGCCGGGGCTGAGAGTTCGACCAGAATATAACCCGGAAATATTGGTTTATATTCATATTGTTATTAAGTTGTATAATGTATGAATGTTTATAAATTATAATGATATAAGTGAAATATCACCTTAAGGTATTATTCGCCTGGTATTCATTATCTTGCATTTTTATCTATTCATTTTTTGTATTATAAACACCATAATTCTGCGTAATTTATTCCACTCATTATCATTTTCCTCACCGCTTCGTTTAAATTTATATGCCAGTAAATTTGACTTAGATATAATGCGTGCTACATTAATAAACAGTAATATGTTTATGTTATATTAAGTCAACTATGCAATCACAACATGGCACTTGTCTCATTGCGTACGCAAGACATAAATATATTCTCACCATGGCTGATGGTGAATGTCGCTATTTTAATGGCGGTGATTTGGTCTGCGCGGATGCAAATCATGTTTTAGTTTCTAATTCCTTAGAAAATATAGTATTTGTCACGAAGGAAACGCTTTCATTATTCCTCCAGATTCTCAAGGAGGATGCGTTAAATTTTCATACTCATAAAAAAGTACCTTCGTTAATTATTCACCACTGTGCCAGAGAAATTCCATTTTTTCAGGAAGTTATGCAACTCTCGCAGCAAACTAATCTCCGCTATGGTGAGGTATTGCGCAAAAGAGCATTAATATTTGCATTATTGTCCGTTTTTCTTGAGGATGAGCAGTTTATACCGCTACTGGTGAACATATTACATCCCAATACGCGCACGCGAGTTTGTACAGTTATCAACAATAATATCGCTCATCAATGGACATTATCACAGATCGCCAACGAGTTACTGATGAGTCAGAGTCTGTTAAAGAAAAAATTGCGTGAAGAAGATACGTCTTATTCACAACTGCTCACCGCATGTAGAATGCAGCGTGCATTACAACTTGTTGTAATGCCTGGTATTCCAATAAAACGCGTGGCAATGTCCTGTGGCTATAACAGCATGTCATATTTTATTTACGTTTTTCGAAATTATTATGGGATGACACCCACAGAGTATCAGGAACAAATAGCACAAGGAAAGTTCAATGGCGACTCAATGACAAGACTTGTTACAGAAGAAAATTTTAGAGTTCGGCTGTAAGAATAAGATTACAACGTCTGCCCGAACATAAAAAAAACCCGGCATAGGGGACCGGGAAGAGGATAGTCTGCCGTCTCCAGACTAATAAACCGTTATAACACTCCCTGTTGGCACGGGAAACTTTTGTGCTCTCAGTAAGTTAAATATAACGTTTGCTGGAGATAAGATCAGCCAAATTTTTATAAACATAGGCTATACGATTTTTAAAAATATATTATTATTGTATTTACTTATTTCTAATTAACTGTTATGCAAATTTGCGTAATAAGTAAAGTATGATCCTACTAAATATGGCAGTTTTAGTCCTGAAGAACAGTCAGGCATCATTTCATCAGTATACTGAAATTGAAATAATCGCAGTAATGGAATATAAGGGATAGTCATGGCTCATGTTTGCTCGGTGATCCTCGCCTGCCGTTCGTTTGATATTTATCATGAACAGCAAAAAATATCGTTGAACAAAGAGAGTATTCTACTACTGGAGAAAAATTTGGCAGACGATTTTTCGTTTTGTTCACATGATACGCGACGTTTGGATATCGATGAGCTGACGGTTTGTCATTACTTACAAAATATTCGTCAGGCACCACATAATTTGGGGCTACATAACAAAAATCGTTTATTAATTAACCCAGAACCGCCAATGCCTCTGGTGATAGCGATTTTTGATAGTTTTGCTAAATCCGCTGTAAATTCTCCTATATTGAGCAATATGCTCTATCTTTCCTGCTTATCAATGTTTTCTCATAAGAAAGAGCTTATCCCTTTACTTTTTAACAGTATCAGCACTGTATCGGGGAAAGTTGAACGTATTATTAGCTTTGATATAGCCAGGCGTTGGTATCTGCGTGATATCGCAGAAACAATGTATACCAGTGAGAGCTTAATCAAAAAAAAGTTGCAGGAAGAAAATACTTGCTTCAGTAAAATATTACTCGCCTCGAGGATGTCGATGGCCAGAAGATTACTTGAGTTACGGCAAGTTCCTCTACATACCATTGCTGAAAAATGTGGGTATAGCAGTACGTCGTACTTTATAAATACATTTCGACAATATTATGGCGTCACACCACATCAGTTTGCACAGCATTCGCCGGGAACCTTCTCCTGATTGCATATCTCATTTGGGTATTGGTCAGGATCTCACACTCGCTGCATGTAAAAATCTTTCCTGATTATCTCTGCCGGAACCAACGGCAAGTTCTCTTTGGCAGTTCGCAAACGGGTATTAGTATTTTCAGGAGGAAAAGACGCGGCATGTTTGGGATTATTAAGCTAACAATTCATATAATTACGGGAATGCTGGTCTGTATTGTGCTGTTCAAATTGATGACCAATGGCTGGAGTGGTTTCTACTTTCACTGCTGTTTGTTAAGTCTGGTATTCCTCACGATTAGCTGGTTGTTGAGTAGTGAGTGGTTGCGAGGAAAGAGTAAGGCCGAACGCTCATGTTCAACCTTACTCTCATTCATACGTTACGCTTTTTTAAAGCGGGCAAAGAGATGTTCCACAACGACAAAAAAGACGGGAACGAAGTAAATTGCCAGCACAGTTGCTGCAAACATCCCCCCCATAACGCCTGTACCTACCGCGTTTTGTGCGCCGGAACCTGCGCCATGACTGATAACCAGCGGCAGTACGCCGAGAATAAAGGCCAGAGAGGTCATGAGGATTGGGCGTAAACGCATCCGCGCCGCTTCGATAATCGCTTCTACCGGTGTTTTGCCTTCTTTCTGCATCATCTCAACCGCAAATTCGACGATCAGGATGGCGTTCTTGGCGGAAAGCCCGATGGTGGTCAGCAATCCGACCTGAAAGTAGACGTCATTGCTTAAGCCGCGCAGGTCAGTTGCCAGTAATGCACCAATGACACCCAACGGTACAACTAACATCACCGAGAACGGAATTGACCAGCTTTCATACAGCGCGGCGAGGGCGAGGAACACCACGACCAGTGAAATGGCATACAGTGCGGGAGCCTGGTTGGATGATAACGCTTCCTGATATGACAACCCGGTCCAGGAGTAGCCGACGCCCGCCGGAAGTTTAGCGACCAGATCCGCCATAAATTTCATTGCGTCACCGGTACTTTTCCCGGCAGCGGCTTCCCCTAAAATCTCCATCGACGGAATGCCGTTGTAACGTTCCAGTCGCGGCGAACCGTAGGTCCATTCTGTTGAAGAATAGGCAGAAAGCGGCGCCATCGTGCCAGAGGCGTTGCGTACATACCATTGGTTGATGTTGTCCGGCAGCATACGGAACGGCGTTCCTGCCTGGACATACACTTTTTTCACACGCCCCTGATTGAGGAAGTCATTGACGTAGCTACTGCCGAAGGCGGTAGAGAGGGTCTGGTTGATATCAGACAGTTCCACGCCCATCGCTTCGGCTTTCGCGGCGTTGACGTTCACTTTGAACATCGGTGTATCTTCCAGGCCGTTCGGGCGAACCGCTGTTACCTGATCGGGTGATTGTGCTGCCAGCGACAACAACTCGTTTCTCGCCTGGGTCAGCTTTTCGTGCCCCAGGTTGCCGTTGTCCAGTAGTTCCATATCAAAACCTGATGCTGTACCCAGCTCCGCTACCGCAGGTAAGTTGAACGGGAAAATCATCGCTTTATTGATACTGCTCAGAGCCACCATTGCCCGCTGAATGATTGCGGTCACCGAGTTTTCCTCGCCGACGCGTTCAGACCACGGCTTGAGGCTGATAAACGCCAGACCGTTGTTTTGCCCCTGACCGCTGAAGCCAAAGCCGCCAACGGTAAACACCGACTGGACATTATTTTTCTCTTTTGTCAGATAGTAATCTGTCACCTGTTGCAGCACTTTCGTGGTGTTAACCATGGTGGAACCTGACGGTAACTGCGCGGTGGTCATAAAGACCCCCTGATCCTCTTCCGGTAAGAAAGAGGTTGGTGTACGCAGGAACAGCACCGCCATCCCCGCACAAATCAGCAGGTAAACCACCATGTAACGACCAGTGCAACGCAGCAGTGAGCGGGTGCTGTCGGTATAGTGCTGAGTCGATTTTTCAAACAGATGGTTGAAGCGTTCGAACAAGGCGTTCGGTTTGTGACCACCTTCCGGTGCGGCTTTCAGAATGGTCGCGCAAAGTGCCGGGGTCAGGCTCATCGCCACAAACACCGAAAGCAACATGGATGAAATCAGCGTAATGGAGAACTGGCGATAAATTTCCCCGGTCGCGCCGCTCATAAAGGCCATTGGCATAAACACGGCGGACAGAACAACGGCAATCCCGACCAACGCACGCTGGATTTGCCCCATCGATTTATGCGTCGCTTCCTGCGGCGGCAGTTTATCTTCCGCTATCACGCGCTCGACGTTTTCCACCACCACGATGGCGTCATCTACCAGAAGCCCTATAGCTAACACCATCCCGAACATGGTGAGGGTGTTGATGGTAAAACCGACCGCCGACAAAATCGCGAACGTACCGAGAATAACCACCGGCACGGCGATAGTCGGGATAATCGTAGCGCGAATGTTTTGTAAAAACAGGTACATGACCAGGAAGACGAGGATGATCGCCTCAACCAGCGTTTTGAAAACTTCCTGAATTGAAATTTGGATAAACGGTGTGGTGTCGTAAGGATAAACCGTCTTCAGGCTGGCGGGGAAATAGGCTGATAAGCGGTTGAGTTCTGCTTTTACTGCCCGCGAGGTATCGAGCGCGTTTGCCCCGGTAGCCAGTTTGATGGCGATACCGGCAGCAGGTTTGCCGTTATAGCGCGCCACGGTGGAATAATCTTCCGCCCCCAGCTCGACGCGAGCAACGTCGCGCAGCAATACTTGCGAACCATCTTGCTGAACTTTTAGCAGGATTTTGCCAAATTCTTCCGGCGTTTGTAGACGCGTCTGCACAATGATTGAGGCGTTCAGTTGCTGGTCTGCCGCCTGTGGCATCCCCCCCAGTTGACCGCCGGAAATCTGGTTGTTTTGTACTTTGATTTGGGAAATAACATCAGAAGGAACGAGATTGTATTTATTGAGTTTTTGCGGATCCAGCCAGATACGCATGGCGTACTCTGAACCAAAGAGCTGTACGCTACCGACGCCTGCGGTACGGCTTAGAGGGTCTTTAATATTAGACGCCACATAGTCCGCGATGTCGTACTGGTTGAGGCTGCCGTTATCAGAGATAAACGCCGCCACCATCAGGATATTGCTGCTCGATTTATTGACGCTAATTCCTTGTTGCTGTACCGCTTCGGGGAGCGATGGCATGGCGAGTTGCAGTTTATTTTGTACCTGAACCTGCGCGATATCGGGCGATGTTCCCGTCTCAAAGGTCAGGGTGATGGATGCATTACCTGCTGCATCGCTGGTTGATGACATATACATCAGGCCATCAAGCCCATTCATATTTTGCTCAATCACCTGAGTGACCGAGTCTTCTACTGTTTGCGCATCAGCGCCCGGATAGGTGGCGCTGACGGTGATGGTTGGCGGCGCAATCTGCGGATATTGCGCAACCGGTAAGTTCATGATCGCCAGACCGCCTGCGAGCATCAAAATAATGGCAAGTACCCAGGCAAAAACCGGGCGATCAATAAAATAGTTAGCCATGAAAGTCCCCTTAAGCCTGCAACGTTATTGTTTCGATTCGGTGCTGGCGTTTTCCTGGCTGGAGGAAATTGCGCGTGCTTTGATACCCGGATGTATGCGTTGCAAACCGGAAACGATCACCCGATCGCCAGCTTGCAAACCAGAGGTAACAACCCACTGATTTCCGATAGCTTTGGTAGCGTTAATTTCGCGTAACTGCACGACATCGTCTTTATCCAGAATGAGTGCCGTCGCTTTACCCTGAGCGTTGTGAGTAACGCCTTCCTGCGGCACCAGTAACACATTCTGGCGACTACCTTCATCCACTAACGCTGTGACGTACATGCCTGGCAGTAAGTCACCATTTGGATTGGGGAAGATTGCGCGCAACGTGACGGAACCCGTGGTTTCATCTACTGTCGGGTCGGAAAATTTCAGCGTGCCGGTCTGGCTGTAACGTTTGCCATTTTCCAGATTAAGCTGCACAGGCGTACTGCCCTGAACCTGCTTGATCTGCCCACTGGCGACCTCTTCTTTCATGCGCAAAAAATCCTGCACCGACTGCGTGAGATCGACATAAATCGGATCCAGACGCTGCACAGTGACCAGGGAATCAGCTTGATTAGCAGTAACTAATGCGCCGACGGTTACCGACGATTTTCCGCTGACGCCCGTAATCGGCGAGGTGACATTCGCGTATTGCAGATTGATCGTCGCCTGCTCAACAGCCGCTTTGGCGACGGTGACATTGGCTTCTGCCTCATTCAGTTGGGTGCGCGCGGTGTCGTAATCCTGACGGCTAACGTAGTTGGTCTTCAGCAACGATGCCTGGCGGTTAAAGGTGATGCGGGCATTGCTGGCGGTGGAGAGAGCTTTCGCCAGCGAACCTTTGGCAGAGTTCAGCTCTGCCTGTAAGGGTGCAGGATCAATCTGATACAGCGAGTCGCCCTGGTTAACTTTATCGCCTTCGATAAAGTTGCGTTTAATGATAATGCCGCCCACCTGGGGACGTATCTCCGCAACTTCATAAGGAACTGTTCTGCCGGGCAGTTCGCTCATCACATTGACCGAACCGGGAGAGAGTGTCACCACACCCACTTCAGGTGTCATGGCGGCGGCATTTTCCGTCGATTTGTCATCGCAGGCGGTGAGCATCGCGCCGCAGAATAACAACGGTATTAACAGTATTCTTTTTCTGTTCATTTTAGTCCCTGAAAACTCGTGAGAAATAACGGTTCTTTGAATTACGCGTGGGGTGAGGTATGAGGGATTTACAGACCAGCGGCATAATGCAAGTCATGAGGTTGTAAGCCAGCGAGGAAGCATGTAGGCAGAGTGACCAATATTGTGACGTTAATGGCAAAAAAAATGTTGCCGTTCTGCCGACAGTCTCTGTCTGCATCCGGGCAACGAAGGTTTCTACTGGTGGATACATAAACCAGGGGAATAAGTTCGTTTTCGCTTCTCCTTGGGCTATCACCGGGAGTAATGGAGTCAGCATTTGCATCCCTCGTCATGCCAGCCATTAATTTCAGACAATTATCGCTGGGTCACATCGGCTCCTTATTAAAAATAAGAAGAAATTCCCAGAGTCACGATGTCGCTCATACGTCTCAGTTTCAGCTTGTACATGATATTGAATTTCTGGATCTTTAACGTTTGCTGCGAAATATTCAGTGTTGATGTGATATTACTTTCATTTTTGTTTTTCAGAATCAGTTGCATAATTTTGAATTGATTATGCGAGAAACATAATTGAGAATTCTTATGGGGTAAGTGTTTTCCATAAGTAATATCAATCAGGTTTTTAATACTTTCTTTGCGGCTGATAAAATAAATAGGCGACTGACTTTTCAGTTTACTGATGTGATAAGGTGCCAGAACAATGATTCTTTCGGCATCTAATTTCTCAAGAAACTTAATAGCTTCTTCATCAAGGATATGATTATGATAGGTATCAATGATCACCTTGAATGGTTTGTTGCCTATGCTTTTGAGCTCTGACAGGGAATTGATTTTTATCATTTCGTGATTATCTTTCAACTGCAAAAAGCCCTGTAAAAGAAAAGAATCCTTCGTCATGAGAAAAATCATAACTTGCTCCTTAGCCGTTATCGTTTCGAACATGTTGTCCCTTTCATTATTTACATCCATGTCCGAATATGGTGTTCAATATAGTAAACGCCTATAAGAACCTTGCCCTTCGTGAACTAATACGTCTATTAACACTAATCAAAACTTCAGATTTAGCCATCATCTGGTCCATATATTGATCCTAGGTAAGATTCCTGGTTGTTATTGATTTGTAATTAATAAACAAAACATTAACACGCTGCGGACTTCTACCCAAGAATAAGTTATAAATAATCCATTTGTGATCTCTGAAGAATATTACTAAAGTTAAAGCGTAATCCGATTTAAATATTGAGTCTCCTTGTTTCTATTTAAGCTGGCAATTGGATTGCCAGCTTTCTTTTAGCGCATTGATAGTGAAAAAATAAACTCTGGAATATTTGTTTATCTACCCATAGCATCGATGTTTATGGAACCTTCAGTTCACTTTCTCACAGCACTTCTAAAACATTAAACCTGACAACGAAAAATATCAGCCATGATAATGTTTGAAATGGCTAATTCGCCGTGAAATAAATAAAAAAAACAAAAATTTCAGATAGTTGATTTAATCGCTGTGCGCGATTTATTTCAATGATAGTACGTGTTTTATCAAGGTAGCCATGCGGTGGTGTAGGTGTTAGCTGCCTCATAATCATTGTGCGTAACTATGAGGCAGGCTAAAAAATAGAGCGGAGATACGTCGGCTAGTTATTATTTTTTAACGAACAAACTAGCAAAACTGAACAGGCTGGCGGCGCTAAATATGAGTTCGATCCCTACCAGCGTAGATACCAATGTTACAGAAACCATCGGTGTTGCGCCAAGGAATATCCAGGCAATGACGATATCCAGCACACCAATAACGAGTTGTAGCCAGCTACCTTTCATTGAACGCTGACGATACCAGCTCATCAGGCGAATAACCCCTGCGACGCAGAACAGACCCGCAATAAACGCTGCAATGGCGAAAATCCCTAGTTCCGGTGCGCGGATAAAGAAATAGCCGATCAATAAATAGGCTACAGCCACGAGGAACCCCGATAATACAGGCCAGAAATTATGACTGCGGTTGCTGAATAATCCAACAATAAGTGCGATACCCGAGCAGATTAATAATACGCCAACTACCGTGCTTAGAATATCACCAGAAACAAACGGGAAACTGATACACAGTAAACCGACGATGAATAGCAGTACAGCAATAAACTGGATCGCTCTACGATGCTTCTTAAGCATATCCAGATCAAACTTCAAAATTGTTGCCTTATCTATATATAACATAGAACCACCCTATAAATTTAAGAAGGAAAACCCCTGCTATCAATCTATGCCAAAAATGCATCTGAGAATGCAGTTGATTTAATAAAAATTTCCTAATTACCGTGCGTGATGACCATGTAACCTATTGTATTAGAATAAAAATATCTGATTTTGATATTTTGTCTCAACATGACATACCCAGAAAACCAGGTTATAACCTCAATGTCGAAATTGATTCGTGACGGCTCTTTCACTTTATAGTTGAGGATATTACGATGAAAAAAGTATTAGGCGTTATTCTTGGTGGTCTGCTTCTTCTGCCAGTAGTGAGCAATGCAGCGGATGCACAAAAAGCAGCTGATAACAAAAAACCGGTCAACTCCTGGACCTGTGAAGATTTCCTGGCTGTGGACGAATCCTTCCAGCCAACTGCAGTTGGTTTTGCTGAAGCACTGAACAACAAAGATAAACCAGAAGATGCGGTTTTAGATGTTCAGGGTATTGCAACCGTAACCCCAGCTATCGTTCAGGCTTGTACTCAGGATAAAAAAGCCAGCTTTAAAGATAAAGTTAAAGGCGAATGGGACAAAATTAAGAAAGATATGTAATTACGGGAATGCGTTACATCGTATTTCCTTAAATATTGAACAGGCCGGAATATCTTGTTTATAAAGCAGGTAATCCTCCTGTTCATATATCAATTATTTATTGAATGGGTTGTAAAATGAATATTGCATCTCTACGTAAAGCCATTGTTTTCGTTGGCGCTGTAGCGGCACTGTCACTGGTTAATGCGCAATCTGCGCTGGCGGCTAATGAATCTGCTAAAGATATGACTTGTCAGGAATTTATTGACCTGAATCCGAAAGCGATGACACCTGTTGCATGGTGGATGCTGCATGAAGAAACGGTTTATAAAGGTGGTGATACTGTAACCTTAAATGAAACCGACCTGACTCAGATTCCTAAAGTGATTGAATATTGTAAGAAAAATCCGCAGAAAAATTTGTATACCTTTAAAGATAAATTGGCAAATGTCCTGCCGAATTAACAGGAATAAAGCAAAAAGGAGTAGCAAGCCGAGCCATCTTGCTGCTCCTTTTTGCGTTTTTATATGACTACCGAATTTATTATTCGTTTGATCCTGACCGCAATTGCTTGTGGTGCTATTGGCATGGAAAGGCAAATGCGCGGCAAGGGGGCTGGTTTACGTACCCATGTCTTGATTGGTATGGGCAGCGCGCTGTTCATGATTGTGTCGAAATATGGTTTTGCTGATGTGCTGGCGTTGGATCATGTCGGTCTTGATCCCAGCCGTATTGCCGCTCAGGTCGTCACTGGCGTCGGATTTATCGGTGCGGGGAACATCCTCGTTCGCAATCAAAATATTGTCGGTTTAACGACCGCTGCGGATATTTGGGTAACGGCAGCCATCGGTATGGTGATTGGTAGCGGCATGTATGAACTGGGGATTTACGGTTCCGTGATGACCTTGCTGGTGCTGGAAGTCTTCCATCAATTAACCTTCCGCCTGATGAACAAAAATTACCATTTACAGCTGACGTTAGTGAACGGTAATACGGTATCAATGCTCGACTGGTTTAAGCAGCAAAAAATAAAAACAGATTTAGTTTCGTTGCAGGAAAATGAAGATCATGAAGTGGTTTCTATTGATATCCAGCTTCATGCCACGACATCGATAGAAGAGCTGTTGCGATTATTAAAAGGCATGGCAGGGGTGAAAGGCGTTTCAATTAGCTAATCTGTATCGTTATTTATTCGGCAGGAGTACCAGAGCGGTACTCCTGTTGGTTTTAATGATCGAGGACGATCAGTGGTGAATGGTTAACCGGATCTTTTAGCACGGTAATATCCGCGCCATAGAGCATTGTCAGCGCCTGCTGTGTCAATACGTCCTGCGGTTTGCCATTTGCAACAACCTTTCCTTTTTGCATCAAAACAACACGGTCAGCATAACGGGCTGCAAGATTAAGATCGTGCAATACGCAGCAGACGTTAAATTGCCGTTCGCGAACCAACTGGCGTAATAAACGAAACAGATGTTGTTGATGGTGAATATCCAGCGCCGACGTTGGTTCATCAAGAAATAACCATTTCGGTGAGGGAACTGGTTCCCAGAGTTGCACCAGCAGGCGAGCCAATTGCACACGCTGTTGTTCACCGCCGGATAATTGCCGGTAGTCGCGGTTAGCGAGTGCCTGACAGTCGCATAACGCCATAATCTGCACCGTTTCACCGCTCTGATTGCCGGTACGATGTGGATGCCGCCCCATCTGGATCACTTCCTTTACGCTGAATGGAAACGCCATGTGGCTATTTTGACGCATCACGGCCCGGTGTTTCGCCAGTTCGGTGATTGACCATTCATTTAATGGCTTATTAAACAACCGGCATTCGCCGCTATCTGGTTGAAGATAGCCGGTTAGCTGGCGAAGCAACGTGGATTTTCCCGCGCCATTAGGGCCGAGAATGGCAACAATTTCTCCGCCGGGAAAAGTCAGCGAGACATTGTCAGTCAGACGCCGTCCCTGAAGGCTATAAACCAGGTTCTGGGCGCTGATCATGTGATCCTCCGGTTGCGCAGAATCAACCACATAAAATAAGGGCCGCCAAGCAGGCTGGTTAATAATCCCACGGGCATTTCTGCTGGCTGTACTAGCGTGCGGGCAAGTGTGTCTGCCATCAGCAATAAACAGGCGCCGGCGAGGGCGGAACAAGGGATTAACCAGCGGTGATTTGCCCCGGTCGTCATGCGAATCAGATGTGGGATCACCAGGCCTATAAAACCGATAATTCCGCTTACCGATACGGCAGCGCCAACAAGCAGTGAGCTAATCAACAGTAATTGCTGGCGTTTACGTTTAACGTTCACGCCGAGGTAGTGGGCTTCTTCATCACCAAGTTGCAGCAAATTTAGCGTTCCGGCGAGACAGGTTGTCGCGATAATGGCTGGCAGAATGAATGAACTGGCGACCAATAACGTCGGCCATTGCGCCTGTCCAAGATTGCCCATCATCCACAGTGTGAGTTGTCGTAGCTGCTGTTCATCGCCGATATAGCTCAGTACGCCAATCGCCGCACCGCACAGGGCGTTGATGGCGATCCCGGCCAGTAACAATTGCATCATGCTGCCATCGCGATGGCGCTGCGTGATGAGAAAAATGATGGTGCAGACCACTAAACTACCGGCGATGGCAAATACCATTTGCTCATAGAGCACCAGCATCACCGGGAAGGAAAAGGGCAGCACAATAGCAACGCCAACCATTAATGCCGAACCGCTACTGACGCCGAGTAATCCAGGGTCAGCCATGGGGTTGCGAAAAAGCCCCTGCATAATCACCCCGGCGGTTGCCAACGCTGCGCCTACCAGCACTGCCAGTAAAACGCGAGGCAGGCGAATATTTAGCCAGATATCGCGGTATTCCTCATCAAAAAGGGCATCAAAACTGATCTTTAACGCTCCCTGACTGGCGCCGAACAGCACCAGGGCAAGCAATAAGAGTGATAGCCCCATAAAGACACTGGCGGAAGACAATGAATCCTTGAGCACGCAAAACTCCATTACGACATTACGGCGCGGATATTCCGCGCCGGGAGGGGATTACGCCGGTTTCAGATCTGGTTCAATCAGACTGTAGATCTGCTTGTTGAGTGTCGGCTGACTGGCCAGTTCAGCAATATGTGTATCGACATCGGCACGGCGGACAAAACCATGACATTCCTGATTTTGTATCCGTAACGCTTTGCCCGTTGCTGCGCCATCAAGCAGACCGCCTGGACGGAGAATGGCGTAGTCAAGTTGGCTGGTTTGCAGCCAGCTTTCCGCCAGCGTTTTTTCCCGTACCGCCTGACCAAACGCAGCCTTTGCCCGCTCCGATAAAAACGGCCAGCTATCGCCGCATCCCAAAGAGGTCACCAGAATCATGCGCTTGATACCGGCTTTTTCGGCCTCATCAATCACTGTTCTGTGCGCCAGATAATCCTGTTCGCCACCCATTGTTGAGATGACAAGCGCATCCGGGTCAGCCGCGCGGCAAGCAGCCGCAACTACGCTGGCATCACAGGCGTCGCCTGTAAAAACCTGCACACCTTGTTGTGCCAGTTTCTTGGCTGCATCGGCATGACGAACGACAGCAACGACCGGACGTTGTTCCGCCAGCGCCAGTGCAAGCGTTCTGGCTCCAACTCCCTTTCCGCCTGCGCCAAAGAGTAGCCACGGCGTCATCAGGCATGTTCCTTCAGAGATGCCGCCAGAGCATGGAAGGCGCTGACTTGTTCGCTCAGGAGCTGACGATGGTCATCCCTGCCGAGGAAGATTTTCAGCATGGCGCTGCCTTCCTTATTGAAAAAGAGAATAGAGGCGGTGTCCATGCCCATGAATTTACGTTCGATCAAGGCAATATGTGTGCAGTTTTCTGCTTTGATATGCCCGGACATGCCGTGCTTTCCGCGTAGGTTGAAATAGCCGTGACGATGGAAACCCGAAGGCAGTTCGCCGCTAAATTCGAGGATCACATCGGCAGTATGCACCAGCGTGGTGACGTTGCCCCATTCGCAGACGGTATCCCAGACAGTATCGAATTTATCGCCTGACACGACCGTCGGAGAGGGCAGATTTTTCACTACCTCCAGCAGTGTGGTGTTGTATTGTTCGGCGATCGCTTCCAGCGTACCGTCTGGCTCCGTTTTCAAAAATTCCTGTAACGAGACATGGCTCATAAATCACTCCTGTTATGGTTTTCCACGCACAATCGCTGGCGCATTAAGTACCTGAATCAGTTCATTAAGAGACTGCAAAATATTGCTTGCCCAGAAACGACCTTCATTAGTCAGCCGCAGGCAAGTTGAAGCATCGCGGCTTAAGCCTTTTTGGTGCCACTGAGCCAGTAACGGCGCGAGTTTTTCGGCATGTGGCGTAAGTTCGTCCAGTGATACACGCGCCGTTTCAATGCCCGACTGCAAGGTATGACGCCACTGCGCGTTACGTTCGGCGTTACGCATGATCATCATCAGCGGTTTTTTGCCTGCCGCGACGGATTCATGCCAGGTCTGAAGGTTGCGTTCGTTCATCCAGGAGTAACCATTAATCGAACCGCCTGCGCCAGAACCAAAGGCCAGACAATCGGCACCCTGTTTAATCAGCAGGTTATAGAGATTACGTTCGCGTGTAGTACGACCCCAGTGGCTGTTACTGATGCAGCGCCAGCCGGCATCGTCCATGAAGTCACACCCTTGCAGATAGAGATCGCGACGTTCTGCCGGAGAGGGCACGGTAGTGCGCCCATTTTCCACGGCTTTGCCCAGCGGCGTGTTGGGCAGGACATTGAGCGCATAGAGATCAACGCCATCGAGACCGATATCGCGGGCAATAGTCAGATCTTCTCCCCAGGTTTGCGCATCCTGACCTGGCAGGCCGAATAACAGATCGCACACCACCGCAGCACGGTCGCGTTTGACCAGGCTTTCCATAAACGCAATGGCGGTTGGGCCATCAGAGGTGCGAGCCATTTTCTTGCGGATGTTGCTGCTAAATGACTGAATACCAATAGAAAAGCGATTTGCTCCTGCGTCAAGGCAAGCGTCGATTCGGTCAGCGTCAAAATTCAGTACCCGGCCTTCAATGGTGATTTCACAATCGGGTGCCAGCGGTAATTTCTCTCGTAGTGTGGTGATGATTCTGGACAAATCGCGCGCAGAGAGCGCAGAAGGCGTGCCGCCACCGAAATAGACTGCGTGGATGGGCGCGGACTGATGCAATACACTGTCCGCCTCCAGCTCGATTTCTCGAATCAGGGCATCGGTATAATGAGCGCACGCATCTTCGTTAAAACGATTCTGATAAAAACCACAAAACGTGCAGTGTGTCGCGCAAAAAGGAATATGCAGATAAACCAGTCGCTTACGAGGTGAAGTCGTTTGACCGATCATCTCTTGCCAGGTTTGTGCCAGTTGTTCTTTGGCGACCGGAATGGCTCCACGAAATGGCATCATGGCGCGCCTGTCTTTAAATGGCTGGTCTCCGTCTAAAGCAAAATGTGGCGTGAGATCCAGGGTGTTTTTCATGTTCATACGTCTGATTTAAATCCGTTTATTGCGGCCAAAGCTGCTGGTGTAAAGACTCAACGACATCAGCAATACGCGGGCCCATTCCCAGAATCAGGTTTTGATCAACGGTGATAATGCGCTGGTTTTTCCATGCGGCGGTGTGGGTAATTCCGGCAATAGAACGCAGCCGATTAATATCGCCATCGACCATTTGTGAGGTGACGACAATCACTTCAGGGTTAGCCGCAATCAGCGATTCCGCGCTGTAGCTTTTGTACTGCTGGTGGGTAGCGACGTTTTCTGCACCGGCAAGTGACAGAATAGCGTCTGCGACGCTGCCTTTACCGGCAACCTGTGGCGCACTGCCGCCTGCGGAGAGAATAAACATCGCTTTAACCGGGGCTTTTTTGGCCGCCACGTTTTGCTGTACTCGCTCCAGGCGTTGGTTGATCTGTGTCACCAGCGCGTCGCCTTGTTCAGGAACCTGTAACGTTTTCGCCAGTTGACGAATGTTGGCGTACATCTGCTCAAGGGTGGCAGGCACTCGCGGCAGGGTGACGACGTTGACTTTCTGCGCCCGTAGTTGGTCGAGCACAATTTGTGGCCCGGCATCCTGCCAGGTAATTACGCTATTCGGGCGAAGTGACAAAATGCCTTCGCTGCTTAGTTGTTTCCAGTAACCAATATGCGGCAGTTTGGCGGTTTCTGGTGGATAAGATGTTGTTTCATCGACACCAACCACGCGGTTACCAGCACCCATCGCGTAGATCAGTTCCGTCAGTGACCCTCCAGCAACCACGATACGTTCGGTCGCCGTTGCGCTAAAAGCCCAGCTAAGAGCCAGTACTGCCATAAACAGTTTTTTCATGGAACTTCGTTTTACCGTGGTCTTCGCGGCAGAGGCCACGGCTGAAATGCATAACGTTAGTGGGGAACAAAGACACGGCCTGGTGGTGATCCTTGGCATCATATTGAGAACTCTTATCAAATTGAGAATGATCATGATTATCATTTGAGTTATATATGAAATTCCACCACCGATTCAATACGCAAGGCGTTACAAGCGTATTTATTTTTGATTTTTATCAAGATGATTCGTCAGCTAACGTTCTTTGCAACGGCTGAATTTCGGGGCGAGAAAAAGGTGCAACTCCAGCAATGTCGCGGGTTGTAGGGCAAAAAAATAGAAAAATTATTGCAGTTAACGACAAAGATTTGTTACGGCACGGTGGGACGAATTGTGACAAGGACGCTGCGGTTGATGAGAGATAAACAGATTCTTTAACCCCCTGTTTAGTGTGTTAATAGCGGTTAAAAAAAGCTTGATCATAAAAAAATGATCGATAATAATTCTCATTATCAAGTCAGTATTTAACAAAATATGATCATATGGATAATGAAATTATAACTTTCGTGAGGGATAACGCACGGCACTCTTCACTTCAGACGTGGTGTACCACCCGGCCTGATAAGAGGGCTTGTATTTGCGCAATTGTCAGAAATACCAGGTAATTTCACGGGATATAAACGCCAATTAACTCACTTGGCTAATACTATCGCCTTGAATCGTAAATAAATTTATTTTCGCCAGCCACCCCGGTTTTTACCCAGGCAGCCAGCATTTTTTATTTTCCTCATGGAGAATCGCTATGTCACGTCCGCAATTTACCTCGTTGCGCTTGAGTTTGTTGGCTTTGGCTGTTTCCGCCAGCTTGCCGACGATTGCTTTTGCTACTGAAACCATGACTGTTACTGCAACGGGGAATGCCCGCAGTTCCTTCGAAGCGCCAATGATGGTCAGCGTTATCGACACTTCCGTCCCTGAAAACCAAACGGCCACTTCTGCCACCGATCTGCTGCGCCATGTTCCTGGGATTACTCTTGATGGTACGGGACGCACGAATGGTCAGGATGTGAATATGCGTGGTTATGACCATCGCGGTGTGTTGATCCTTGTCGATGGTGTTCGTCAGGGAACCGATACTGGACACCTGAATGGTACTTTCCTCGATCCGGCGCTGATCAAACGCGTTGAGATTGTCCGTGGTCCTTCGGCATTACTGTATGGCAGTGGCGCGCTGGGAGGGGTTATCTCCTACGATACGGTCGATGCAAAAGATTTATTGCAGGAAGGACAAAGCAGTGGTTTTCGTGTCTTTGGCACTGGCGGCACGGGAGACCATAGCCTGGGATTAGGCGCGAGCGCGTTTGGGCGAACTGAAAATCTGGATGGTATTGTGGCCTGGTCCAGCCGCGATCGTGGTGATTTACGCCAGAGCAATGGTGAAACCGCGCCGAATGACGAGGCTATCAACAACATGCTGGCGAAAGGAACCTGGAAAATTGATTCTGCCCAGGCTCTGAGCGGGTTAGTGCGTTATTACAATAACGACGCGCGTGAACCAAAAAATCCGCAGACCGTTGAGGCTTCTGATAGCAGCAACCCGATGGTTGATCGCTCAACGATTCAACGTGATGCGCAGCTTGCTTATAAACTCGCTCCGTTGGGCAACGACTGGTTAAATGCCGATGCAAAAGTTTACTGGTCGGAAGTCCGTATTAATGCGCAGAACACGGGGAGTTCCGGCGAGTATCGTGAACAGACGACAAAAGGTGCCAAACTGGAGAACCGTTCCACTCTGTTTGCCGATAGTTTTGCCTCTCACCTGCTGACATATGGCGGTGAGTATTATCGTCAGGAACAGCATCCTGGCGGTGCGACGACGGGGTTCCCGCAAGCGAAAATCGATTTCAGCTCCGGTTGGCTGCAAGATGAGATAACCTTACGCGATCTGCCGATTACCCTGCTTGGCGGAACCCGCTATGACAGTTATCGCGGTAGCAGCGACGGCTACAAAGATGTGGATGCCGACAAATGGTCATCTCGCGCGGGGATGACTATCAACCCGACCAACTGGCTGATGTTATTTGGCTCGTATGCGCAGGCATTCCGCGCCCCGACGATGGGCGAAATGTATAACGATTCTAAGCACTTCTCGATTGGTCGCTTCTATACCAACTATTGGGTGCCGAACCCGAATTTGCGTCCGGAAACCAACGAAACTCAGGAGTACGGCTTTGGGCTGCGTTTTGATGACCTGATGTTGTCCAATGATGCCCTGGAATTTAAAGCCAGCTACTTTGATACCAAAGCGAAGGATTACATCTCCACGACCGTCAATTTCGCGGCGGCGACGACCATGTCGTATAACGTCCCGAACGCCAAAATCTGGGGCTGGGACGTGATGACGAAATATACCACTGATCTGTTTAGCCTTGATGTGGCCTATAACCGTACCCGTGGCAAAGACACCGATACCGGTGAATATATCTCCAGCATTAACCCGGATACTGTTACCAGCACCCTGAATATTCCCATTGCCCATAGTGGCTTCTCTGTCGGTTGGGTCGGTACGTTTGCCGATCGCTCAACACATGTCAGCAGCAGTTACAGTAAACAACCGGGCTACGGCGTGAATGATTTCTACGTTAGCTATCAAGGACAGCAGGCGCTCAAAGGCATGACCACCACTCTGGTACTGGGCAACGCCTTCGATAAAGAGTACTGGTCGCCGCAGGGTATCCCGCAGGATGGTCGTAACGGAAAAATTTTCGTGAGTTATCAATGGTAATCATCTGCCCCGATATTTCGGGGCGTTTATCTGGAAGGAAGAGAGACAATGAACCACTACACACGCTGGCTTGAGTTAAAAGAACAAAATCCCGGAAAGTACGCGCGTGACATCGCAGGTTTAATGAATATTAGCGAAGCAGAACTGGCATTTGCGCGCGTCACGCACGATGCGTGGCGGATGCGTGGCAATATTCGTGAAATTCTGGCAGCACTGGAAAGCGTTGGCGAAACCAAATGCATTTGCCGGAACGAATATGCTGTTCATGAGCAGATAGGTGCTTTCACGAACCAGCATTTGAACGGTCATGCCGGATTAATACTCAACCCGCGCGCGCTGGATTTACGACTGTTTCTCAATCAGTGGGACAGTGTTTTCCATATAAAAGAAACCACGGCTCGCGGCGAACGCCAGAGTATTCAGTTCTTTGATCATCAGGGCGATGCGTTACTGAAAGTTTATGCCACCGATAATACCGACATGGCGGCATGGAGCGAGCTTCTGGGGCGTTTTATCGTCGAAGAGAATACGCCGTTTGAGTTAAAAGCCGTTGATGCGACTGCCGCACAAACCGACGTAGATGCCAGTGTGGTCGAGCAAGAGTGGCGGGCGATGACCGACGTTCATCAGTTTTTTACGTTGCTCAAGCGCCACAACCTGACTCGCCAGCAGGCGTTTAATCTGGTGGCAGACGATTTGGCCTGCAAAGTACCCAATAGTGCGCTGGCGCAGATACTGGAATCCGCCCAGCAAGATGGTAATGAGATCATGGTATTTGTTGGCAACCGTGGTTGCGTACAGATCTTCACCGGTGTGGTTGAAAAAGTGGTGCCGATGAAAGGCTGGCTGAATATTTTCAACCCAACGTTTACTCTTCACCTTTTAGAGGAGTGCATTGCTGAAACCTGGGTAACTCGTAAACCCGCCAGCGATGGCTACGTAACCAGTCTGGAATTGTTTGCCCATGACGGTACGCAGATTGCGCAGCTCTATGGTCAACGTACAGAAGGCGAACAGGAGCAAGCGCAATGGCGTAAACAGATTGCGGCATTGACGCAGGAAGGTGTTACTGCGTAAAGCGTAATTGTGCGGAGGTCTGGCGGTCGCCGGGCCTCTTTATAAATATCAGCTGGCGAGTTCAGACCAGATAATCAATATGTTGATGACGTACCAGTTCGTTGATCCGCTTAAGGTTGAGAATCATCATAATATTGTGTTTATGGCAGTAGAATGTTTTCAGCGAAATTTTTAATTTTCCCAGAATATCTTCTGTCGTCATTTGATTAGCAATGCAGGTCAGAACTTGATGTTGTTTGCATGAGAGTGACACATCCGCTTCTGGCACAGAACAGTAACTGCCATTAAGCAGCGCGACAAAGTCAATAATCGTAATATTTCTCTGGACAAAAGTTACCGGGACTTTTCCCAGACAGCGTTTAATATTAAACGGTGAGAAAACAATGACATGAACAGGCTTCAGATGTTCAATTTTGTTGAGTATTGAAGAATGAAAGACATTGTTCATTAATGTATCAATAATCACTAAGGCATTCTGATGCAATGTTAAGTCGATCTCCTCTTCGTTCTGTATATGAACGACATTACCCTTACTTAAAATATTTTTCATCGCGGTGAAAAACATTGTATCCCTGGTAATTATAAGAAACATAACCGACTCCTGTTGCGGACATTAACTTTATAATCAGGTGCCAAAGGTAATAAATAGAGAGGATATTATAATTATTGTTATATATAAATATTCATACTAAAGATGCAGATATTTGAAAAATATCTGCATCTTTAAACTAAATCATTTCACCAGTTCTGGTGTTACCTGGCTAACCGCATTGGTGTAGTAAGGTGCGCCCCAGCCTGGTTCAGGCCAGAATGCGCCGTAGCCGTAATCCCACAGGTTGTAGGTGGTGTTGACCACTTCTCTCAAATGCCACACCTGAATACCTTGTACATTCACGTCAACGAAGTTATATGGGACTTTATTGATAAATCCAGGTTGTTCGCCCTGAATTGTGCCGAGAACAGTAACAAAGTGATTACGATAGTTCACTGGGTCAAGGAAGCCATTTTGTCTGGCGAGCAGGCGACCTTGATAGTTGGCTTCAATGTCAGGTTTGGCATAGCTATCCAGCGGTAATACGGCGATTTCTAACAACGTATCAGTTTTGCCGTTAATAACGTTGATAACCTTACCGCCAAAGCGTGCCTGTTGCCCAACATACAAATTCGGTTGGTTATGAACAGCAACAAAACTTTTTTGAATATCAGGTTGATTATTGCCTTTAATATTTTGCGGAATCGAACTACATGCGGCAAGAAAAAATGAAAGGCTGAAGATGAGTGCACCTTTTGTCTTGTTCATGTTACTATCCTTATCAACAAATGTTAAAACCATAATAGATATTTCTTTATAGTTTTCATCCGATTCTTAGGCGATATGCCTGATAGTAACGTAAACCTGTCTGATATTTATATCCTTGAATATTAGTCCCGGATAGCATTGACATATGATGTTATTATCCGTCTCCTCGTAATATTAGTTCTTTATTTAATTATTATAATGAGTTTATTTTTTATCTCATGTTACATGGAGTGCTAATTATTAGCATTATGGTGATAACCATTTATTAAAATGGAAACTATTTATCTTCGAGGGCAGGAAGCGCAATTTACTGAGATTGCACGATCTCGCATCCGGTAAGAAATGATACGCGTTCGTCAGAGATTGGGGGCACAGCCACCCCCCTTTGTTTATTTTAATCGTTGACCCGAATCATCGACCACTTTCTCACCGTCTTCCTTGGTAAACGCCCCTTTCTGAGTATCTGGCAGGATCTCCAGCACCACTTCCGAAGGACGGCACAGCCGGGTTCCCAGCCGCGTTACCACGATTGGGCGGTTAATCAGAATCGGGTGTTGCAACATAAAGTCGGTTAACTGATCGTCAGTAAATTTATCTTCTGCCAGACCCAGTTCCTCATACGGTTCAACGTTTTTACGTAGCAGAGCGCGAACACAAATTCCCATATCAGCAATGAGTTTTACCAGCTCATCACGCGTCGGTGGGTTTTCCAGATAATAGACAATGGTCGGTTCTGTACCGCTGTTGCGGATCATCTCCAGCGTATTACGCGACGTGCCGCAGGCCGGGTTGTGATAAATGGTAATGTTGCTCATATCAGTATCTCATTACAAAGTGAAAGAGAGGCGTAGCACCAGCGCCACCAGCGTTACAAACAGTACCGGCAGGGTCATGAGAATCCCTGTGCGGAAGTAATATCCCCAGGTAATCGTCATATTCTTCTGCGAAAGTACGTGCAGCCAGAGCAGCGTCGCCAGGCTACCAATTGGGGTGATTTTCGGCCCCAAATCGCAGCCAATCACGTTGGCATAAACCATCGCTTCTTTGATAACGCCAGATGCCGTGCTGCCATCAATGGACAACGCGCCAACCAGTACCGTCGGCATATTGTTCATAATAGAAGAGAGGAAGGCGGTGAGGAATCCGGTGCCCAGCGTCGCGGCCCACAGGCCGTTATCCGCCAGCACGTTGAGTACGCCAGAAAGATATTCCGTTAACCCGGCATTGCGCAGGCCATAAACCACCAGATACATACCGAGCGAGAAGATGACAATCTGCCAGGGCGCACCGCGCAGCACTTTACCCGTATTGATAGCATGACCGCGTTTAGCGACTACAAACAAAATCAGCGCACCCACCGCCGCAATGGCGCTTACCGGAATGCCGAGTGGTTCCAGGACGAAAAATCCCACCAGCAGAAGCAGTAAAACAACCCAGCCAGTTTTGAAGGTGGCGGGATCTTTAATTGCTTCTGCCGGTGCTTTCAGCAGCGCCATATCGTAGTTCTGCGGAATGTCTTTGCGAAAGTAGAGATGCAGCATCACCAGCGTAGCCAGTATCGCGGCGATATCCACCGGCACCATTACCGAAGCATATTCGCGAAAGCCAAGACCAAAGAAATCTGCCGAAACGATATTCACCAGGTTCGAGACGATAAGCGGCAGGCTGGCGGTATCGGCAATGAATCCGGCTGCCATCACGAACGCCAGCGTAGTGCCTTTGCTGAACCCTAACGCCAGCAGCATGGCGATGACAATCGGCGTTAAAATAAGCGCCGCGCCATCATTGGCAAACAGAGCTGCAACGGCGGCGCCGAGCAGGACAATCCAGGTAAACAACAGGCGACCGCGTCCATTGCCCCAGCGTGAAACGTGCAGCGCCGCCCATTCGAAAAAGCCGGATTCATCCAGCAGCAGGCTGATGATAATGACGGCAATAAATGCGGCGGTTGCATTCCAGACGATATTCCACACCACCGGAATATCACCCGGATGAACCACGCCTGTAACTAACGCCAGTATTGCGCCCAGCGTCGCACTCCAGCCGATGCTTAAACCTTTCGGCTGCCAGATAACCAATACGATGGTCAGGACAAAGATAGCGCCTGCCAGTAACATAATGCCTCCCGGATAAAACACATGCGAAAATCCATATGTGTTTAGCTAAATTTTTTAACTGCAAATGTTCTTACTGTCTACGGAACAATTTTGTCGAGCCAGGTTGCGGACAATCGCCTGAACCTTTTCCTGTTCACATCGCCAGGCCTCATCAATAATTTTCGCCGCCCATGCTGGAATATGCGGCGATAGGCGGTAATGAACCCACTTACCTTGCTTGCGATCCAGCAATAAACCGCTTTCCCTCAGCAATGCCAGGTGGCGTGAGATCTTGGGCTGCGACTGATTCAGGGCAGTACAGAGATCACACACGCATAACTCTCCCAGTTCGCTAAGCAGTAAAACGATGCCCAGACGGGTTTCATCAGCAAGAATTTTGAACAATTGGATGGGTAACAGAAATGACATATTGCGCTCCTGATTGTTGCAGGTAGTGTCTCTCTTCGAAGCGGATAAGTCAAAAACATATATGTTTTAACGGATGCGTAGGTGCAGAGGAAGGTAATAGGTGTGAATTTTGAGTTGGCTATTCATTCGAAAGGAGGTCTGAATCAGGACGTAAAAAAACCGACTTTGCGTCGGTTTTTTACTTTCCAGCCCAGAGTTGGTGGCTCTGGCTGGAGTGAGAGAGCTCTTATCTAACAGCTCAATACTATTAGCCAGTGGCTAACATTGCAAGAATTAGCAATTTCTTCAGCTGGCGGAGGGGGCACTTCGGTATATATCGCAGTGACGATTTATATACTTTCACTGGGTCATCGTCATATTAAGCCTTGTCCGAATCCGGATGTAAAAAAACCGACTTTGCGTCGGTTTTTTACTTTCCAGCCCTGAGTTGGTGGCTCTGGCTGGAGTGAGATAGTCATCATCTAACGCATCAATGCTAATACCATACTGAAACTATTGCAAGGACGTGCTGGTTTTATAACCTGTATGTACTGTATGATTATCCAGTTAGCTCTGAGACATTTTCACTCTGACAATGCGCATAAACGCTTTCAAAGTCCTGGTCAGAAGTACGGGTGGTGCCGTTAACTGATGCTCTGGCCGGAGTGAGATAGTCGTCATCTAACAATGGGACATGCGCCGTGACAGGCAGTGGATGAGTAAGCGGATGCATTCTCACTCCATCGCATGGAGAAAACGGGTGATTGATAAAGCAATCATCGTTCTTGGGGCGTTAATTGCGCTGCTGGAACTGATCCGCTTTCTGCTTCAGCTTCTGAACTGATAGCGGAAACGTAACTAAGGGCAAAGAGCACACCACTCTTTGCCCTTTAACATTTAACGCATGGTGACGAACTCTTCTGCCGCCGTCGGGTGAATGGCGACGGTGTTGTCGAAGTCTTTTTTTGTCGCCCCCATCTTCAGCGCCACCGCGAAGCCCTGCAACATTTCGTCCATGCCAAAACCAATGCCGTGAATACCGACAATCTTCTCTTCCGATCCAACGCACACCAGCTTCATGCGGCACGGCTGGCGGTGAGTGGTGACGGCGGTATACATGGCGGTGAAAGAGGATTTATACACTTTCACCTGATCGTCGCCGTACTGCTCGCGCGCCTGCGGCTCCGTTAAACCAACAGTACCAATCGGCGGATGGCTGAAGACCACGGTCGGAATGTTGCTGTAATCCAGATGCTCATCCGGCTTGTTATTAAACAGGCGTTCAGAGAGACGGCGACCTGCCGCTACCGCGACCGGCGTCAGTTCCACTGCGCCTGTGTTATCGCCCACCGCGTAAATACCTTCAACGTTGGTATTTTGATATTTATCGACGACGATATAGCCTTTTTCGTTGGTTTTAACGCCAGCGGCTTCGAGGTTGATGTTGTCATTGGCAGGTTCACGGCCAATCGCCCAAATCAGGCAATCTACCGTTTCACTGCGACCATCTTCCAGCTCCAGCGTCAGGCTGCCATCGGCATTTTTCACCACCGCTTTCGGGATGGCGTTAGTGTGCAGTTGCGGGCCTTCGGCGTTCATCACTTCGACCAGCGTTTCGGAGATCATCGGGTCAAAGCTGCGCAGCGGCGCGTGTTTACGCACAAACAGATGCGTCTTCGCGCCGAGGCCGTTAATCACGCCAGCCAGTTCAACGGCGATGTAACCCGCACCAACAACCGCTACACGCTCTGGCAAAGCGGGTAGGGCAAAGAAACCATCGGAATCAATGCCGTATTCCACGCCCGGAATATCCGGGTGGCTTGGACGACCACCGGTGGCGATCAGAATATGATCGGCCGTAATGGTTTCACCGTTAACTTCCAGCGTTCTGGCATCAACGAAGCGAGCAAAGCCCTTGATTACATCAACGTTATTTTTACCGAGTACGTTTTCATAGGAAGTATGAATACGGTCGATATAGGCGGTACGGCTGGCGATCAACGTTTCCCAGTTGAACTTATTGATGGTGGTATCAAAGCCATAATCCGGGCCGTACATGTGGATCGCTTCGCGGATTTGCGCCGCGTGCCACATCACTTTTTTCGGCACGCAGCCGACGTTCACGCAGGTGCCGCCCAGTTCTTTGGCTTCAATCAGCGCGCATTTCTGACCGTACATAGCCGCGCGGTTGATGGAGGCGATACCGCCGCTGCCGCCGCCGATGGCGATGTAATCATAGTGTTTAGTCATGACATATTGTCCTTATCGTTGATTACCGCGATTGTAGCGCGAGACGTAATAGGTGCCAGCAATGGCTGCAATTACTCCGGCACGATCCAGCTTACGGTGGCGTGCCCGGTGCCTGCCGGAACCAGTTTGCTGTGCAGCCACGGCAGCACGTTATTCATCTGCTGTTCCAGCTTCCACGGTGGGTTAATCACAATCATGCCGGAAGCGGTCATACCACGGCGGTCGCTGTCCGGCAGCACCGCCAGTTCAATTTGCAGAATTTTGCGAATGCCGGTCGCTTCCAGGTCGTGGATCATGCGCTTGATCTGCTGGCGCAACACCACCGGATACCATAATGCGTAAGTGCCGGTAGCGAAACGTTTGTAGCCTTCTGCTATCCCGCTGACCACCGCCTGATAGTCGGTTTTCATTTCATACGGTGGGTCGATAAGGATCAGGCCACGACGGGAAACTGGCGGCAGTTTTGCTTTCAGTTGCAGGAAGCCGTCGGCTTTTTCTACGCGCGCACGGCTGTCTTTCTGAAATTCAGAACGCAGCAACGGGAAATCGCTCGGATGTAGCTCGGTCAGTTGCAGGCTGTCTTGTTCACGCAGTAACTGACGGGCAATCAATGGCGAACCGGGGTAGTAACGCAACTGTCCGCTACGGTTGAAGTGTTTTACCACATTGATGTACGGCTCCAGTTCTGCGGGCAAATCGTCCTGCTGCCAGATACGGGCGATGCCTTCGAGATATTCGCCGGTACGCTCGGCATGTTCGCTGCCTAACTGATAACGCCCGGCACCCGCGTGGGTATCGAGATAGAGAAACGGTTTATCTTTCTCTTTCAGCGACTCGATGATCAGGCTCTGAACGGTATGTTTAAGGACGTCGGCGTGGTTGCCAGCGTGAAAGCTGTGGCGATAACTGAGCATGGGTAAAGGTGTTCCGGTAAGTAAAAATCGGCCCGTATTTGGGGCGCACAAAAGCATATCAGGACAGTATACCGAAAAGAGGACGTCGCCGCGAAAGCGTAACGTTTCTCATTGAAATTCACTACACTTAACCCCATGCTATTACCCATTACGCGTCGGATGGCATCGGCCTATTAACGTAGGCCGGATAAGACGTCTGCGTCGCCTCCGGCGAAAGCGCCTGTGAGCGTTTCGTTCCCTCTATTTAACCAGGACTGTACCTATGACGAATCCGTTACTGACTCCCTTTGAATTGCCTCCGTTTTCTAAAATTCTCCCGGAACATGTCGTTCCTGCCGTGACTAAGGCGCTGAACGACTGTCGCGAAAATGTGGAGCGCGTGGTAGCGCAGGGGGCACCGTACACCTGGGAAAATCTCTGCCAACCGCTGGCAGAAGTGGACGATGTGCTGGGACGTATTTTCTCCCCGGTCAGCCACCTGAACTCGGTGAAAAATAGCCCGGAGCTGCGCGAAGCCTACGAACAAACGCTGCCGCTGCTGTCAGAATACAGCACCTGGGTAGGGCAACATGAAGGGCTGTATAAAGCGTATCGCGATCTGCGCGATGGCGATCATTACGCCACGCTGAACACGGCACAGAAGAAAGCGGTTGATAACGCACTGCGTGATTTTGAACTGTCGGGCATCGGTCTGCCGAAAGAGAAACAGCAACGTTACGGCGAGATTGCCACCCGTCTCTCCGAGCTGGGCAACCAGTACAGCAACAACGTCCTCGATGCGACGATGGGCTGGACTAAACTCGTTACCGACGAAGCTGAGCTGGCGGGTATGCCAGAAAGCGCGCTGGCTGCAGCAAAAGCCCAGGCCGAAGCGAAAGAACTGGAAGGCTATCTGCTGACGCTGGATATCCCAAGCTACTTGCCGGTAATGACCTACTGCGACAACCAGGCTCTGCGTGAAGAGATGTATCGCGCTTACAGCACCCGCGCCTCCGATCAAGGCCCGAACGCCGGTAAGTGGGACAACAGTAAGGTGATGGAAGAGATCCTCGCGCTGCGTCACGAACTGGCGCAATTGCTGGGTTTTGAAAACTACGCCTTCAAATCGCTTGCCACTAAAATGGCAGAAAATCCGCAGCAGGTGCTTGATTTCTTAACCGATCTGGCAAAACGCGCGCGTCCGCAGGGCGAAAAAGAGCTGGCGCAACTGCGTGCCTTCGCCAAAGCCGAATTTGGTGTGGATGAGTTGCAGCCGTGGGATATCGCTTACTACAGCGAAAAACAGAAACAGCACCTCTACAGCATTAGCGACGAACAACTGCGTCCGTACTTCCCGGAAAACAAAGCGGTTAACGGCCTGTTTGAAGTGGTGAAACGTATTTACGGCATCACCGCCAAAGAGCGTAAAGATGTTGATGTCTGGCATCCTGATGTGCGTTTCTTCGAACTGTATGATGAGAACAACGAACTGCGCGGCAGCTTCTACCTCGACCTGTATGCCCGTGAGAACAAGCGCGGCGGGGCGTGGATGGATGACTGCGTAGGCCAGATGCGCAAAGCCGACGGTTCGCTGCAAAAACCGGTCGCTTATCTGACCTGTAACTTCAACCGCCCGGTGAACGGTAAACCGGCGCTGTTTACCCATGACGAAGTGATCACCCTGTTCCACGAGTTCGGTCACGGCCTGCATCATATGCTGACCCGCATCGAAACCGCCGGTGTTTCCGGTATCAGCGGTGTGCCGTGGGATGCGGTCGAACTGCCGAGTCAGTTTATGGAAAACTGGTGCTGGGAGCCGGAGGCGCTGGCGTTTATCTCCGGTCACTATGAAACCGGCGAACCGCTGCCGAAAGGGTTGCTGGATAAAATGCTGGCGGCGAAGAACTACCAGGCGGCGCTGTTTATTCTGCGTCAGCTGGAGTTCGGCCTGTTCGATTTCCGCCTCCATGCGGAATTCCGTCCGGATCAGGGGGCAAAAATCCTCGAAACCCTGACAGAAATCAAAAAACTGGTTGCCGTGGTGCCGTCTCCGTCATGGGGCCGTTTCCCACATGCATTTAGCCATATCTTTGCTGGTGGTTATGCAGCAGGTTACTACAGCTACCTGTGGGCTGATGTGTTGGCGGCGGATGCTTTCTCGCGCTTTGAGGAAGAGGGGATTTTCAACCGTGGTACTGGACAGTCGTTCCTCGACAACATTCTGAGCCGTGGCGGTTCAGAAGAGCCGATGGAACTGTTCAAACGCTTCCGTGGTCGCGAACCGCAACTGGATGCGATGCTGGAGCACTACGGCATTAAGGGCTGATCATTCAGTGAAAATCTGCTTAATTGATGAATCGGGCGCCGGAGACGGCGCCTTATCTGTTCTGGCGACCCGCTGGGGGCTGGAGCACGATGAAGACAATCTGATGGCCTTGGTGTTAACGCCAGAGCATCTGGAACTGCGTAAGCGTGATGAGCCGAAACTCGGCGGCATTTTCGTTGATTTTGTCGGCGGGGCAATGGCGCACCGACGCAAATTCGGCGGTGGTCGCGGCGAAGCGGTAGCAAAAGCGGTGGGCATTAAGGGCGATTATCTGCCGGATGTCGTCGATGCGACCGCAGGATTAGGTCGTGATGCCTTCGTGCTGGCTTCTGTCGGTTGTCGTGTACGGATGCTGGAGCGTAATCCGGTAGTTGCCGCGCTGCTCGACGATGGCCTGGCGCGTGGCTATGCCGATGCGGAAATTGGTGGCTGGTTGCAGGAACGGTTGCAGTTGATTCACGCTTCCAGTTTGACGGCGCTGACCGATATTACTCCGCGCCCGCAAGTGGTCTATCTTGACCCGATGTTCCCACATAAGCAGAAAAGCGCGCTGGTGAAGAAAGAGATGCGAGTGTTTCAGTCGCTGGTGGGGCCGGATCTCGATGCCGATGGGTTGCTGGAGCCTGCGCGGCAACTGGCGACCAAACGTGTGGTGGTAAAGCGCCCGGACTACGCGCCGCCGCTGGCAAACATTGCCACACCGAACGCGGTTGTCACCAAAGGGCATCGCTTTGATATTTATGCCGGAACGCCGGTGTAAAAGTGAAAACGGGTAGCGTTATAGCTACCCGTTTTTCTGCAAGAATCATCAATGGCTTTCCGGCGTCTCAATCATTCGTTTCAGCCAGGGCACCATCATCAGCATCACTACTGCAACGCCCAGCGTGACCAGACCAATCTTACCAAACACGTTGGTGTAGACAGGTAACGTCTCAAGCGGATCGGTAATGTTGTCTGGCACTGCGGTAAATGTTGCCACATAGCCGCCGAGCAAGAACGCGGCAGCCTGCGTCAGAAACCACATTCCCAGAATAAAGCCCATCAAATGCTGTGGCACCAGAGCAGCAACCATCGCCAGACCCAGGGCGCTAATAAACAGTTCACCCAGGCTCTGGAACAAGTAAACCAGCACGATAAACCACGGCGATGTCAGCCCCTGCGCATCAGCAAACCACATTCCCGCAGCGGCGGCAGTCAGAAATCCCAGCGAGCACATAAACATGCCGAGAGTAAATTTCATCGGCATCGAGAGGTCTTTGCCTTTGTTACCCAGATGCGTGTAAATGTCCGCCAGTATTGGGCTGGCGAGTACCACCCAGAATGGGTTAAGCGCCTGGAAGCTGACCGGGTTGATGGAAAAACCGAGAATTTCATGATGTACGTTGTTGATGGCAAAGAAGTTCAGCGACGTTGGCATCTGGGCATAGAGGATGTAAAACACCACCGCTTCGAGCATCAGGACAAAGGCGACAAACATTTTATTGCGCCCGGTTTTATCCAGCTTGAATGCCTGACGGAAGAAGATAATGGTGACGACGATGGAGAGGGCGATCAGCACCAGATTGGCGACTTCTACGTTGTGCATCAGCCATGCACAGACGAAGATCATCACTACGCTGCCAATCAACACGTACAACAGTTTGCCGAAGTTCAGTGGTCGGAAGTCAGGATCTGAACCAATATCTTGCACCATCCCGCGACAGGCGATGTAGACCAGTAGCGCGACAATCAGACCTGCCCCACACAGGTTATAGGTTACGGAATAACCAAATCTATCGGCAATCACGGGTGCCAGCGACAACGCCACCAATGAACCAATATTGATCGACATGTAAAACAGTGTGAAAGCACCATCCAGACGCGGATCTTTCGGTGGATAGCATTTAGAAAGCAGGCTTGCCGGGTTGGCTTTAAACAAGCCGTTACCGACGGCAATAGTCCCCAGGGCGATGAAAATCAGATCAGGCTTAAGTAGTGACATTCCGGTCATGAAGTAGCCAATCGCCAGCACAATAGCCCCAAGAACAATGGTGCGTTTAGTCCCAAGCAGGTGGTCGCCGACATAGCCGCCAATGGAGATAAGTCCATAGACCAGCGCAGCAAAAGCGCCAAAGGTAACAAAGGCCTGCTCTTGTGAGAATCCGAGCTGTTTAACGAAGAAAACCGCCAGCACGCCTTGCACGCCGTAGTAGCCGAATCGCTCCCATAATTCGACAAAAAAGATCATGAAAAATGGGCGAGGTTGTTGCAGCATCCCAGTGGGTGTTGTTGTATTCATATTTATTAACCTTCCAATACCATCCTGAAAAGTATGAACGCGTAAGTGGTTGCACGCGAAAGATTTTACAGATGTCTAAGATTTTTAATATTGATGTGGTAAATAGTTATATGCACTATTTCAACAGAAAGTAACCAGCTAATCATGCTGGTTGTTTGAAGTGAGATGGTTTTACATTCTGATTTTTGAGATGCTGAAAATTTGGATAGCCCTGGGTATCTATGAGCCTGCTGGCCGCATCTGGAAAACAGGAGAGCGCAAAAGCAGAACGCCCGCATAAGCGGGCGTCGGGGGCAAGTCGGGAGGGGATGATTATTCTTCTTCGTCGCGCAGCGGAACAATCAGCATATCAACGTGAACGGTGTTGATAAGTTGACGCGCGGAAGACATCAGTTTGCTCCAGAAGTCCTGGTGATGACCACAAACAACCAGATCCATATCGTATTTCTTGATTGCATCCACCAGAACCTGACCCAGATCGCCGCTGCCGCTCAGGGTTTCAGTGATTGGGTAACCTGCGTTGGTAGAGAGCTCGGTCAGCGCGTGATGCGTCTCTTCGGAGATGCGTTTCTGCATATCACCCAGATTCACATCAATAAGCCCGGTGTATAGGTCAGAGTAGTTTACATCTACGTGGATCAGAGAAACCTTCGCATTGTAGGGGCGAGCCATAGAGACTGCTTTCTCTACCAGAACTTTGCTTTCCGGGGAGAGATCGACCGCGATGAGAATGTGTTTATAAGCCATAGTGTTACTCCTTCCATAAAGTTGTCGATGACTGGCCAGCTAGCGTTTCTTGTGCCGTTACGTCACCCGCGTCCTGCGAACTACGTGCGCGGGGCTAACCCAGCCGTAAAGATTCAGTGTTAAGACCATCCTTACCTTATAGCGACCCAGATGATCCGTCAATCCGCCTTGCTTACCAATCAGATAATCAAATTTTCGAGATGAATATATTGATAGTGGTTAACCTTATGGAAAAAAAACAAGCTGATCTCCTACACTATCTATAGAGCCGCTCGGATGTGTGTCACGACAAAAGCGGTTTCTCCAGGACCTGGTGTTAACTGATTGGCAGCGTATCGGGAGCGGTAGCCCCGGAGTGGAACTCCGTGGGCAGGTCGCCGGGGAGGAGGTATGATAAGCACCGTCGCATTATTTTGGGCTTTATGTGTCGTTTGCATTGTTAACATGGCGCGCTATTTCTCATCACTACGCGCGTTGTTAGTGGTACTGCGTAATTGCGATCCATTGCTCTATCAATATGTAGATGGAGGGGGCTTTTTTACCTCACATGGCCAACCTAACAAACAGGTGCGTCTCGTCTGGTATATCTATGCTCAGAGGTATCGCGATCATCACGATGATGAGTTTATTCGTCGCTGCGAGCGTGTGCGTCGGCAGTTTATTCTGACCAGCGCATTGTGTGGTCTGGTCGTGGTAAGCCTGATTGCATTGATGATCTGGCATTAAGTACCACAGCAATAACGCATAAAAAAAGCGGGTCGGAAAACTGACCCGCTCGTGACTTATGACAAACGCAAAATTGCCTGATGCGCTACGCTTATCAGGCCTACATGATCTCTGCAATTTATTGAATTTGCATGTTTTTGTAGGCCGGATAAGGCGTTCACGCCGCATCCGGCATGAACAAAGCGCACTATGTCAACAATCTGAAGCGGGTCATTCAGCTGACCCGCTCGTTTTTCTGCGTGCGATTACAGGAACTGCAAGGAGATCCAGTACAGCCCGCCGGAGAGCAGTATCGCAGCCGGGAGGGTAAACACCCACGCCATCAGAATGCTGGTTACTGTTTTACGCTGTAAGCCGCCGCCATCAACAACCATCGTCCCCGCTACGGAAGAGGAGAGTACGTGAGTGGTGGAAACCGGCATCCCGGTATAACTCGCCAGGCCGATAGACACCGCAGCCGTCATCTGGGCAGACATCCCCTGAGCGTAGGTCATGCCTTTCTTACCGATTTTCTCACCGATAGTCGTTGCCACACGACGCCAGCCAATCATCGTACCGATACCTAATGCCAGCGCGACCGCCATGATGATCCACACCGGAGCGTACTCGATGGTACTCAGCATATCGGACTTCAGTTTCTTCAACAGACGCTGATCATCTGCTGTGACGCCAGGCATTTTCACCACTTTGTCGATGGTGTCAGATACGCACAGCATAATGCGGCGCATCTGGCTACGTTGGTCAAGCGACAGCTTGTCGTAGCTTTCCACGTCAGCAGTCAACATGCCTTTCAGGCGATTGAGCGCGTTAATGGTATTCGACGGATGGCAATGGAACTCCGCAGGTTGTGTTGCGCCTGCTTCCGGAGTCGGTACTAACTGATCAGCACCGGTCGCCTGTTTCAGCAGTGCAGGGTGTTGCTCAAAGTAAGCTTCCACGTTGTTGATTGCATCACGGGTACGAGTGATTTCGTAGCCTGAGGCATTCATATTAACCACGAAGCCCGCTGGTGCGACGCCAATCAGCACCAGCATAACCAGACCAATGCCTTTCTGACCATCGTTCGCGCCGTGGGAAAACGCCACGCCGACAGCGGAAAGGATCAGCGCGATACGCGTCCAGAACGGCGGTTTTTTCTTACCGTCTTTCTTTTCACGCTCCGCTGGGGTCAGGTGGATACGGGCGCGTTTCTTGGTGCCGCTCCAGTAGCGACGCAGCAAGAAAATCAGACCGCCAGCAAACACCAGGCCGACAATAGGGGAAACGATCAGAGATGCGAAAATACTTAATACTTTCGGGATATTGAGTGCATCCACCACTGACGTACCGGTCATCAACGCATTGGTTAAACCAATACCAATGATTGCGCCAATCAGCGTATGAGAGCTGGATGCAGGTAAACCAAAGTACCAGGTACCCAGGTTCCAGATAATCGCCGCCAGTAACATAGAGAACACCATGGCAAGGCCATGAGACGATCCCATATTAAGCAGCAAGTCTGTCGGCAGCATATGCACAATGGCATAGGCAACACTCAGACCACCCAGCAAAACACCCAAAAAGTTGAACACTGCCGCCATAACCACTGCGAGCTGAGAACGCATCGCGCGGGTATAGATGACAGTTGCCACAGCGTTGGCTGTGTCATGGAAACCATTAATGGCTTCATAGAACAGCACAAAAGCCAGTGCAAGCAATAATAACAGCCCGGTATGCAAATCCAGGCCAGCAAACAAATGTAGCATAGGACGTTACGCCATTTTGAGGACATGAACGCGGCGCATTATCAGTGACTTTCGCGGCGCGGGCAAAGTGAAATATAGATTTTTTTGATTTGCCTCCTGTATGATTTTTGCTCAAAAAATAATTATCTTATATAATTCAGGTAAATACTTCCCCTAAGTAATATTGATGCTGGTGCGACCACTGAGGAATCTTTACAATTCACGCCCGTTTTTTCTAAGAGGAGCGCAACGTGGAAAGGTTTGATGCCATTATTATAGGCGCTGGTGCGGCTGGTATGTTCTGTTCTGCGCTGGCAGGTCAGGCGGGACGCAGAGTTTTGCTGATTGATAATGGTAAAAAACCGGGGCGCAAAATCCTCATGTCTGGCGGTGGACGCTGCAACTTTACCAACCTTTATGTCGAGCCTGGCGCCTATCTGAGCCAGAATCCGCATTTTTGTAAGTCTGCACTCGCGCGTTTTACCCAGTGGGATTTCATTGATCTGGTCAATAAACACGGCATCGCCTGGCACGAGAAAACGTTAGGGCAACTCTTCTGTGATGACTCTGCACAGCAGATTGTCGACATGCTGGTGGATGAGTGTGAAAAGGGTAATGTGACCTTCAGATTGCGCAGCGAAGTGCTGAGTGTGGCAAAGGATGAAACGGGGTTTACGCTTGAACTGAACGGTATGACCGTCGGCTGCGATAAACTGGTCATTGCCACCGGAGGCCTCTCGATGCCTGGTCTGGGCGCATCGCCGTTCGGTTATAAGATTGCCGAACAATTTGGCCTCAACGTGTTGCCCACCCGCGCTGGCCTGGTGCCATTCACTCTGCATAAACCGTTGCTGGAAGAGTTACAGGTGCTGGCAGGCGTGGCGGCGCCTTCGGTGATCACCGCTGAAAACGGCACTGTATTCCGCGAGAACTTACTCTTCACTCATCGTGGCTTATCCGGCCCTGCGGTATTACAGATTTCCAGCTACTGGCAGCCGGGAGAATTTGTCAGCATCAATCTGCTACCGGATGTGGATCTCGAAACCTTCCTTAATGAGCAGCGTAACGCACATCCAAACCAGAGCCTGAAGAACACCCTGGCGGTTCATCTGCCGAAACGGTTGGTTGAACGGTTACAACAACTCGGGCAAATCCCGGATGTCTCGCTAAAACAGCTCAACGTGCGTGATCAACAGGCGCTGATTACCACATTGACCGACTGGCGCGTACAACCTAACGGCACTGAAGGCTATCGCACCGCCGAAGTGACGCTCGGCGGAGTGGACACCAACGAACTCTCTTCACGGACAATGGAAGCGCGCAAAGTGCCGGGGCTGTACTTCATTGGTGAAGTGATGGACGTCACCGGCTGGCTGGGGGGCTATAACTTCCAGTGGGCATGGTCGAGTGCGTGGGCTTGTGCGCAGGATTTGGCGGCTGTGAATAAATAATAAAAATTCGGCGCCGTTATCAACATCAAGGCCGGGAAGCGGGAACTAATGGTTCCCGCTTAATGTTTTATTCACCGCGCAGAATCTGGCGGAAATGGGAAACCAGCGGACGTTGGTTGGCTTTATGCCATGCTGCCCATAATTGCGTTGAATAATTCATCCACGGCAATTCACGTAATACCACCCCTTCCGGCGCATTATGACGCAGACTATGTTGAATTAAGGCCAGACCTAATCCCGCAGCGACCAGACCTAATGCCGTGAGTGGTTCACCCGCTTCCAGGCGAATATCAGGATTAAACCCAGCGTTAACACAGGCTGCGACAAAATGATCGCGAGAATGCGCATCGTCGTTATGAATCACCGCAATCCACTGCTCATCGCCAAGTTGCGACGCGACAAGGTTTTCCTCCTGCGCCAGAGGATGATTTTGCGGTAAGGCCAACAACATTCGATCATCCAGAACCTGAATATATTCCAGATCCTGCTCGCTGTCGGCGGGCGGCGTATCGACCAGAGAAAAATCGAGACTGCGCTGGCGCAGGCCTTCAATCTGGGTGGCCGGTGGTTGGCTGTAAAGAGCGATATGCACATTCGGACGCGATACACGTAACGTACGTAGCGCCGTAGAAAGCACACCGGAATGCATGGCGTTTTCAATATAGCCAATACACAAGCCACCATCTTCACCACGCCCCAGGCGTTTGCCTAACGACTCCAGACGGTTGGCGTGTGTCAGCAACGAACGTGTTTCAGCAAGGAATGTCTGTCCATCAGCGGTCAGGCGAATGCGCTGCTGATTACGCTCAAACAGCATCAGTCCCAGCCGTTCTTCCAGTTGTGCAATCTGGCGGCTCAGCGGTGATTGCGAGATATGTAATCGCTCGGCTGCGCGTCCCACGTGCTCTTCTTCTGCGACCACCACGAAGTACTTCAGTTGGCGTAAATCAATCATGTTAGACCTCAAAGGACTTAAGTCAGACTAATTATGTCCTATCAAGTCACAACCTCGCAAGGTAATGTGATCCACGTCACAGGGCGATAGCAAAAAAACGCCCGAACCCAAACCGAATAATTGAGGACATCTTATGAGCATCAAAAATTTACTTCCCGGCAAAATTGGCTTAGGCGGCGCACCGCTCGGCAACATGTTCCGTGCCATTCCGGAAGAAGAGGCCCACGCCACCGTGAGCGAAGCCTGGAACCTGGGCGTGCGTTACTTCGATACCGCGCCGCTGTACGGCTCTGGCCTTTCTGAAATCCGCATGGGTGAAGCGCTGTCTCAGTATCCACGCGATGAATACGTTCTGAGCAGCAAAGTCGGCCGCATCATGCTGGACGAAATGGAAGATCCGGCAAAACGTGATTTCGGTGAAAAAGGTGGCCTGTTCGAACACGGCCTGAAAAACAAAATTCTGAATGACTACTCCGCTGACGCCACGCTGCGCTCGATTGAAGACAGCCTGAAACGCCTGAAAACAGACCGTCTGGATATTGTCTGGATCCACGACCCGGCGCAGGACTTCTACGGTGACAGCTGGCTGGAGCAGTTCAACATTGCCCGTACCGGTGCGTTTCGTGCGCTGACACGTTTGCGTGACGAAGGTGTGATTAAAGCCTGGGGACTGGGTGTGAACCGCGTCGAACCTTGCGAACTGACGCTGGCGCTGGACGAACCGAAGCCAGATGCGTTCCTGCTGGCGGGGCGTTATTCCCTGCTTGATCACGAACGTGCGCTGCAACGCCTGATGCCAGAAGCACTGGAACAGAATGTGGATATCGTTGTGGGTGGTCCGTACAGCTCTGGCGTACTGGCAGGCGGCGAGCACTTTGAATATCAGAAAGCCTCTGCGGCCATTCAGCAGAAAGTGGCGCAAATTAACGCCATTGCCACACGTTTCAATGTGAACGTTAAAGCAGCTGCGCTGCAGTTCGCGCTGGCAAACCCGGCCGTTGCGGCGGTTATTCCTGGCTCCAGCCGTCCTGGCCGTATGGCAGAAGATCTGGCTGCACTGAATGCGCCTGTTCCGGCTGAATTCTGGGCAGAAATGCGCCGTCAAAATCTGGTTGCGGAAAACGCTCCGCTGCCGACCCGTTAATCAACCTGGTGAGAAAACGATGAAACTGGATCTGACAGGTAAAGTCGCGGTGGTCAGCGGCTCAACCTCCGGCATTGGGCAGGGTATCGCCGCCGGACTGGCAAAAGCAGGCGCAACGGTGGTTGTCGTCGGCCGTAAACAGAGCGGCGTTGATGACGCCATGGCTGCGATTGCGGCACAAACTCCCACAGCGTCACTGCGCGGCGTGGTGGCCGATCTCAGCACCGAAGACGGCGTGGCTGCGCTGATCGCTGCAGTCCCAACGGCTGATGTGCTGGTCAATAATCTGGGTATTTTTAACGATAAAGATTTCTTTAGCGTTCCGGATGATGAGTGGATGCACTTCTATAACGTCAACGTCCTCTCCGGCGTTCGTCTGGCGCGTCACTATGCGCCAGGCATGACGGAACAGGGCTGGGGGCGGATTATCTTTGTCTCGTCTGAATCCGGCGTGGCAATCCCTGGCGACATGATCAACTACGGCGTCACCAAAGCCGCGAATCTGGCGGTCTCTCATGGTCTGGCGAAACGACTGGCGGGAACCGGTGTGACCGTCAACGCCATTCTGCCAGGGCCAACCTTTACCGATGGCCTGAAAGAGATGCTGGCGGATGCCGCTGCACAGTCGGGACGCAGTGCGCGTGAACAGGCCGATGAGTTTGTTAAAACCTCGCGTCCGAGCTCCATCATCCAGCGTGCGGCGGATGTGGAAGAAGTGGCGAATCTGGCGGTTTATCTCGCGTCACCACTTTCCTCGGCAACCACAGGGGCAGCCCTGCGCGTCGATGGCGGTGTCGTCGACACCCTGACTATGTAACCCTATAAATTAAGAGAAAATTATCATGGCTAAAACAACTGTATCGATCGAAATCCCGGCTTCTGCCGACGCCGTATGGCAATTGATGGGCGGCTTTGATGCGCTGCCAGACTGGCTGCCATTCATCCCGAAAAGCGTGGTGACAGAAGGTGGTCGCGTTCGTTCGCTGACAACCTCTGATGGCGGCACTGTGGTTGAACGTCTGGAAGCGTTTGATAACCGTCAACGCAGTTATACCTATTCCATTATTCAGGCACCGTTTCCGGTGGTGGATTACCTCTCCACCATTACCGTTCATGAAACCGCCGACAGCCAGGTTTCCCGTGTGGAATGGTTCGGTGAATTCACCCCAGTGAATATGACGAACGAAGAGGCCGAGGCGCTGTTTACCGGCATCTATCGGGATGGTCTCAAGGCGCTGAAGGACAACTTTGTTGCCTGATGCGATCGACAGGCGTCGGAATGTCCGGCGTCTGATTATTAACAAAAACAGAATAGTCTATTGTCATTTGTATCATTTATGTTATCAGGCAGCAGGCGTATTCTCTCCCCATCGCGTTAATAAACGCCAAACAATTAAGACACTCTGGAATATAAACATGAAAACGATCATCGCAATTTTTACGGCTTCTCTTTTCTCTGTAGCGGCGTTTAACGCATCGGCGCAAAGCGTGACAGCAACCGGTAAAACACTGGATTCTGCGGAAGCGGTTATTGCGCAGAAAGCGAAAGAGATGAACGCCTCTGAATACAAAATTACCAGCGCTCGCATGGGCAATACCGTCACCATGAGTGCCGAACTGTATAAATAATCGCGCGAGGAACCCATTATGTTATTTGCTAAATATGCGCTGAATGCGTTGCCATTAAAAAACCGTATTGTAATGCCACCGATGACGCGTTCCCGCGCCGGTGCGGGTGACGTTGCGACTGACATGATGGCGGACTATTATGCGCAGCGCGCCAGTGCTGGACTTATCATCAGCGAAGGTACGCAAATCAGCCAGCAGGGGCAGGGTTATGCCTGGACGCCGGGTATTTATTCTGAGGCGCAGATTGCTGGCTGGAAAAAAGTGACCGATGCGGTGCATCACGCAGGTGGTAAAATTTTTGCTCAGCTGTGGCACGTCGGTCGCGTGTCTCATACCGTGCTGCAACCGAACGGTGCCGCACCGGTGTCTTCTTCGGCAATTCAGGCCGAAGGGGTAAAAGTGTTTGTCGATGTGGAAGGCCGTGGTCCGGAGAACGGCGTTGGCGAGATGGTTCAGCATGACATGCCACGTGCACTGACGCTGGAAGAGATCCCGTCAATCGTTGATGACTATGCACAGGCGGCGCGTAATGCGATTGCCGCTGGCTTTGACGGTATTGAGTTGCACGGCGCGAACGGCTATCTCATTAACCAGTTCATTGACTCGCAGGCCAACCTGCGTGATGACGAATACGGCGGCTCGCTGCAAAATCGTCTGCGCTTTATGAAAGAGGTGGTGGAAGCTGTCTCTTCGGCGATTGGTAAAGAGCGTGTAGGAATTCGTCTCGCGCCGCTGACTACGCTGATGGGCTCCAGAGACGATACGCCGGAAGCGACCTACCTCGCGGCGGCAAGCGTACTGAACGAGCTGGGGATTGCCTATATCCATATTGCCGAAGCCGACTGGGAAGATGCGCCGGTGATGCCTGCAGCCTTTAAAGAAGCGCTGCGCATAATTTTCCATGGCACGCTGATTTACTCCGGTAAATACACCAAAGCGCGCGCCGAAGAGGCGCTGGCTAACGGCTGGGCTGATCTGATTGGTTTTGGTCGTCCGTTTATTGCCAACCCGGATCTTCCGTATCGTCTGGAAAACGATTTACCGCTGAATGCGCCCATCAAAGAGAAATTCTTTGGCGGCGGTAAAGATGGATATCTGGATTATCCGGTTCTCTGAATTTGAATGGCTCGATTATACGGGGTACTTACACATCCTTCCTGGCAATGGCCGTCCTGCCCCGTGGTCATTTATGGAACAAACCCGTGAATTCAGAATTGAAACCCGCAGCCGGTCTGTCGGGAAGATTATCTTGCGACCCTGACGTTAGTTAAAAACGGCGCAGGTGTGATGCAGGTTTACCGCTTTATCGTCGAGGATGAGTTAAAACGCGGAGAGCTGATTGAGCTATTACCTGTCTTTGCAGGCACCTCCCGACCTTTTATGATTGTTTATCCCTATAAGCGTCAGGTACTTTGACAAAATCGATAAACGCTCACACTGGCGGCTCAATTGACTGCCGTCACGCGGCTGTTCGCGGGGCTCGATATGCCGAATTTTCTCACAGTAAGTTTTAGCAATGACTGAATCGCAACAGATAAACCAGACCCCATCACGCCTTTTCTCCACACCGAACTTCCGCTTCTCGCTTACATCGGACTTTCAGCCCAATGAGCTTGCCTACTCCGTGTTAATAGCGAACCTTGTAAAAATCGATCCCTGCTAGCCAGCAGGGAGCAGGTCAAGGTGGATAGTTATGTGATAAATATCGTTACATATCAATTTTTTGTGTTTTTAGTGACATTATTTTCATGTCAAATATTGAATTAGTAGCAGAACTTTTTTAACGCTACACTGAGTAGTATGAAAATGATGCCCCGCTTTTGCACTGCAAACAGGGCTAGTTGTAACCATTCCGGGATATTCCTCCCGGAATGGTATGATTTTAGATAACCAACTCCAGTCGTTGTCTGGCCTGACTGGTTAGTCGTTTTATTCCCAGAGATTTAGCCATTTCCATGATCTTATTTTCCTCTTCAAGGCTTAACGCTAATGCGCGTAATTCTTCACTAGGTATCGCATCAACCTGACGTATATCCTCGTCAGTCGCTGGCAGGCGGAAGGAATTCCAGTCTGTTCTTTGCGTTTCTGATAGCCAAACAAAATCTTCGCCAGAATGGTCAGTTGCGACGTGATAATTTTGATCGACAATCTCCATGACGCGTTCGCGAATGAGCCTGCCTGCTCGAGTAAATCCATGAATGCGCGCAATACGCTGAACGAGTGTGGTGTCAAGAAGAGGAGATTCGACTTGAACAACATCGGCAATCAACGCTTTTAAAGTGTCATCATATTCAGAGGTATAAAATTTCTCTGAGTCGGTTTTACCTTGCCAGTCAATCAAATTATTCGTGACATAGGTGCCGGTGTTAGTTGTACTGCACATCTCCAGTACCGTGTTATTGGCATATTTTAGTTCAGATAACGGTTCCTCTTCAGGCACCATCGGATGTTCACTCTGAATTAATGAGGATAATTTTTCATCATTAGCGACAATGTGAGCTTCTGTTTCTAAATTCTTATCTGAGTTGCCATTTTCTACTGGGGCGGTTGCTTCCTGTTTTTGCGTTGCAACGTTAGCAGCTTCCTTGGCCCTCGAAGCTTCTAATAAGTTACTTATCGCAGCATCAAGTCGCTCAAGCGCACCTTCTTTGTCGATCCACCATTCAGTTGACCAAAGGCGAAGAAGCGTCCAGCCCAGTCCTTGCAGTATGGCGCTACGAACTTTATCCCGGTCACGTGCTGTGGCGGCGCTATGGTAGGTTGCACCGTCGCATTCAACGCCAACAAGGTAGTCACCCGGTTTATCAGGATGAACGATACCTAAATCAATACGGAAGCGTGAAACGCCGATCTGTGGAACAACTTGCCAGCCTTTTCTGCGTAAGCCGTTTGCTACAGCCTCTTCGAAGGGGGAGTCATACCCACCGACAGAGCCACGAACTGCCTGTGCCAATGCCAGTGGTCCGCGCTGAGCAAACTCGATAAAGTGCTTGAGGTCAGCAACAGCACGCGCGCTTGTGCGGTTAAGGTCGATAAAGGAAGGTTCAAATGAGCTGAACACTATCATTTCCTGGCGGGCGCGAGTCACGGCAACGTTCAGTCGACGCCAGCCGCCTTCGCGGTTTAATGGGCCGAAGTTCATCGACATGGTATTGGCTCCGGGTTCCGTTGGACCATATCCGATGCCAAGCATGATCAAGTCTCGCTCATCCCCTTGTACTGTCTCAAGATTTTTAACAACCACGGGTTCTTCCTGTTCTGACTGGAAGAAAGGCTCAATCTCAGGATGATGTTGGCGGGCGCGATCCAGTAAATCACTGATAAGATTTTGCTGCTCTGTATTCAGGGTAATAATGCCAATTGATTTACCTGATGTGACAAAGTTTTTATCGGTCAGACGTTTTACGGTTTCAGCAACAATCGCTTCTGCTTCGGCCTGATTATGACGTCCTTTCCCTTTGGAGTAGACCCCTGATACTTTGCACCACTGAACCGCGCTTTGTCGTGTGACTGGCGCCGGGAAGGTGATGAGATTACTGTCGTAATAGCGATGGTTGGAAAAGGTGATCAGGCTTTCATGTCGGCTGCGATAATGCCAGCTCAGACTGTGGTTATACAGACCCGCAGCCAGACACTCATCAAGAATGCTTTCCATATCTTCTTCGGTGTCATCATCGGTATCACTCGCAGCCCTGTTAAAGAAACTGGTTGGTGGCATCTGGCGAGGATCTCCCGCAATAACGACCTGCTTACCGCGTGCCATTACCCCAATCGCATCCCAGGGAGAAATCTGTGATGCTTCATCAAAAATAACCAGATCAAACAGTGGTTGATCCGAAGGTAAAAATTGTGCAACAGAAAGAGGACTCATCAACATGCAGGGCGCAAGTTTTGACATGGCGTCACCCATTTCTGCCGCCATTTGGCGGACGGGTTTATGGCGTCGGGATTTTTGTAATTCATGTTTAAGTAAGGCAAAACCGCCTTGCCGGGTAATTTCATTTTTAGCAGGTATGACTCCACACAGTTTGGCGCGAATATAGCGAACCGTGAGTTTAGCCAGGCGATCGGTTTGCGTACGGTAAGTCTCGATATCACTGAAATGTTCAGCAGGGACAAAGTTATGTAATAACGACTCAGAATCAATTACCCACGAAGCGAACCAACGACAATAAGCCGTTTCGAATAACTCCGTCGCGCTGATGTCGTCAGAATCAGCCAGGATAATAGAATTAACCAGAGGTAATAAACCTCGGTCGATGGCCTCTTCACGAACGCGGCACCAGTCACTCCAGGCTTTAAGAGCAGTTTGGTTATTAACGATGCCTGATGCACACTCACGTAACTCGGCGATTCCATGCTCGCTCTCTGTCACATTGAGGAGATGACAGAATCTGGTTTTAGTTTCAGTAAAGTCAGAGAGTGAGGTACGTAAATTTTGGCTTAATGCCATCATCATTCCCTGAGGACCGAGTAACTCATTGGCGTGAACAACTAATGTTTCTACGGAGGTTCGGAATTCTGCAAGTTGTTGTGGCGAGGATGCAAAACTTGCAAGTGCCGTACGAATAGATTCCGCTAGTTCCAACGCGTCGCGTAAGCTATTTTGATTGGTATCAAGACCATACCAGCCTGGCTGCGTCGTCATCAAAGGCGCAAGATCGGACAGACGTTGATGTAATGATTGCAGTTTTTCGATAACAGCGAGATCCACCGAGAGGTCAGGTGTCGCGTTTAGCGAATATTGTTGCATCACCCCAGCAATCACGTTTTTGCGTGCGTTCGTCGCAAAGAACCAGAATTTTTTATCTGCCTCAGCAAGTGAATGTTTAATTTGCGAAATATTCACATGTTGCCAGCTATTATCTGGATAAGTTACAGACAGTTGTGCTTTGTTCGATTCGATTTCACAGAGAAGAGTAATTACCGTTTTTGCCGCTTCTATTCGTGAGGCGACATCGGGAGTAAACATAAAACTGAGATCAAGCCCTGCAGCTTTTGACAATAATTCACAGAGGTTGATTAGCTGATGTAATTTCTCTGGATCAGTGGTATCCAGAGAAATCCCTGTTGCTTCAAGTAATTTTTGTGCGGCTTGTTCATAATCATCAATTTTAACGGGGATCGTCTTAGCTTCGGCAATGAGCGAGGATTGCCATCCGTTCGTCCATTCTGTTTGGGCGATAATCCTGAAATGATGACCATGTTGCTTAAAAGCATCGCGATTGAGTTCCAGGCGTCTGGTTATGTCTCTGAACTCCGTCATTTGTTCAACGGTATGTTGAATACCAGAAGACCAAACCAAAGATGGCGTGACTGAACTGGCATCTCTGATAACGCGTCCCATCGCCTGATGAAGCGTCAGCCCGTTTGACCAACGACGATGCAACAAACGGACAATCTGATTTAATTTGTCGCGCAGTCGTTGAACCTTGCTGGCTTCTTCTTCCCATTCACGCGTAGTAAGTATGTCGCGAGCATCCCATGCACGTTCCAGTTGCTTTAAAAAATCCATCTTTGATGTTTTGCTGGAGTGCAGCTCAAGGCAAAACTCTCCAAGTCCCTGAGTTTCAAGTCTACGATAGACCACATCAAGCGCCGCTTTTTTCTCTGCAACAAATAATACACGTCTACCCAACGCCAGATTATGCGCAATCATATTGGCGATTGTCTGAGATTTTCCTGTGCCAGGAGGACCATCCAGAACAAAATCACGACCTTTTGCCGATGCAACGACAGCTGCAATTTGCGAAGAATCTGCGGGTAAGGGGAGAAAAAGCTCCTGAGTATTGACTACAGCATCAAGATCATCAATTTCGACAATTTCCCCGTTTTTTTCCAGAACCACATTCTCCTGACCGCGCTCAATGAGATATTTCACTAAGGGGCTTTGCATTAGCTGTGGTGCTCTATCGATGAGATCTTTCCACATCAGATATTTGGCAAAAGAAAAAGTGCCTATCACAACATCTCGGGTGACTTCAAAGCCAGGTATATCCCGAACGGCACGGCGTACAATATTCCAGATACCATCGACATCAATGCCGCTTTCATCAGTAGGTAATTCACCATCAAGCCCTTTGATCGTCAGAGCAAAATCATTGTGAAGTAGCTCCAGTAACGTGAGGTTAAAGCGGGGTTCTTCTTCCAGCAGGCGCATGGTTACACCGGAAAGGGCGCTTTTACGATCGAGTTGGATGGGCAGAAGAATCAATGGTGCTGAATAACTTTTTGGATCATCGGCAGATTTTTTCCACTTCAGGAAACCCACAGCAAGAAACAGGGTGTTAGCACCACCTTCTTCCAGATCGCTTTTAGATTTACGATACAAATCAATAAGTGTTGCTTCAAGGCGGTCTTTTTCAAGCGGCGATACCACTTCACCCCGATCAAGAGCAAGAAGAGCATATTCTTCGCGAAGGTTTTCATTGGTTTGCTGACGATATAATTCAGTATCGCGGATTCCCATTTCTAGATCGGGTAAAGGCACAATGCGAATTCTTTTGCCTTCAGCGAGTTTATCTTCAAGATTTCCTGGATGAGGGCAAATTAAGCGAATGCCTTTTGCACTTTCAGGTAAATGCAATAAACGGTTTCGTGTCGTTAAATCGAGTAATTTACGTTGCCATTGCACTAAACGGCTGGCGGTGTCCTTTTCATTGTTGGTTTCAACGTCAAGCTCAAAAGAGGGGAGGACTGGCGCATCTTCAAAACCGTGCTGGATTTCTGACTCATCTTCGGGCTGGCAGGCCAGGCGGGAGACTGCCAAAGCCAAAGGGCGAATTTTCTGCATTCGCGCACGCCGGGTATCAATGGCCGCGTGAAAAACATCCTCGGTAAGGTGTTTCAATGCCCCTTCAACTGCCTGACTAAATGAAGGTGGATAGGCTTGCGTGACCAGTGTCGTCTCAAACACAACCATCTCTTGCAAATCAATGCGTTTACGGACTGAAGAGACATCTTCTGTGACGAGTTGTGAAAACTCTTGTGGTTGTAACCAAAATCCCGCAAAAGCATGTCCTTCGCACAGGAATACCAAAGAATTAAGTCCTATTTGTTCCAGTGCAGAAGCGAATAATAAAGTAGTGTCCAGACAAGTCGCTATTTTACCTTCGAGAATAGCGCCGGGCGTGCGGATCTTTTGACCGTTACGCTCAAAACTGGCAGGGGGTAAGGCATAGCTGATATTCAGGTTACAGACTGCGGTCCACAACGCGGAAGCAATCTCCCATACCCGTGTTCTGGACTGAATTTCGTAACCTTCTAAAGTATCGTTTTTTCCAGCGCGGCGTAACACGTCTGATGTCGCCTTTAAAAGACGATCGACTGCGGGGTCATTTGGCATAATGAAAGAAGGCAGCAATTCAAACATTGCTTCTCCGCCCCATTCATTTTTCGCCAGTGCTTCCAGAGGGTAATTAAGAGTGAGAAGCTCTTCGGTTCCCTGTAGCAAACTGAACGAGACTTCACATACGACGCTTTCTGTCAGCTCCGCCAGCCACTCTGCATTGAGTTTTATATCGCGATCGCGAATGTCCACAGAGGAATTGGGAAGCAAGCAATCGATATGCCACTTTTTAGGTTCCAGAACGGTGGGGGAGGTTTGCAGATGTAACGTTAAATCGTGAAAACTTTGGTCTGACTCGTTGTGTAAAACAAACTCACGTAACAGAGGCACGGCATTCTGATGTGAAGTAAATCCCAGCTTACTGGCAATACTTATTTGCGCTTTAATACTCATAAACGCCTCTCCTTTGAGGTAAATTCCTCTGGCATTCAAAGGGTTGCTGAATGGATGTCTAGGCAGACATAAAGGAGAGGAGAAGGGTTGCTATTACACGATGTTCAAAATTGCAGGTCTACTGTATAACCCGATCGCAGGGTATAAGTACAAAGGCAACTAATGAGAAGCAACGACATCCAAAACCGTCCGTCTGGATAAATATCCTAAGAATAGTCTCGATTTTTTTAATACCTTAAATGATTAAGCACCGCTAATCTATAGGCGTTTTTCACTTTCAGTCGTTGTTTTGGGAAGACGCTATTATCTGGGGCGCGGTTTGTATTTCTAGTGACTTAAGTTAACTCCGTGTTAATTATAAGAAACAGAAGTAAATACCCCTGCAATGAGAACCACTTTGAGAAGGGAGCGTACATTTCATGAGCCAGGCTAATCATGCCTCGGTCTGAGGTGCGCTTCCCCCATTACGCCCCTTGGCTTGCCCGGTTTTTATTTATCGTAGAAGTAACAGAAGTTACCAGCTGACTGGGAGTTATGACTTTCAGGGGGCGTGGGCTTGTGCGCAGGATTTGGCCTCAGAATAACGTCTGCGTTACATATCCCATGACCACTGCCATTCCTAAAATTACCATCAGAAAGGCAATAATCATCGGCGTGCGAAACATCGATTTCAGCAAAATAACTTCTGTTAAGCTGGCACCCGCGCTACCGATGATGAGTGCCATTACAGCTCCCATCCCCATGCCTTTGGTCATTAATACCGATGCGAGGGGAATTACGGCCTCTGCACGTATATAGAGCGGGATACCTATAACCGCGCTCAAGGGGATGGCCAGTGGATTATCCGTTCCGGCATGTGCTGCAATCCATTGCGCTGGAATAAAGCCGTAAATAAATGAGCCAATTAGTACCCCAATTAACAGGTAGGGCAGCACTTCTTTAAATTGCAGCCATGCATCCTTTATTGCCTGAGTCAGCAGGCTGGGGGGAGCCGTTTTGGCTGCACTACAGCAATTAACAGCAGGTTTTGCGGTACAGCAAGATGTGGTTTGTGGCGTAAACGTCGAGGAGCGCAAGTTAATAACGGGTTTATCGGACACCGGTTTGCAGCAGCTCGCGTTGCTCGCCTTCGCCGGTATGACGTATCGTTCGAAGCCAACAAAATCCAGTAACAAACTGGCGCTCAGCGAAACACCGCACGCAATAACGGCGTACAGCAACGTTACCTTCCAGCCAAATGTTGCCCACATTAGCCCGACGATAATCGGGTTGAGTAATGGTGAAACAAACAAAAAGGTGAGCGTTGGGCCAAATCCCGCTTTTGCAGAAAGAAGACCGCGAAGCATGGGAATGGTTGAGCAACTGCAAAACGGAGTCACTGCACCTAACATTGCTGCCAGCAAATAACCGCGCCCTTTACGCGCACCCATCATTTTCTGGATCTTATGATCCGGGATTTTCTGACGGATTACGCTGACACCAGCACTGATAAGAAGAAAAAGTAACGATAGCTCTACGGCTAAGAACAGGAACATCCCGGCGGCGTCGCGCAGCCCTGGTAACCATTCAAACATTTTATACCCTCTATAAAACTATATTTCTAAAATTATCGAAATGATGAGCGATGAGCAAGATATTTCTGGTATCATCGAAATATCAATTAACCGGAGAAACTATTTATGGAACTGGAAGATGTCGCTAAGGCACTGAAAGAATTAGGTCATCCGACCCGTTTGTTTATTTTTCGTCATCTGGTCAAAGCGGGAGAGCGCGGGATGCCGGTAGGCGAGTTACAGAAGGAACTTGCGATCCCCGCATCGACCTTAAGCCACCATATCTCGGCGCTGGTCTCCGTTGGTCTGGTTAAGCAAAACCGCGAAAGTCGCACGTTGATGTGTGTCTCGCAATATGATGTTCTGGAAGGAATTATTAGTTTTCTGCGTGAAGAGTGCTGCGTGAATAACGGGAAGTATTAATATTCGCCGGGCTGTAGCATAACCACAACCCGGCGAGAGCCATTATTTTTTCGCAGAACCCGCTTCTAATATAGAAACGATGGAAAACAGTGTAAAACACACTGCACCTAAGCCAACCAAAACTCGCGAGGGAATAAAGTAAGCCATATCGATTTGCGCAATTTCAGCAAGGAACGCCGCGAGGAACAGGCAAAACAGACAGGTAAATACCGGTATCATTGGTATTTTGTTGGTTAACGAACAGGTGCGTCTCCAGACTAACGCCAACAGCCACACTTTGGAGAAAATGCTGTAGCAGATCATCCCCAGACAAATGAGAATAATGCCGGGTGCCAGACGGGCGCTTGCATCTGAACTGATTAATACGTAGATACCCTGAATAACGGTAAGTGAGCCGAGCAAAATAACCCAATAACACCAGAGCCAATGTTCTTTCGCTGAGAATGTGTTCCGCGTTTGATGAACAATAGTGGCGACCAGGCCAATAAGACAAGCGCAAATTGCCGTTAGCCCCAGGAATACATGGCCTGCAACATAATGCGCTGGAATATCTGCACTACGCAAAAGCGCAACTGACCAGAGGAAACCAAAGAGAGTCAGAAGTAGTGGCACGGCAATTAAGCAATTACCAATAAACGAAGAATAAGCCTGAAGCGGAGTTCCATCGCTTTTACTCCCTGCTGCGTTTTTCGGGATGAGCAGAAAATGCCCGGAAGATGCCGCGACGGTTGATACGCAGGCGGCAATCATCCCAACACCAAAAATAACGTGCCCGGCAACAAATTCATCCGCCATCACATTATCACTTGCCAGCAGAGACCATCCCCAAATCATCGTTGCAACGGAACCTGCATAACCAATAATAGGAAATAGCGTGTTGTAGAATTTATTCACACCATGAGTTAACTGAGAGATGATAATAAATGCTGTAGTGAACAACGCCAGGCATATTGCAGAAAGAGAAATTAAAACATGCCCTGCAACGAAATATTCACTTTGCCCAGAACCTGCTAATACAAAATCACCTAACGCGATGCATATTATACCCATTATCAAAGGGATTAATTTAAACAACCATCCGATATATATGTTCATCTCAATCTCCATATGCGTTTCCGCTAATGTCAGAAAGCGTGTAAGTAGTATTTTTAGTCAATTAAATATAACAATGAGATACCACTAATTGTAAAAAGTAACTTTACTATAACCGGATTTATTGTTCTGAGTATTGAAATTTATAGGCGAGTTAATGCTGGCAAATAAATATTTATCCTACAGCTAATTCTGAATTAATATCTTTTCCTTATTTTTCATCGTTGCTTAAAACGCTGCTTTTTCTCATCCACCCTTTTTCGCAAAAATACCTTATTACCTTTCGTTAAGATATTTGTACACAAGAGAATAATAACGCTGTGTGATAGTCACCGTTCCTGTTAAGGATATTTTGGGTTAAAAACGTAATCGAAATGTAGAACATCGTGATGTATCACAAGCTGATTGTAATCAAATAGACAACATGAATATAACTGTTAGTATTTAATTGATTTAACTTATGAGTATGCGTGTTTCATTTACGGCCAGGAATGCTGATGATGACAACATTACTACCCGTTTTCACTAAGCCTTCCCCGTTGGCGCTCATCTTGCGGCGCCCTGGTCGTATATGCCGTTTCCTTCTCATCCTGGATGGAAGAATTCGCTGAACATCGTTCGGCGGCTGCTGTAACACGCGTCGTTTACTTACAGGGATTATGGCGGGTCGATTATGGATAAGATTAAGCGCCATCTGGCGTGGTGGGTTGTAGGGTTACTGGCGGTTGCTGCCGTCCTGGCGTGGTGGTTATTGCGTCCGGCAGGTGTACCGGAGGGTTTTGCCGTCAGTAATGGTCGCATTGAAGCGACGGAAGTGGATATCGCCAGTAAAATTGCCGGGCGTATCGACACCATTCTGGTGAAAGAGGGGCAGTTTGTCCGTGAAGGTGAAGTGCTGGCGAAGATGGACACTCGCGTGTTGCAGGAGCAGCGACTGGAAGCCATCGCGCAAATCAAAGAGGCGCAAAGTGCTGTTGCCGCCGCGCAGGCTTTGCTGGAACAGCGGCAAAGTGAAACTCGTGCCGCACAGTCACTGGTTAATCAACGCCAGGCCGAACTGGACTCCGTTGCCAAACGTCATACGCGTTCCCGCTCGCTCGCCCATCGTGGAGCTATTTCTGCGCAACAACTGGATGACGACCGCGCCGCCGCCGAAAGCGCCCGTGCTGCGCTGGAATCGGCAAAAGCCCAGGTTTCGGCTTCTAAAGCCGCTATAGAAGCGGCTCGTACCAATATCATTCAGGCACAAACGCGTGTAGAAGCTGCGCAAGCCACTGAACGGCGCATTGCCGCAGATATCGATGACAGTGAACTAAAAGCCCCGCGCGATGGGCGTGTGCAGTATCGGGTTGCTGAGCCAGGCGAAGTGCTGGCGGCAGGCGGTCGGGTGCTGAATATGGTCGATCTGAGCGACGTTTATATGACCTTCTTCCTGCCAACCGAACAGGCGGGCACACTGAAACTAGGCGGCGAAGCACGGCTGATCCTCGATGCCGCGCCAGATTTGCGTATTCCTGCGACCATCAGTTTTGTCGCCAGCGTCGCCCAGTTCACGCCAAAAACCGTCGAAACCAGCGATGAACGGCTGAAACTGATGTTCCGCGTCAAAGCGCGTATCCCACCGGAATTACTCCAGCAACATCTGGAATATGTCAAAACCGGTTTGCCGGGCGTGGCGTGGGTGCGGGTGAACGAAGAACGTCCGTGGCCTGAAGACCTGGTGGTGAGGTTGCCGCAATGACGCATCTGGAACTGGTTCCCGTTCCGCCTGTCGCGCAACTGGCGGGCGTGAGCCAGCATTATGGAAAAACCGTTGCGCTGAACAATATCACTCTCGATATTCCGGCACGCTGCATGGTCGGGCTGATTGGCCCGGACGGCGTCGGGAAGTCGAGTTTGTTATCGCTGATTTCCGGTGCCCGCGTCATTGAGCAGGGCAACGTGATCGTGCTGGGCGGCGATATGCGCGACCCGAAGCATCGCCGCGACGTCTGCCCGCGTATCGCCTGGATGCCGCAGGGGCTGGGCAAAAACCTCTACCACACCTTGTCGGTATATGAAAACGTCGATTTTTTCGCCCGCCTGTTCGGTCACGACAAAGCGGAGCGGGAAGTCCGAATTAATGAGCTGCTGACCAGCACCGGGTTAGCACCGTTTCGCGATCGTCCAGCGGGAAAGCTCTCCGGCGGGATGAAGCAAAAACTTGGACTATGCTGTGCGTTAATCCACGACCCGGAATTGTTGATTCTTGATGAGCCAACGACGGGGGTTGACCCGCTCTCTCGCGCTCAGTTCTGGGATCTCATCGACAGTATTCGCCAGCGGCAGAGCAATATGAGCGTGCTGGTCGCCACCGCCTATATGGAAGAGGCCGAACGCTTCGACTGGCTGGTGGCGATGAATGCCGGAGAAGTGCTGGCGACCGGTAGCGCCGAAGAACTGCGTCAGCAAACGCAAAGCGCCACGCTGGAAGAAGCATTTATTAATCTGTTACCGCAAGCGCAACGCCAGGCGCATCAGGCGGTAGTGATCCCACCGTATCAACCTGAAAACGCAGAGATTGCCATCGAAGCGCGCGATCTGACCATGCGTTTTGGTTCCTTCGTTGCCGTTGATCACGTCAATTTCCGCATTCCACGCGGGGAGATTTTTGGCTTCCTCGGTTCGAACGGCTGCGGTAAATCCACCACCATGAAAATGCTTACTGGGCTGCTGCCCGCCAGCGAAGGTGAGGCGTGGCTGTTTGGGCAACCGGTTGATCCAAAAGATATCGATACCCGTCGTCGGGTGGGGTATATGTCGCAGGCGTTTTCGCTCTATAACGAACTCACCGTGCGGCAAAACCTGGAGTTACATGCTCGTTTGTTTCACATCCCGGAAGCGGAAATTCCTGCGCGAGTGGCTGAAATGAGCGAGCGTTTTAAGCTCAATGACGTTGAAGATGTGCTGCCGGAGTCATTGCCGCTCGGCATTCGCCAGCGGCTTTCGCTGGCGGTGGCGGTGATTCATCGCCCGGAGATGTTAATCCTCGATGAGCCTACTTCTGGTGTCGATCCGGTGGCGAGGGATATGTTCTGGCAGTTGATGGTCGATCTCTCGCGCCAGGACAAAGTGACCATTTTCATCTCCACCCACTTTATGAACGAAGCGGAACGCTGCGACCGTATCTCGCTGATGCACGCCGGAAAAGTGCTCGCCAGCGGTACACCGCAGGAACTGGTTGAGAAACGCGGAGCCGCCAGTCTGGAAGAGGCATTTATCGCCTGTTTGCAGGAGGCGGCGGGGCAGAGCAACGAAGCCGAAGCACCGCCCGTGGTGCGCAACGCTACCCATGCGCCGCGTCAGGGATTTAGCCTGCGCCGTCTGTTTAGCTACAGCCGCCGCGAAGCACTGGAACTGCGACGCGATCCGGTGCGTTCGACGCTGGCGCTGATGGGAACGGTGATCCTGATGCTGATAATGGGCTATGGCATCAGTATGGATGTGGAAAACCTGCGCTTTGCGGTGCTCGACCGCGACCAGACCGTCAGCAGCCAGGCGTGGACGCTCAATCTCTCCGGTTCCCGTTACTTTATCGAACAGCCGCCGCTCACCAGTTATGACGAACTTGACCGCCGGATGCGTGCGGGCGATATCACGGTGGCGATTGAGATCCCGCCCAATTTCGGGCGTGATATCGCGCGTGGTACGCCTGTGGAGCTCGGTGTCTGGATCGACGGTGCGATGCCCAGCCGTGCCGAAACGGTAAAAGGTTACGTGCAGGCGATGCACCAGAGTTGGTTACAGGATGTGGCGAGCCGGCAATCGACGCCCGCCAGCCAAAGCGGACTGATGAATATTGAGACGCGCTATCGCTATAACCCGGACGTAAAAAGCCTGCCAGCGATTGTTCCGGCGGTGATCCCGCTTCTGCTGATGATGATCCCGTCAATGCTAAGCGCCCTTAGCGTGGTGCGGGAAAAAGAGTTGGGGTCGATTATCAACCTTTACGTGACCCCCACCACGCGTAGCGAATTTTTGCTCGGCAAACAGCTACCGTACATCGCGCTGGGGATGCTGAACTTTTTCCTGCTCTGCGCCTTGTCGGTGTTTGTGTTTGGTGTGCCGCATAAAGGCAGCTTCCTGACGCTCACCCTGGCGGCGTTGCTGTATATCATCATTGCCACCGGAATGGGGCTGCTGATCTCCACTTTTATGAAGAGCCAGATTGCCGCCATTTTCGGTACGGCGATTATCACGTTGATTCCGGCGACGCAGTTTTCCGGGATGATCGATCCGGTGGCATCGCTGGAAGGGCCGGGGCGTTGGATCGGCGAGGTTTATCCTACCAGTCATTTTCTGACTATCGCGCGCGGGACGTTTTCGAAGGCGCTGGATCTGACGGACTTGTGGCAACTTTTTATCCCGTTGCTGATAGCCATACCGCTGGTGATGGGCTTAAGCATCCTGCTGCTGAAAAAACAGGAGGGATGATGCGCCATTTACGCAATATTTTTAATCTGAGTATCAAAGAGTTGCGCAGCCTGCTTGGTGATAAAGCAATGCTGACGCTGATTATCTTCTCGTTTACGGTGTCGGTGTACTCGTCGGCAACCGTCACGCCAGGATCGTTAAACCTGGCGCCGATCGCCATTGCCGATATGGATCAATCGCAGTTGTCGAACCGGATCGTTAACAGCTTCTACCGCCCGTGGTTTTTGCCGCCGGAGATGATCACCGCCGATGAGATGGATGCCGGACTGGACGCCGGGCGCTATACCTTTGCGGTAAATATTCCGCCTAATTTTCAGCGTGATGTCCTCGCCGGACGCCAGCCGGATATTCAGGTGAACGTCGATGCCACGCGCATGAGCCAGGCATTCACTGGCAACGGGTATATCCAGAATATTATCAACGGTGAAGTGAACAGCTTTATCGCGCGCTACCGTGATAACAGCGAACCGTTGGTATCGCTGGAAACCCGGATGCGCTTTAACCCGAATCTCGATCCCGCGTGGTTTGGTGGGGTGATGGCGATCATCAACAACATTACCATGCTGGCGATTGTATTGACCGGATCGGCGCTGATCCGCGAGCGTGAACACGGCACGGTGGAACATTTACTGGTGATGCCGATAACGCCGTTTGAGATCATGATGGCGAAGGTCTGGTCGATGGGGCTGGTGGTGCTGGTGGTATCGGGATTATCGCTGGTGCTGATGGTAAAAGGCGTGCTGGGCGTACCGATAGAAGGCTCGATCCCGCTGTTTATGCTTGGCGTGGCGCTCAGTCTGTTTGCCACCACGTCAATCGGCATTTTCATGGGGACGATAGCGCGCTCAATGCCGCAACTGGGGCTGCTGGTGATTCTGGTGCTGCTGCCGCTGCAAATGCTTTCCGGTGGTTCCACGCCGCGCGAAAGTATGCCGCAGATGGTGCAGGACATTATGCTGACCATGCCGACGACACACTTTGTCAGCCTCGCGCAGGCCATTCTCTACCGTGGTGCCGGATTTGAAATCGTCTGGCCGCAGTTCCTGACGCTGATGGCAATTGGCGGCGCGTTTTTCACCATCGCGCTGCTGCGATTCAGAAAGACGATTGGGACAATGGCGTAAGGAAGGGAAACTTGACTTCATATTGTGATGTCATACTATTGATGTCATAAAGTGAAGTCATAAGGACATGCCATGAGAACACAGGTACAGGCTTTACGGAAGAAACAAAAAAATACATTGGATCAAATATTTAAATCTCCTGTTCCTCAAGGGATTAAGTGGTCTGATATAGAGTCACTGGTTAAAGCATTAGGCGGAGAAATTAAGGAAGGAAGAGGCTCGCGTTGTAAGTTCATACTAAATATGAGCGTTGCGTGTTTCCATCGGCCTCATCCGTCGCCAGATACCGATAAAGGCGCTGTAGAAAGCGTGCGTGACTGGTTACTAAGTATAGGGGTAAAACCATGATCAAACTGAAGACGCCAAATTCTATGGAGATTGCCGGGCAACCTGCTGTAATTACCTATGTGCCAGAACTGAATGCATTTCGTGGCAAATTCCTGGGCTTGTCAGGTTATTGTGATTTTGTCTCTGACAGCATTCAGGGGCTGCAAAAAGAGGGGGAGCTTTCCCTGCGAGAGTATCTTGAGGATTGTAAAGCTGCGGGTATTGAGCCTTATGCGCGTACAGAAAAGATTAAGACCTTTACGTTACGCTATCCAGAATCGCTGAGTGAACGCCTTAATAATGCGGCTGCGCAGCAACAAGTCTCTGTTAATACCTATATTATTGAAACGCTGAATGAGCGTTTGAATCATTTATAAATTTTAGCGGCGTTCATTACGCAGAACATCTGCCTTTACAGGATCTATCTATGCAACTGAACTTAATTTTATAAATTAAGTTCAGTTAATATCTTTTCTTTCCGCGTTTCAGAAATAACTCAATCTTCCTTCGGCAGGCACTGTAAATGCCCGTGTCGCACGCCGCGCTGGGCGATAACGTCATCGGCAAAATGCTGCACGTCACCCATGTCACCTTTCAGCACGGCGATTTCCAGACAGTCGTCGTGATTAATGTGGACATGCAGCGTGGCGACCGAGAGATCGTGGTGGTGATGCTGGGTGGAGACAATACGGCTGGCTAAGTCGCGTTTTTCGTGTTCATACACATACGACAGCACTGCGAAACCTTGTGTGCCGTGCTGCTGGGTGGCCTCCTGCGCCAGGGCGCTGCGCAGAATATCGCGGATAGCTTCGGAACGGTTGTTATAGCCACGACGCTGGCTCAGGCTGTCCAGCGTCTCCAGTAAATCGTCATCAAGCGTGATGGTGACTCGTTGCATTTGCGTTAAACCTTTTCAGTGGCGCGACGGCGCACGGGGAATGCGGGTAATACCGCGTTTTGTAGCACACGTCCGGCGTCAGAGGAAAAAGTTAATTTCTCTCCCACCACCTGGGTTTCGACGATTTGTCCGTTGTCCATCACCATCACCCGCTGACAGAAACGTTCTACAAGGCGTAAGTCGTGGGTGATGAACAGGCAGGCGGTGCCAAACTGTTGTTGTAGCTTTTTCAGTAGACGAATGACGCCCGCTTGTAACACGAGATCAAGGTTAGAAACGGCTTCATCCAGAATCAGCAGTTTCGGTTCGACCGCCAGCGCGCGCGCCAGGCAGACGCGCTGGAGCTGACCGCCGCTTAATTGCGGTGGGCGTTTGTCGAGCACGCTGTCATCGAGATCTACCGCCTTCAGCATTTCACTGGCGCGCGCCAGTTGTTCGGCTTTTTTCAGCGATAGCAGGTGGCGCATCGGTTCTCGCAGGATCTCGCGCACGGTTTTGCGTGGGTTAACGGCGCTGATGGAGTCTTGAAACACCATCTGAATATCACGGCGGAACGCTTTACGTTGCGCGCGATTGAGTTTCGCCAGCGGTTCGCCACGCCAGCTAATATTCCCTTGTGAGGGCGACTCTAAGCCTACCAGCAGCCGCGCGAGGGTACTCTTTCCGCAGCCACTGCGTCCCAGCAGGGCGACGGTTTCACCGCTTTTCAGGGTCAGAGAAACGTTATTGAGTACCGCCTGATGCTGGTGCTTACCGCTGAATCCACCGTGCGCATAGTGATGTGAAAGGTTGGAGACGTTAAGTAAAGTCATGATGCCAGCTCCATACCGTAGAGGGCGAGATGAGCGGAAACCAGGCTGCGCGTCACCGTATGTTTGGGGGCGTTAAACAGCGTTTCTACATCGCCCTGTTCGACAATCTTACCGTGTGACATCACAGCCACGTCATCTGCCAGACGCGCCACCACGCCCATATCATGGGTCACCAGCAGCATCCCCGGCGCTTGTTTTTGCATAATGCTTTCCAGTAGATCGAGGATGCGCGCTTGCGCTACTACATCAAGGTCGGTGGTTGGTTCATCGGCGATGATAAACGGCGATTCGCACAGCACCGCCATCGCAATCATCATGCGCTGCAACATACCGCCGCTCATCTCGAACGGGTACAGCTTCAGCACGCGCGCGGCGTTTTCCAGCCCCACCGCTTCTATGGCAGCGATAAGCGTGGCGTCATCGGCGGGTTTCCCCAGTGCCAGGCAGGTTTCCCGCGCGTGGGTGTGCATGGTGTGCAGCGGATTAAAGGCGCTGCGCGGGTTCTGCATGATGGTGGCAATTTTGATACCGCGTAGCGCGCAAGGCGAAACCGGTTTGCCATCGGCTAAAATTTCCCCCGCCGTCTGGCGAACGCCAGCGGGCAGAATGCCCAGCGCCGCCGCGCAGGTCAGTGATTTCCCGCTGCCGCTACCGCCGACTAACGCCAGCACACGCCCGCGTTTAAGGGTTAACGATACGCCGTGCACCAGCGGCTGCGCGGCCTGTAGCGCGATATTACGTAGTTCAATCTGTTGCGGCATTAGTGTGCGTGCTCCGTCACCAGATGAGGGTCCAGATGATCGCGCAGTGCGTCACCCACCAGGTTAAAGGCCATCACGCTGATAAACAGCGCCAGCCCCGGCCAGAACATTTGCAGCGGCTGAGTCCAGATATACTGACGCGCGTCGTTAATCATCACGCCCCATTCGGCGGTCGGCGCGGTCACGCCAAGGCCGAGGAAGGACATCCCCGCGATGTGAAGCATCATATGGCCGATATCCAGCGTCGCCAGCACCAGCAGCGAAGGGATCACCGCGCCTGCCAGATGATCGACAAACACCCGCACATGCCCCGCGCCGGAAAGTCGTGACGCCAGCACAAACTCGCGCTGGCGTAGCGAAATCACCAGGCTGCGCACCATGCGTGCATACCACGCCCAGTGCGACAGGGCGATGGCGATAATTACGTTGGTCAGCCCGGTGCCGAGCACGCCAACCATAAAGAACGACAGAATCGACGTCGGGAAGGTCATAAACATATCGGCGACGCGCATGGTGGCCTGATCAACGCGTCCGCCAATCAGTCCGGCGCTGCCGCCAATAACCAGCCCTAATGTCAGCACCAGCAGCAGGCAGGCCATTACCGAACCGAGCGACACGCGGGTCGCCGCCATCAGCCGCGAGAAAATATCACGCCCTAAGTGATCGGTGCCCAGCCAGTGCTGCGCATCCGGCGAGAGCAGGCGTGACGGCAGATCAATCGCCTGTGGGTCATACGGCAGCCACCACTGGCTGGTGAGCGCAATCAGCGCCAGCAGGGCGATAATGATCAGCGCCAGGCGTACCGACCAGCGGGAAGAGAGGAAAAAGTTCACGCGTGCGCTCCTTCATGACGACGAATACGCGGGTCCAGCGCGGCGTTGAGTAAATCAACAATCAAATTACAGACCACAAAAACCACCACCATCATCAGCGTAAAGCATTGAATCACCGGATAGTCACGGTTAAAAATCGCCGACACCGCATAGCGTCCGACCCCCGGCCAGGCAAAGATGTTTTCGATAATCATCGTCCCGCCGATCAGTTCGCCGATGTGCATCCCCACGGCGGTGATCATCGGCAACGAGGCATTGCGCAGGATGTGACGGCGTTCGGTCTGTTTAGCGTTAAGCCCGCGTAGCCGTGCCCAGGTCACGTGACGCTGACCGGCGACGTCCAGCATACTGGCGCGCAGCAGCCGCGCGTTAATCGCCAGCGACATAAAGGCGATGGAAACCGCCGGCAAAATGATGTGCTGCCAGTCGCCGTAGCCCATCGCGGGTAGCCATTGCAGATACACCGAAAACGCCATCACCAGTAAAAACGCCAGCCAGAAGTTAGGCATTGAGACGCCAAGAAACGCGATGAAACGCACGGCGAAATCCGGCAGGCGGTCGCGATGGCGCGCCGCCCAGATACCGAGCGGCACGGAAGTGAGCAGAATTAACACCAGCGCCGCGCCTGCCAGTTCCAATGTTGCGGGCAGGAAGTTCAGCATATCGTCGAGCACCGGGCGTTGGCTGGCGAATGAGATACCAAAGTCAAGATGCAGCGCCTTCCACAACCAGGTGCCGTACTGGACGTACAGCGGCTGATCCAGTCCCAGCATGGTGCGGGTAGAGGCCAGCATCTCCGGCGTCGGCGGCAGGTTAGATAAACGCAAATAGTCGAGCGCCGGGTCGCCGGTGCCGAGGCGCAACATCAGAAAAATGATCACCGAGGCGGCGAGCACCATCGGGATCAGCAGCAGAAGGCGGCGTAATACGTATCGCAACATTAAGGTTTCACCGGTTTAATCTGTTCGAACGGAATTTCGGTGGCGATCGGCGCGTAGGGGATGTTACCCAGATCCGGTTTTGATACCACCATCATTGAGATGTAACTGATAGGCAGATAAACCGCCTCGTCATGCAGACGGGTCAGAATGTCGCGATACAGCGCCTGACGTTGTGTTTCATCATGGGTCGCCAGCACTTCGCCGATCTCTTTATCAATCAGCGGCTTGTCGGCTAAACCTTGCTGTGCCTGGAAGTCAGCGTGCGACGGTACGCGCATTGAACTCAGGAAGGCGTGTGGATCGTATGGCGCGCCCCAGGTGCGGTGGAAAATCATGCCAAAACGACCGTCGCGCTGACGAGCATAGATACTGCTCTCTTCTTCGCCAATCAGCGAGACATCTGCGCCAATCTGGCGCATATCAGCCTGAATGATTTCCGCCATCGATTTGCTTAACGCATCGGTGCCGATGAACGAAAGTTCAATGCGCAGCGGCTGACCATTTTTCTCGCGGATGTCTTTGCCCGCAGGCAGCGTCCAACCGGCTTTTTCCAGCAACGCTTTCGCTTTTTGCGGATCGTACTGGCGTGGCTTCAGGCCGAGATTAGCGTAGGGCACGGAAGGGGCAAACAGGGTGTCGGCGACCTGCTGGGTGCCATACAACGCGTTATCAATCAGCGATTTTTTGTTTACCGCGTAATTAAGAGCTTCACGTACTGCCAGCTCGTTGGTGGGGGCTTTGGCGGTATTGAGCGCCAGCATCACGGTTTCGATCGGCTGTGACAGTTGGGTGTGGTAAGCCGGGTTCTGGCTAAAGCGGGCGAAGGTATCGAGCGGTAATAACCCTTCGTTTCCGTACAGCAGGTCGATATCGCCGGTTTCGAAAGCTACTGCGCGAGTGGTCGGATCCGGGATCACGTTGAAGGTGATCTTTTTAATCGCCGGCTTTTCGCCCCAGTAGTTTTCGTTACGGACGAAGACATCGTACTGATTCAGTTTCGATTCCTGCAAAACCCACGGCCCGGTGCCAATTGGCGCTTTAATCCCGTTCATGGTTTCATGGTTTTTAAACTGCGAGGGGGCGATAAAGCGGAAAGGGCGGGGCAGAGCCAGTTCTTGCAGGAAAGGATAGTAGGCGCTTTTCAGGGTGATTTGCAGCTCCGTTTTACTGAGTGCTTTAACATCAACAATCTGGTTTGCCAGCTCCAGCCAGGCGTGACGTTGGCGGTTATCGAGCACTACGCGGAAGTTTTCTGCCGCCGCCTCTGCATCGAACGGTTCACCGTTGGAGAATTTCACGTCATCACGCAGGGTGAAGGTCCAGGTTTTACCATCTTCTGAATGAGTCCAGCTTTTTGCCAGCCACGGGATCACCGAACCGTCTGCCTGATATTTCACCAGCGGTTCATAAACCATGCTCTGGGCGAACATCTGGTTAGGCGTGTAAAGGTGCGGGTTTAGTGGCCCGACATTCACCGGCCAGGCGGTGGTGATTTCATCTGGCGCGGCAGCATGGACGATAAAAGACGCACAAGCCAGCAGCGCAAATAGAGTGCGGTGGAGTGTGGAGAACATAGTAGCCCCAATGGATAAATAGTTGGCGAAATAAGTATGGCGACGATTCGCTATGTTGAAATCTGGTAGTGACTCTGCATATGCGGCCTGGGTGCGGCCTGTTCCCCTCACCCTAACCCTCTCCCCAGAGGGGCGAGGGGATGGTCCGTGCGCTTTTGTGACTGCAACTGCAATAGCCACTCATTGCACGGTGTGCCCCCTCTACCCGAAGGGGCGAGGGGATGGTCCGTGCGCTTTTGTGACTGCAACTGCAATCGCCACTCATTGCACGGTGTGCCCCCTCTACCCGAAGGGGCGAGGGGACGAGCCGTACGCTTTTGTGGCTGCAACTGCAATCGCCACTCATTGCACGGTGTGCCTCCTCTACCCAAAGGGGCGAGGGGATGGTCCGTGCGCTTTTGTGGCTGCAACTGCAATCGCCACTCATTGCACGGTGTGCCCCCTCTCCCTTTCAGGGAGAGGGTTGGGGTGAGGGTAAAATACGGTGATAATCCCACTACCTTCCCTAAAAACGGGGAAAACTGCGCCCGCTCATGTTGAGTCATCGATTTCAAGTATGACGATTTTAAGTATTCGTCATACTGATAACCTGTTCTGGATCAATAGATGGGCAGTCGGATGGGCGGATCAGTTAAGCGAATCGACCCATTGCACCGCGTCGGTGGTGAGCGTAAAGGGGGTAGGGGTGCAGATCGCCAGACTTAAATTTTCAAGCTGACAATGGCTGACAGACAGCGAGGACTGATAGGTGCTGTCTACGCTGACGATTTGCCAGGCGCTGCCGCCACGCTGTTTAACGATGGCTTCTTTGCGTGTCCAGATGCGCCAGAACATTTCCAGTTGCTGATCAGGATGCACAGCGTCCATTTCGGCATGTTCCCCGAGGCTAAACACCGTGTTTGCCAGCCAGTGCCAGTTGGCGCGCGGGCGAATCACTTCGATATCGCAGCCAACTTCGCCTTCATCGCTCAACAGCAGGGCGATATCGTCACCGCTATGACTTAAGTTGAACCATAGCGGGGTTTCCGGCGCGAATGCGGGTTTGCCCTGTTCACCGTAGATGATGTCCGGTAGCGGAGAAAGCACGTGTGAAAGCAATGCACGTCCCGCCAGCCAGCGTTCGCGTCGTGGACCTTGCGGTGCTTGATCGCGTAAAGCCGGTGGCAGTGGAACTGCGCTTAAGGTCGAAACTTTCCCCAGAACTATCCGATACATATCAGAGCCAACGTTTAATGGAAAAGGAAAGTGCGTATCGTATCACTTGTCGCCTCATCCCGGTAACCGACTTTTCGGTCGTCCCGGTCCCAGTAAAATCGCCAGTTTGCTGCCGCCTTTGGTGGTTTCCATCCAGATTTTACAGACGCTGGTTAATGGCACCGAAAGCAACATACCCACCGGACCGAGTAACCATCCCCAGACCAACAAAGAAAGAAATACCACCAGAGTGGACATTCCCAGTCGATGCCCCATCATCCGTGGCTCTAAAATATTGCCGATGACCATATGGACAACTAAAAACAGTGCACCGACCAGAATACATTCGTAAACGCCATTAAACAGCAACACCTGAATCATTGGCGGTACGGCGGAGATCACCGCGCCAATATTGGGAACGTAGTTGAGCAAAAACGCCAGTACCGCCCACATCAGCGCAAACTGTACGCCCATTAGCGCCAATCCCAGCCAGACGATGACGCCTGTCCATAAACTGAGCAGCGTCTTCAATGCAAGATAGTGCGAAACACCTTTTAAGGCGCGGTGTAGTCCGGCGATGTGAATCTGTGGATTATTCAACGCAAAACGCATTTTGTAAGGCACGTGGCGCACTTCAAACAGCATGAAAACTACGGTCATCACCAGCAGAAGCACGCTCGCCATTGCGCCGGAAAGCCCGGTCATCAGCGCCGTGGTGAAGGCGACAACTTTTTCCGAATCCATCCGCTGAAGCATTCGTTCGGGCGACATATGCAGATTAAGAAACGGTAACATCTCTTGTAATTTAAACAGCTTACGGGTCAGTTCCTTATTAAACTTCGGCAGCATAGAGATAAATTCGTTAAACGATGCCGCCAGTACGCCGACCAGCGCAGTAAGTGCTATCAGCATCACCACCACCACAATGGTAATGGCAATGGGGCGTTGTACTCCACGACGAATAAACCAGGTGACCAACGGATTGAGGACAATGGCGAAAAAGAGCGCCAGTAGCAGTTGCACAATGATATCTGCCGCTGCGTGAATGCCGGCGAGAATCACTACCAGCGAGGCCAGCTTGAGCAGAATATGCATTCCTGTTTTATCCGGTTGAAGGGTTTCCATTGGGGCTTCCTTGTGACTTTTTGTATTAAGTGTAGCGGGAGTCACGCCAGCAATATTCTGATTCTTACTGCTGATTTTCACGCCAGCCCGTGGTAAAAATGAAACACTGTTGTAAAAATGTGGTGATCCTCATGCCCGAACCCGTTGCCGAACCCGCGCTAAACGGATTGCGTCTTAACCTGCGCATTGTCTCCATTGTCATGTTTAACTTCGCCAGCTACCTCACCATCGGGTTGCCGCTCGCCGTATTGCCGGGCTATGTCCATGATGTGATGGGATTTAGTGCCTTCTGGGCGGGTTTAGTTATCAGCCTGCAATATTTCGCTACTTTGCTGAGTCGTCCACATGCCGGGCGTTACGCCGATTTGCTGGGACCCAAAAAGATAGTCGTCTTCGGGTTGTGCGGCTGCTTTTTGAGCGGGCTGGGGTATCTGACAGCAGGATTAACCGCCAGCCTGCCCGTCATCAGCCTGTTATTACTTTGCCTGGGGCGCGTGATCCTCGGAATTGGACAAAGTTTTGCCGGAACCGGATCGACACTGTGGGGCGTTGGCGTGGTTGGCTCGCTGCATATCGGGCGGGTAATTTCGTGGAACGGCATTGTCACTTACGGGGCGATGGCGATGGGCGCGCCGTTGGGCGTGCTGTTTTATCACTGGGGCGGGTTGCAGACGCTGGCATTAATCATTATGGCCGTGGCGCTGGTGGCCATTTTGTTGGCGATCCCGCGTCCGTCGGTGAAAGCCAGCAAAGGCAAGCCACTGCCGTTTCGCGCGGTGCTTGGGCGCGTCTGGCTGTATGGCATGGCGCTGGCACTGGCTTCTGCCGGATTTGGCGTCATCGCCACCTTTATCACACTGTTTTATGACGCTAAAGGTTGGGACGGTGCGGCCTTCGCGTTGACGCTGTTTAGTTGTGCGTTTGTCGGTACGCGACTGTTATTCCCTAACGGCATTAATCGTATCGGCGGCTTAAACGTGGCGATGATCTGCTTTAGCGTTGAGATAATCGGCCTGCTATTGGTTGGCGTAGCCACCGTACCGTGGATGGCGAAAATCGGCGTCTTACTGGCGGGGGCAGGGTTTTCGCTGGTGTTCCCGGCATTGGGCGTAGTGGCGGTAAAAGCGGTTCCACAGCAAAATCAGGGGGCGGCGCTGGCAACCTACACCGTATTTATGGATTTATCGCTTGGCGTGACCGGACCACTGGCTGGGCTGGTGATGAGCTGGGCGGGCGTACCGGTGATTTATCTGGCGGCGGCGGGGCTGGTAGCAATCGCGTTATTGCTGACGTGGCGATTAAAAAAACGGCCTCCGGAACACGTTCCTGAGACCGTCTCATCATCTTAAAATTTACTGAATAACCAGCGTATTAATGATGTTTTCTGCGGTGGTCTGCGCTTTTTGCTGATCGTCAGCTGGCAGCGTGATTTGCATGGTCAGCAGTTGATTACCCACGTTACCCAGAATGACGGAAGAGTACGCCGTCTGGCCTTTCGCGGAGATAATGCTGTCTAACTGCTGCATTTTGTGACCTTTCAGCTCAATAGATTTGTTGGTCACCACTTGCAGTTGCGGATCGCGGCTACGTTGCTGATCTTCCAGACGCTTCGCCAGCACACCCAGATCTTCTTTCGGGTCATCGCCCATGATGACGATGACTGCTTTCTGCCCGGTGGCGTCGGACCAGACGTGCATGTTATTGGCTTGCGTTCCCAGCTTACCGCTCTGGTCGGTCATATCTGCTGGCAGCGAGAAACTTAGCTTGCCATCAAGCAGGTTGACGGGATTTGCGGCAGCGTTACTTTCCGCGACAGTGCCTTCCGCCGTAGCGTTAGTGTCTTTATCATCACAGGCCGCAAGCCCCATAACCAGCAGGCCAATTCCGACATATTTAACCAGATTGCGCATTGACTTCTTCCTTATCGATAAACGGCCATAACGGCTCATTCATCCATCTTATCACAACTCTGATAACGAACCTTTAACTGGCCTGCAAAGCGTTGATTTCGGATTTATCTGCCAGTCTTTTCAATAGCATATTGAGTAATACGCCATACATTGGCAGGAAGAAAACGATGCTGATTAACACTTTGAAACAGTAATCAACCAGCGCGATTTCCATCCAGTGCTCGGCCATAAAAGCATCCGGGCTGCGCCAGAAAGCAATGAAGAAGAAAGCCAGCGTATCGCTGACGTTACCAAACAGTGTGGAAGCCGTCGGAGCCAGCCACCAGCGATGACTCTGACGCAGGCGGTTAAAAACGTGCACGTCGAGGATCTGCCCCAGCGCGTAGGCCATAAAGCTGGCGGTAGCGATACGGGCGACAAACAGGTTGAAGTGGGCGAGAACGCCGAATCCCTGCCATGAACCCATATAAAACAGTGATGAGATGACGTAGGAGATCAGCAACGCGGGGATCATCACCGCAAAGATGATGCGACGAGCCAGCGGTGCGCCAAAAATACGCACAGTCAGGTCGGTAGCAAGAAAAATAAACGGAAAGCTAAACGCGCCCCAGGTGGTATGAAAACCGAAAATAGAGACCGGAAGCTGTACCAGATAGTTACTGGAGGTGATCACCAACAGGTGAAATAACGATAACCAGAACAACGCCTTATAGCGTTGAGTTTGTGAGAAAGCGTTCATATTGTACCTTTTTGATTAGCCATTGGGGTGAGGGAACCCAATACGTACGACACGTTATTTTATAGTGAGATAATAACGTGCTTACCCTTTTTTCGAGCCGCCGCATGATACTGCTTTGGCTTGACAATGCAATGGTTAATTTTCACGCAATCGTTAACCTGGTTTGCTAACGGACTCACAGGGCGTAAACTAGCGCCGTTTTTTTATGTGATGAGAAGAAAATGACCGATCTCTTTTCCAGCCCTGACCACACACTCGACGCACTTGGCCTGCGCTGCCCGGAACCGGTGATGATGGTGCGCAAAACGGTGCGCAATATGCAGCCAGGCGAAACGTTGCTGATTATTGCCGATGATCCGGCCACGACCCGCGATATTCCTGGGTTTTGTACCTTTATGGAACATGAACTGGTCGCCAAAGAGACGGATGGACTGCCTTATCGTTATTTGATTCGTAAAGGCGGTTAATGGGGGAAGATTGGCTTCGATGCCGCCTTTTCCCCTCACCCTCTCCCCAGAGGAGCGAGGGGATCGATCGCGTCCAATTTTGCGATCGGTTTGCAGGCTGTCCCCATTACTTTCTGCGCAACAATCTTAACGCATTCGCCGTCACCAGCACCGTTGCTCCCGTATCTGCCAGCACAGCCAGCCACAGGCCGGTTATTCCTAAAAGCGTGGTGACAAGGAAGATCCCTTTCAGCCCCAGCGCAATGGTGATGTTCTGGCGGATATTAGCGTGAGTGGCGCGTGCCAGCTCAATCATTTGTACCAGACCGCGCAGGTGGTTATGCGTTAATGCCGCGTCGGCGGTTTCCAGCGCCACGTCTGTGCCACTGCCCATTGCAATCCCAATAGCTGCTGCTTTCATTGCTGGCGCGTCGTTAATACCGTCGCCGACCATCGCCAGCGGCGCATGTTGGTTCAGCTCGGTCACCGCTTTGACTTTATCTTCCGGTAGTAATCCGGCTTTAAATTCCAGCCCCAGTTCACCGGCAATCGCTGCCGCTGCGCGTGGATTATCGCCGGTGAGGATCACCCCTTTGACGCCCAGAGAGTTCAGTTCACTGATGGCAGTGGCGGCATCGGCGCGCAGGGTATCCTGCAATGCAATGACACCCAGCACGTCATCGTTACGCACTACCAGCACTACCGTTTGCCCGGCGCTTTCCAGTTCGTTAATCAAACCGGCAAATGCCTCGGCTGGATGTTTCCCGGCAGCGCATATCAGCACCCGCTCTCCGTTGACCTGCGCTTCAATGCCAGAGCCGACCAGCGCCCGCTGTGACTGGGCGGCGGGAATGGCGAGTGCAGCAACCTGTGCTTCACGAATGATGGCTTGCGCCAGTGGATGCGTTGCGCCTTGCTCGACCGCCGCCGCCAGCGCCAGCAGTTCAGATTCGCTAACGCCCGTTGCCGGATGAATCGCGGTAACGCGCGGTTTACCGACGGTCAGCGTACCGGTTTTATCAAATGCGACCTGGGTGACACGACCTAACTGCTCCAGCGCCGCACCACCTTTAATTAACGCTCCACGACGTGCCGCTGCTGCCAGTCCGGAGGTAATCGCTGCAGGCGTGGAGATAACTAACGCACACGGGCAGCCAATCAGCAGCAGCGTCAGCCCTTTATAAATCCACTCCTGCCAGCTGGCGGCAAACAGCAGCGGTGGCACCAGCGTCACCAGCAGAGCGACGGCCATAATCGCGGGCGTATAGATACGGCTAAAACGGTCGATAAATCGCTCAATGGGTGCGCGGCGTTCTTCAGCCTCTTCGATCAGCTTCAGAATGCGGTCAATGGCGCTGGCACCCGGTTCTGACAGCACTTCCAGCGTCACCAGACGGTCTACGCTGGTGGCGCCTGCAGGAACTTTATCGCCCGTTGCGCGCTCCACCGGAATGGATTCGCCGGTCAGGGCGCTTTCATCAAAACTGGCAAACGGTGAGAGCAGTTTACCGTCGGCAGGCAAACGCCCACCTGCCGCAACTTCAATCACATCGCCAGGGCGCAGGCTATTGATCGCCACCTCTTCCCGCTCACCGTTACGCAGACGCGTGGCGGTTTCTGGCTTCAGCGCCATTAACGCGCTGACCCCTTGACGTGCGCGGCTGGCGGCCCAGCCTTCCAGTCGTTCGCCAATCAAAAACAGCAGCAACACCATCGCAGCTTCTGCCGTTGCGCCAATAAACAGCGCGCCAATGGCGGCTACGCTCATTAACGTTTCAATGGCGAAGTAGCTGCCGGATTTGATCAGCCGTAATGCCTGGCGAGCAATCGGGTACAGACCAACTAGCGTGGTCGCGATAAACGCCAGTTGACCGAACGGATGATTAAACTGCTCCAGCCCCCAGCTGATTACCATCATCACAATAAGCGTAATCAGCGGCAGGTTTTCTTTCAGGCGTGATGCTTGTGGTTCTTCAGCGGCCTGTTCATCGCGCAGGGAATAGCCTGCTTTTTGCACCGCCGATTCAATTTGCGCACGGATATCATTGTCGGCATCTACAACCAGTTTTTCGGTAGCGAACAACACCTGTACCTGATTCACGCCAGAAAGCTGGCGCACGGCATTTTCCACTTTGCGCGCACAGGCGGCACAGTCCATGCCACTGACTTTCCAGCTATACCGGGTGCCGGAGACGTTTTCAGAGAGTGTTGGCGTGCTGGAACATGCGCCGTCGCAGCAACAGTCGTTGGCATTCTGTGCCGGGGTTAGCGGTTTGAACGCGGCAAATTGAGGGACTTTTTTGCCGTGATTGTCGGGAGTCGACATGGCATCCTCCGGTTAAGTTTTTTCTCATTAACCGAAGGATACACTCTGGAGTCGACTCCAGAGTCAAGTTTTATCAGAGATACAGCGAGCGGACGATGAGGAAGTGACCGGCAAAGTAGCAAGCCGCAGCAATAGCGTTATCCGCACGGAAGCGGCGGCGATAGTGGCTACCCAGCCAGACAAAGTTACTGATAAACAGCAACGAAGCGCCCATAAAGGCCGAGAGTGCCGGAGCGGTCGGACGGAAGAACCACAGTTCACCTGCCAGCCACACCATCACCAGCGTCATACCGATAAAAGTACAGACAGGCCAACGGAACTCCTCCAGACGCGTCCAGATAATGGCCAGCAATAGCGCGCCCAGAACCAGCAGTACCAGTGGCAGAGGCCAGAAGAAAGAGAGCGTCATCTGGCTGGCGAAATAGATGGTGTACAACAGGTGTGAGAGGAAAAATGCGCCGATAGCGTACATCAGACGCTGACGTGGCAATAGCGTTAGCGCATCGCCCAGCAGTGAGGCACACAGCCCCGCCAGCACAAGATAGCTAATAGCGTCGAACATCGGCGCTTGCCACGCCAGCAATAGCAGGAGAAGAAGGGTTAACGGTTTAAATACCCAGCGTTGCCAGGTTGGCCCACGGTACGATGCATCCACAGATAGCCATGCGGAAAGACAGACAGCGATAAACGACCAAAGCATCTTAGTTCCTTGAATTCGTTATTTTTTCGTAAGCGGAATGCCTACGGTCTTGCTATTCAGTTTAGTGGCGAGGATGGACGGATGACAACACCATAACTGGCAGGGTATGCTTATTTCCGCATTTTCCGATGAGGGATAAAGATGAGCAAACCACCTCTTTTCTTTATTGTTATCATTGGCTTAATTATCGTCGCCGCATCGTTTCGTTTTATGCAACAGCGGCGGGAAAAAGCTGATAATGATATGGCACCGCTCCAGCAAAAGCTGGTGGTGGTGAGTAACAAGCGGGAAAAACCGATTAACGATCGACGTTCGCGCCAGCAGGAAGTGACTCCGGCAGGCACCAGTATGCGCTATGAGGCGAGCTTCAAACCGCAAAGCGGCGGACTGGAGCAGACGTTCCGCCTCGACGCCCAGCAGTACCATGCCCTGACAGTGGGCGATAAAGGTACACTGAGCTATAAAGGAACGCGCTTTGTCAGCTTTGTTGGCGACAAATAAGATTATTTTTTAACTTTAAATTTCTTCTGCCAGACCAGCAGTTCAAACACGCCGAAAAGGAAAATACGTACCTTTTCGGCGGTGGTCATCTGCGGGCCATCTTTCGGCAAGGTCGATTTTAACAGCGCCAGTTGCATACCATGCATCAGCACGGTAAAAATCAGCGCCACGTTAACGAAAATATTCAGCGGGCGTGGGAATGGTTGAAAAAGATTGAGGATCAAAAATCCCCAAACGCAGAGCATTAACAAACGTCCAATATTAATCAGCATCACTTTCTCCTTGTGTTTCACGCTGATACAGCCGATAAGCGACCTGACCAGCCACTTTTTCGCGATATAACGACCAGTTGGCAGGAACGGCGGGCAGGCCATTTTCTACTTCACTTTCAACATATACCCAGGCTTCATCAGCCAGCCAACCGTTGTTTTCCAGTAAATTAATGGTTTCTTCCAACAAGCCACGGCGGAACGGAGGGTCAACAAACACAATATTATGCGGCGTTCCTTTTTGCATTAGAAAAGACATCGCATTGGTGTTCACGACTCGCGCATTGCCTGCTTTCAGCGTCGCGAGATTCTTGGTTAATTGCTGAGATACCGCGCGATCCATCTCAACCAGAGTAGCTTCCGCAGCGTAGCGTGACAAGGCTTCCAGCCCCAGCGCACCGCTACCTGCGAAGCAGTCCAGGCATTGCGCATCAACAATGACCGGCGCCAGCCAGTTAAACAGCGTTTCGCGCACGCGATCGGTGGTAGGACGTAGACCTGGGCTATCAGGAACCGGGAGTTTACGGCCTCGCCACTGCCCACCAATAATGCGGATTTGACCGCTGCCGGAATGATTCGGTTTTTTCATGGTAAATTGCTCAATCCGCCAGATAACACATACTTGCAGGCGGTGATGTGGATTAAGTTAAGTGGTAGACTATTTCATCATTTTTTTAGCTGCTATGTACATAGCGTTAACGCTGTGCCATGAAGCAACAGCGAGGAGTGTAGTCGCAGATGGCGAAAGAAAAAAAACGTGGCTTTTTTTCCTGGCTGGGCTTTGGTCAAAAAGAGCAGACCCCGGAAAAAGAGACAGAAACCCAAAACGAACAACCGGTTGTAGAAGAAATCGTCCAGGCGCAAGAGCCTGCGAAAGTTGCTGAACAACCCGTTGAAGAACAGCCGCAGGCGCATACTGAAGCTGAGGCGGAAACTTTTGCTGCCGACGTTGTGGAAGTCACTGAACAGGTTGCCGAAAGTGAAAAAGCGCAACCTGAAGCGGTTGTCGAGCCGGAAGTTATTGCAGAACCGGAGCCGATAGTTGAAGAAACGCCAGCGTCGGTAGTTGAACCTGAAGTCACGCCAGAGCCAGTGGCTATCGAGCGTGAAGAGCTGCCGCTGCCAGAAGACGTTAAAGTCGAAGAAGTTTCGCCAGAAGAGTGGCAGGCCGAAGCGGAAACCGTGGAGATTGTCGAAGCGGCGGAAGAACAAGCAGCGAAAGAAGAAATCACCGACGAAGAGCTGGAAGCACAGGCGCTGGCCGCTGAAGCGGCAGAAGAGGCGGTGATGGTCGTTCCTCCGGCAGAAGAAGATCAGCCGGTGGAAGAGGTAGCCCAGGAGCAGGAAAAACCAACCAAAGAAGGTTTCTTCGCTCGCCTGAAACGCAGCCTGCTGAAAACTAAGGAAAACCTCGGTTCCGGATTTATCAGCCTGTTCCGTGGTAAAAAAATCGACGATGATCTGTTTGAAGAGCTGGAAGAGCAATTGCTCATCGCCGATGTGGGCGTGGAAACCACGCGCAAAATCATCACCAATCTGACTGAAGGCGCGACCCGCAAACAGCTTCGCGATGCTGAGGCGCTCTACGGTCTGCTGAAAGAAGAGATGGGTGAGATTCTGGCGAAGGTCGATGAACCGCTGAATGTCGAAGGTAAAACACCGTTCGTGATTCTGATGGTAGGCGTCAATGGCGTGGGTAAAACCACGACTATCGGTAAGCTGGCGCGTCAGTTTGAACAACAAGGTAAATCGGTCATGCTGGCGGCGGGCGATACTTTCCGTGCAGCAGCGGTTGAACAGCTTCAGGTCTGGGGTCAGCGCAACAATATTCCGGTGATTGCCCAGCATACCGGCGCGGATTCCGCCTCAGTTATCTTCGACGCTATTCAGGCCGCTAAGGCGCGTAATGTTGATGTCCTGATTGCCGATACCGCCGGACGCTTGCAGAACAAATCGCACCTGATGGAAGAGCTGAAGAAAATCGTCCGCGTGATGAAGAAACTCGACGTTGAAGCGCCGCATGAAGTTATGCTGACTATCGATGCCAGCACTGGGCAGAATGCGGTAAGCCAGGCCAAACTGTTCCATGAAGCCGTCGGCTTAACCGGCATCACGTTAACTAAACTGGACGGCACGGCGAAAGGCGGAGTAATTTTCTCGGTGGCTGACCAGTTTGGTATTCCTATTCGCTATATTGGTGTCGGCGAACGTATTGAGGATTTGCGTCCGTTTAAGGCGGACGACTTTATAGAGGCACTTTTTGCCCGAGAGGATTAACAATGATTCGCTTTGAACATGTCAGCAAGGCTTATCTCGGTGGGAGACAGGCGCTGCAGGGCGTTACGTTCCATATGCAGCCGGGTGAGATGGCGTTTCTGACCGGTCATTCCGGTGCAGGGAAAAGTACCCTCCTGAAGCTGATCTGTGGGATTGAGCGGCCCAGCGCCGGGAAAATCTGGTTTAGCGGCCATGACATCACGCGTCTGAAAAACCGTGAAGTTCCGTTTCTGCGCCGCCAGATTGGCATGATTTTCCAGGATCACCATCTACTGATGGATCGTACTGTCTACGATAATGTGGCGATCCCGTTGATTATTGCCGGTGCCAGCGGTGACGATATTCGTCGTCGTGTATCGGCGGCGCTGGATAAAGTCGGGCTACTGGACAAAGCGAAGAACTTTCCGATTCAGCTTTCTGGCGGTGAACAACAACGCGTTGGCATTGCCCGCGCGGTGGTTAACAAACCTGCGGTACTGCTGGCGGACGAACCGACCGGTAATCTTGACGACGCGCTGTCGGAAGGAATTTTACGCCTGTTTGAAGAGTTTAACCGCGTTGGGGTAACGGTATTGATGGCAACGCACGACATCAACCTGATTTCGCGGCGTTCCTATCGTATGCTCACCCTGAGCGATGGTCACTTGCATGGAGGCGTGGGCCATGAATAAGCGCGATGCAATCAATCATATCCGGCAGTTTGGCGGACGTCTGGATCGCTTCCGTAAATCGGTCGGCGGCTCAGGCGACGGTGGTCGTAATGCGCCGAAACGCCCGAAATCCTCGCCAAAACCGGTAAATCGCAAAACTAACGTTTTCAACGAACAGGTGCGTTATGCGTTCCACGGCGCTTTGCAGGATCTCAAAAGCAAACCGTTCGCTACGTTTTTAACGGTGATGGTCATCGCCATTTCCCTGACGCTGCCAAGCGTCTGCTACATGGTGTACAAAAACGTTAACCAGGCGGCGACGCAGTATTATCCCTCACCGCAAATCACCGTTTATCTGCAAAAAACGCTGGACGATGACGCAGCAGCGGGTGTGGTGGCACAGTTACAGGCCGAACAGGGCGTGGAGAAAGTGAACTATCTTTCTCGTGAGGACGCGTTGGGCGAGTTCCGTAACTGGTCTGGTTTTGGCGGCGCGCTGGACATGCTGGAGGAAAACCCGCTTCCGGCTGTGGCGGTGGTGATCCCAAAACTCGATTTTCAGGGGACGGAGTCGCTGAATACGTTGCGTGATCGCATCACGCAAATTAACGGCATCGATGAAGTACGAATGGACGATAGCTGGTTTGCCCGTCTGACCGCACTGACTGGGCTGGTAGGGCGTGTTTCGGCGATGATCGGCGTGCTGATGGTGGCGGCAGTGTTCCTGGTTATCGGCAACAGCGTGCGTCTGAGCATATTTGCCCGCCGCGACTCCATCAACGTGCAGAAACTGATTGGCGCGACGGATGGTTTCATACTTCGCCCGTTCCTGTATGGTGGCGCGCTGCTGGGATTTTCTGGCGCATTACTGTCATTAATTTTGTCAGAAATTCTGGTGCTGCGTTTGTCATCGGCGGTTGCGGAAGTGGCGCAGGTATTCGGAACGAAGTTTGATATCAATGGTTTATCGTTCGATGAATGCCTGCTGCTGCTGCTGGTGTGTTCGATGATTGGCTGGGTGGCAGCATGGCTTGCCACGGTACAACATTTACGGCACTTTACGCCGGAATAATAAAATCGTGTTATACTCTTTCCCTGCAATGGGTTCCGTAGCAGGGAAAGAGACCCCGTTGTCTCTTCCCGGTATTTCATCTCTATGTCACATTTTGTGCGTAATTTATTCACAAGACAGCATTGAACTTGTGGATAAAATCACGGTCTGATAAAACTGTGAATGATAATCTCGTTGCTCTTAAGCTCTGGCACAGTTGTTGCTACCACTGAAGCGCCAGAAGATATCGATTGAGAGGATTTGAATGACTGACAAAATGCAAAGTTTAGCTTTAGCCCCTGTTGGCAACCTGGATTCTTACATCCGGGCAGCTAACGCGTGGCCGATGTTGTCGGCTGACGAGGAGCGGGCGCTGGCTGAAAAGCTGCATTACCATGGCGATCTGGAAGCAGCTAAAACGCTGATCCTGTCTCACCTGCGGTTTGTTGTTCATATTGCTCGTAATTATGCGGGCTATGGCCTGCCACAGGCGGATTTGATTCAGGAAGGTAACATCGGCCTGATGAAAGCAGTGCGCCGTTTCAACCCGGAAGTGGGTGTGCGCCTGGTCTCCTTCGCCGTTCACTGGATCAAAGCAGAGATCCACGAATACGTTTTGCGTAACTGGCGTATCGTCAAAGTTGCGACCACCAAAGCGCAGCGCAAACTGTTTTTTAATCTGCGTAAAACCAAGCAGCGTCTGGGCTGGTTTAACCAGGATGAAGTCGAAATGGTGGCTCGCGAACTGGGCGTAACCAGCAAAGACGTCCGTGAGATGGAATCGCGTATGGCGGCACAGGACATGACTTTTGACATGTCTTCCGACGACGATTCCGACAGCCAGCCGATGGCTCCGGTGCTCTATCTGCAGGATAAATCATCTAACTTTGCCGACGGCATTGAAGATGATAACTGGGAAGAGCAGGCGGCAAACCGTCTGACCGACGCGATGCAGGGTCTGGACGAGCGTAGCCAGGATATCATCCGCGCGCGCTGGCTGGACGAAGATAACAAATCTACGTTGCAGGAACTGGCTGACCGTTACGGCGTTTCCGCTGAACGTGTACGTCAGCTGGAAAAGAACGCGATGAAAAAACTTCGCGCTGCCATTGAAGCGTAATTTCCGCTATTAAGCAGAGAACCCTGGATGAGAGTCCGGGGTTTTTGTTTTTTGGGCCTCTACAATAATCAATTCCCCCCCTCCGGCAAAACGCCAATCCCCACGCAGATTGTTAATAAACTGTCAAAATAGCTATTCCAATATCATAAAAATCGGGTATGTTTTAGCAGAGTATGCTGCTAAAGCACGGGTAGTCATGCATAAAACGAAATAAAGTGCTGAACAACAACATCACAACACACGTAATAACCAGAAGAATGGGGATTCTCAGGATGAACATAAAGGGTAAAGCGTTACTGGCAGGATGTATCGCGCTGGCATTCAGCAATATGGCTCTGGCAGAAGATATTAAAGTCGCGGTCGTGGGCGCAATGTCTGGTCCGGTGGCACAGTATGGTGACCAGGAGTTTACTGGCGCAGAACAGGCGGTTGCGGATATCAACGCCAAAGGCGGCGTTAAAGGCAACAAACTGCAAATCGTAAAATATGACGATGCCTGTGACCCGAAACAGGCCGTCGCGGTGGCGAACAAAGTGGTTAACGACGGCATTAAATATGTCATTGGTCACCTCTGTTCTTCATCAACACAGCCAGCGTCTGACATTTATGAAGACGAAGGCATTTTAATGATCACCCCAGCGGCAACCGCGCCAGAGCTGACTGCCCGTGGCTATCAGCTGATCCTGCGCACCACCGGTCTGGATTCCGACCAGGGGCCGACGGCGGCAAAATATATTCTTGAGAAAGTGAAACCGCAGCGTATTGCTATCGTTCACGACAAACAACAGTACGGCGAAGGTCTGGCGCGTGCGGTGCAGGACGGCCTGAAGAAAGGCAATGCTAACGTAGTGTTCTTTGATGGCATCACCGCTGGGGAAAAAGATTTCTCGACGCTGGTGGCACGCCTGAAGAAAGAGAATATCGACTTCGTTTACTACGGCGGTTATCACCCGGAAATGGGGCAGATCCTGCGTCAGGCGCGCGCGGCGGGGCTGAAAACTCAGTTTATGGGGCCGGAAGGTGTGGCTAACGTCTCGCTGTCTAATATCGCGGGCGAGTCAGCGGAAGGACTGCTGGTGACCAAGCCGAAGAACTACGATCAGGTTCCGGCGAACAAACCGATTGTTGACGCGATCAAAGCGAAAAAACAGGATCCAAGCGGCGCATTCGTCTGGACCACCTACGCGGCGCTGCAATCTTTGCAGGCGGGGCTGAATCAGTCTGACGATCCGGCGGAGATCGCCAAATACCTGAAAGCGAACTCGGTTGATACGGTGATGGGGCCACTGACCTGGGATGAGAAAGGTGACCTGAAAGGCTTTGAGTTCGGTGTGTTTGACTGGCACGCCAACGGCACGGCGACCGATGCGAAGTAACAGATAGATAAATGAAAATGCCCGATGAGCTGAACCGCCATCGGGTTTTTTTGTGTTTGTCGAAATGGTTGTAGAAAGATTAAACAATCCAGGATATGCTTAATGTACGGTAGAATTCCGTACATATTTATAAGTAGCAGGAGAGTTTACATGTCTGCTGTTAAAAAGCAGCGTATCGATCTGCGTTTAACTGACGATGACAAAAGTCTAATTGAGGAAGCGGCGGCGATATCTAATCAGTCCGTCAGCCAATTTATGTTGAATAGTGCCTCGCAGCGGGCTGCAGAAGTGATTGAACAGCATCGGCGAGTGATCCTTAATGAGGAGTCCTGGACGCGGGTGATGGATGCGCTGAGTAATCCGCCGTCACCAGGTGAAAAGTTAAAACGTGCGGCAAAACGTCTTCAGGGAATGTAATAATTTATGGATGATCTGACGATAGAGATTCTGACCGATGATGCAGATTATGATCTACAGCGATTCGACTGCGGCGAAGAAGCCTTAAATCTCTTTCTGACGACACATCTGGTTCGTCAGCATCGCAATAAAATTCTGCGAGCGTACATCCTTCGTGCCAACACGCCAGAACGCCAGGTCCTGGGATATTACACATTATCCGGCAGTTGTTTTGAACGAGCCGCATTGCCCTCGAAATCGAAACAGAAAAAAATTCCCTACAAAAATATTCCCAGCGTCACTCTTGGGCGTCTGGCAATTGATCGTTCAATACAGGGGCAGGGATGGGGAGCAACACTGGTTGCTCATGCCATGAAAGTCGTCTGGTCAGCCTCTTTAGCGGTAGGTATTCACGGTCTTTTTGTCGAGGCGCTGAATGAAAAAGCCCAGACGTTTTATCAGTCGCTGGGCTTTATCCCGTTGGTCGGAGAAAACGAAAATGCGTTATTTTTTCCAACCAAATCCATAGAACTGCTTTTTACACAGAGCGATTAACGCTTCTCCCAACCGCCCTGCTGTGCCGTAAACCCCTGTGCTTGCATAAACGCTGTCATCACGCCGCGATCTTCCACGCCAGCATCCGCCATCCACCAGGATGAAACGCCGGGATTATCACGTAACACTTCTTCCAGCAGATATTGCCCTACGCCGCGTCGGCGGGTGACTTCCCGTACACGCAGGGAATCCATCGCTCCCTCGGTGCCGCTTAAGGTTACTCGCACGGCAGCGAGCAGGCGCTCGTTAAAACGCGCGGCGTAAATACGGTGGGAATCGTCAACCTGTAAAGAGGAAGGAGAATACTCCGGCCAGATCTTTTGCAGGTCAATCCGATCCTGGTCGCTAAAGTTTTCTAATCGAATGATGGTCAGCTTCATGGGGAACCCGTACAAATCACAAAAGTGGAACCAGTGTAGCGAAATAATTTAATCGGAGGCTTTCTCTTTTTTATTTCTTTTGGCAGGTGATTAATTTTTTTTCAGCAATAATTACAAATTAAAAACATTATAGAATGAAAATTGTCCAGCATAATCCCCTGAATGGTAGTGAATTATTCCGCCCTTTGTACCGTTATTTTATGCTGACAACGGCGCTTTTTTCTGTTTATCTATCAATTAATTCAGAATATTATCTGTTCTTAATCGACTGAAAAATAGAGATTTTAATCGATATCATCACAAAAACTGCGCTAAACCCTTAATCGGACAGGCAAAAACAGCGCAGTATAAAAAAGAACAGTCTGATTTGTTAACACATAAAAAACAAAGCAACACAACATTACGAGTGGGGATTTTTGACTATGAAACGGAATGCGAAAACTATCATCGCAGGGATGATTGCACTGGCAATTTCACACACTGCTTTAGCCGACGATATTAAAGTTGCCGTTGTCGGCGCGATGTCCGGCCCGATTGCCCAGTGGGGTGATATGGAATTTAACGGCGCGCGTCAGGCGATTAAAGACATTAATGCCAAAGGGGGAATTAAGGGCGATAAGTTGGTTGGCGTGGAATATGACGACGCCTGCGACCCAAAACAAGCCGTTGCGGTCGCCAACAAAATCGTTAACGACGGCATTAAATACGTTATTGGCCATCTGTGTTCCTCTTCTACCCAACCTGCGTCAGATATCTATGAAGATGAAGGTATCCTGATGATCTCGCCGGGGGCGACTAACCCGGAGCTGACTCAACGCGGTTATCAACACATCATGCGTACTGCCGGGCTGGACTCTTCCCAGGGGCCAACGGCGGCAAAATACATTGTTGAGACGGTGAAGCCTCAGCGTATCGCCATCATTCACGACAAACAACAGTATGGCGAAGGGCTGGCGCGTTCGGTGCAGGACGGGCTGAAAGCGGCTAACGCCAACGTCGTCTTCTTCGACGGCATTACCGCTGGCGAGAAAGATTTCTCCGCGCTGATCGCCCGCCTGAAAAAAGAAAACATCGACTTTGTTTACTACGGTGGTTACTACCCGGAAATGGGGCAGATGCTGCGCCAGGCGCGTTCCGTTGGCCTGAATACTCAGTTTATGGGGCCGGAAGGTGTAGGTAATGCGTCGCTGTCGAACATTGCCGGCGATGCCGCCGAAGGCATGTTGGTCACCATGCCAAAACGCTATGACCAGGATCCGGCAAACAAAGGCATCGTTGATGCGCTGAAAGCGGACAAGAAAGATCCGTCCGGGCCTTATGTCTGGATCACCTACGCGGCGGTGCAATCTCTGGCAACTGCCCTTGAGCGTACCGGCAGCGATGAGCCGCTGACACTGGTGAAAGATTTAAAAGCTAACGGTGCAAACACCGTGATTGGGCCGCTGAACTGGGATGAAAAAGGCGATCTGAAGGGATTTGATTTTGGTGTCTTCCAGTGGCACGCCGACGGTTCATCCACGGCAGCCAAGTGATCATCCCACCGTCCGTGAAATGCGGGCGGGTTTAGAAAGGTTACCTTATGTCTGAGCAGTTTTTGTATTTCTTGCAGCAGATGTTTAACGGCGTCACGCTGGGCAGTACCTACGCGCTGATAGCCATCGGCTACACCATGGTTTACGGCATTATCGGCATGATCAACTTCGCCCACGGCGAGGTTTACATGATTGGCAGCTACGTCTCCTTTATGATCATCGCTGCACTGATGATGATGGGCATTGATACCGGCTGGCTACTGGTAGCGGCGGGATTTGTCGGCGCAATCGTCATTGCCAGCGCCTACGGCTGGAGTATCGAACGGGTGGCCTATCGCCCGGTACGTAACTCTAAGCGCCTGATTGCGCTCATCTCGGCAATCGGTATGTCCATCTTCCTGCAAAACTACGTCAGCCTCACCGAAGGTTCGCGCGACGTGGCGCTGCCCAGCTTGTTTAACGGTCAGTGGGTGGTGGGTCATAGCGAAAACTTCTCTGCCTCTATTACCACCATGCAGGCGGTGATCTGGATTGTCACCTTCCTCGCCATGCTGGCGCTGACGATTTTCATTCGCTATTCCCGCATGGGGCGCGCGTGTCGTGCCTGCGCGGAAGATCTGAAAATGGCGAGCCTGCTTGGCATCAACACCGACCGGGTGATTGCGCTGACTTTTGTGATTGGCGCGGCGATGGCGGCGGTGGCGGGCGTTCTGCTCGGTCAGTTCTACGGCGTGATTAACCCCTACATCGGCTTTATGGCCGGGATGAAAGCCTTTACCGCAGCGGTGCTCGGTGGGATTGGCAGTATTCCGGGGGCGATGATTGGCGGGTTGATTCTGGGGATTGCGGAGGCGCTCTCTTCGGCTTATTTGAGTACGGAATATAAAGATGTGGTCTCATTTGCCTTACTGATTCTGGTTCTGCTGGTGATGCCGACCGGTATTCTGGGTCGCCCGGAGGTAGAGAAAGTATGAAACCGATGCATATTGCAATGGCGCTGCTTTCTGCCGCTATGTTCTTTGTTCTGGCGGGCATCTTTATGGGCGTGCAACTGGAACTGGATGGCACCAAACTGGTGGTTGACAGTGCTTCAGACATCCGTTGGCAGTGGGTATTTATCGGCACGGCGGTGGTCTTTTTCTTCCAGCTTGTGCGACCCGCTTTCCAGAAAGGGCTAAAAAGCGTTTCAGGGCCGAAGTTTATTCTGCCAGCGATTGATGGTTCCACGGTGAAGCAAAAGCTGTTCCTCGTGGCGCTGCTGGTGCTTGCGGTGGCATGGCCGTTTATGGTGTCACGTGGGACGGTGGATATTGCCACTCTGACCATGATCTACATTATCCTCGGCCTCGGGCTGAACGTGGTGGTAGGGCTTTCTGGTTTGCTGGTGCTCGGTTACGGCGGCTTTTACGCCATCGGCGCTTACACCTTTGCGCTGCTCAATCACTATTACGGTCTGGGCTTCTGGACCTGCCTGCCAATTGCTGGGTTAATGGCAGCGGCGGCGGGCTTCCTTCTCGGCTTCCCGGTGCTGCGTCTGCGTGGTGATTATCTGGCGATCGTTACCCTCGGTTTCGGCGAAATTGTGCGCATATTGCTGCTCAATAATACCGAAATTACCGGCGGTCCGAACGGCATCAGTCAGATCCCGAAACCCACTTTCTTCGGCCTTGAGTTCAGCCGTACCGCCCGTGAAGGCGGCTGGGATACGTTCAGCAATTTCTTTGGCCTGAAATATGATCCCTCCGATCGCGTCATCTTCCTCTATCTGGTGGCCTTGCTGCTGGTAGTGTTCTCTTTGTTCGTCATTAACCGCCTGCTGCGGATGCCGCTGGGGCGTGCGTGGGAAGCGTTGCGTGAAGACGAGATCGCCTGCCGTTCGCTGGGCTTAAGCCCACGTCGTATCAAGCTGACCGCCTTTACCATCAGCGCCGCGTTTGCGGGTTTTGCCGGAACGCTGTTTGCTGCGCGCCAGGGCTTTGTCAGCCCGGAATCCTTCACCTTTGCCGAATCGGCATTTGTGCTGGCGATAGTGGTGCTTGGTGGTATGGGATCGCAGTTCGCGGTGATCCTGGCGGCAATTTTGCTGGTGGTGTCGCGCGAGTTGATGCGTGATTTCAACGAATACAGCATGTTAATGCTCGGTGGTTTGATGGTGCTGATGATGATCTGGCGTCCGCAGGGCTTGCTGCCCATGACGCGCCCGCAACTCAAGCTGAAAAACGGCGAAACGAAAGGAGAGCAGGCATGAATCAGCCATTATTATCTGTTAACGGCCTGATGATGCGCTTCGGCGGCCTGCTGGCGGTGAATAACGTCAATCTCGAACTGTACCCGCAGGAGATCGTCTCGTTAATCGGCCCTAACGGTGCCGGAAAAACCACGGTCTTTAACTGCCTGACCGGATTCTACAAACCCACTGGCGGCACCATTTTACTGCGCGATCAGCATCTGGAAGGTTTGGCGGGTCAGCAAATCGCCCGTATGGGGGTGGTGCGTACTTTTCAGCACGTGCGTCTGTTCCGCGAAATGACGGTAATTGAAAACCTGTTGGTGGCGCAGCATCAGCAACTGAAAACCGGGCTGTTCTCTGGCCTGTTGAAAACGCCTTCTTTCCGTCGCGCCCAAAGTGAGGCGCTCGATCGAGCCGCAACCTGGCTTGAGCGCATTGGTTTGCTGGAACACGCTAACCGTCAGGCGAGTAACCTGGCCTACGGTGACCAGCGTCGCCTGGAGATTGCCCGCTGCATGGTGACGCAGCCGGAGATTTTAATGCTCGACGAACCGGCGGCAGGTCTTAATCCGAAAGAGACCAAAGAGCTGGATGAGTTGATTGCCGAACTGCGTAACCATCACAACACCACTATCTTGTTGATTGAACACGATATGAAGCTGGTGATGGGGATTTCAGACAGAATTTACGTGGTCAATCAGGGGACGCCGCTGGCAAACGGTACGCCGGAGCAAATCCGTAATAACCCGGACGTGATCCGTGCCTATTTAGGTGAGGCATAAGATGGAAAAAGTCATGTTGTCCTTTGACAAAGTCAGCGCCCACTACGGCAAAATCCAGGCGCTGCATGAGGTGAGCCTGCATATCAATCAGGGCGAGATTGTCACCCTCATTGGCGCGAACGGGGCGGGGAAAACCACCTTGCTCGGCACATTATGCGGCGACCCGCGCGCCACCAGCGGGCGAATTGTGTTTGATGATAAAGACATTACCGACTGGCAGACGGCGAAAATCATGCGTGAAGCGGTAGCGATTGTCCCGGAAGGGCGTCGTGTCTTCTCACGAATGACGGTGGAAGAGAACCTGGCAATGGGCGGCTTCTTTGCCGAACGCGACCAGTTTCAGGAGCGCATAAAGTGGGTGTATGAGCTGTTCCCGCGTCTGCATGAGCGCCGTATTCAGCGGGCGGGCACCATGTCCGGCGGTGAGCAGCAGATGCTGGCGATAGGTCGTGCGCTGATGAGCAACCCGCGCTTGCTACTGCTTGATGAACCCTCGCTCGGGCTGGCGCCGATTATCATCCAGCAAATTTTCGACACCATCGAACAACTGCGCGAGCAGGGGATGACCATTTTCCTCGTCGAGCAGAACGCTAACCAGGCGCTGAAGCTGGCGGATCGCGGCTACGTACTGGAAAACGGTCATGTAGTGCTCTCTGATACCGGCGACGCGCTGCTGGCGAACGAAGCGGTGAGAAGCGCGTATTTAGGCGGGTAATAACACGTTGATTGATAAGGAGTCAAAAGACTCCTTTGAGACAGCTGACAAATGTAAAAATGCCTGATGCGCTGCGCTTATCAGGCCTACTGGGTGAGTTGCAATATATTGAATTTGTACGATCTTGTAGGCCTGATAAGGCGTTTACGCTGCATCCGGCATGAAACGATGAGCAATCTGTAGAGTTTGATTCAGACCTTCTATATTTTCCCGCTTATCCGTGTCCCATCTCCCATTTTCCCTCACCCGCGCCGTCACTGCCTTGTCATCTTTCTGACACCTTACTATCTTACAAATGTAACAAAAAAGTTATTTTTCTGTAATTCGAGCATGTCATGTTACCCCGCGAGCATAAAACGCGTGAATTCGCGCATTCGGTACAACAAGAGAGATAAACGATGAAACCGTTACATTATACAGCTTCAGCACTGGCGCTCGGACTGGCGTTAATGGGGAATGCACAGGCAGTGACGACCATTCCGTTCTGGCATTCTATGGAAGGGGAACTGGGTAAAGAGGTGGATTCTCTGGCTCAACGTTTTAACGCCGAAAACCCGGATTACAAAATTGTACCGACCTACAAAGGCAACTACGAACAGAATTTAAGCGCAGGGATTGCCGCATTTCGTACCGGCAACGCGCCGGCTATTTTGCAGGTTTATGAAGTTGGCACCGCTACCATGATGGCGTCGAAAGCCATTAAACCGGTATATGACGTGTTTAAAGAGGCGGGGATTCAATTCGATGAATCGCAGTTTGTGCCGACGGTTTCCGGTTACTACTCCGACAGCAAAACGGGCCACTTACTCTCCCAGCCGTTCAACAGCTCGACCCCCGTACTCTATTACAACAAAGACGCCTTCAAGAAAGCAGGATTAGACCCGGAACAGCCGCCGAAAACCTGGCAGGATCTGGCGGACTATGCCGCAAAACTGAAAGCCTCCGGTATGAAGTGCGGCTACGCCAGCGGCTGGCAGGGCTGGATCCAACTGGAAAACTTTAGCGCCTGGAACGGTCTGCCGTTTGCCAGCAAAAACAACGGCTTTGACGGCACAGACGCGGTGCTGGAGTTCAACAAGCCGGAGCAGGTGAGACACATTGCTATGCTCGAGGAGATGAACAAGAAGGGCGACTTCAGCTACGTCGGTCGTAAGGATGAATCCACCGAGAAGTTCTATAACGGTGATTGCGCGATGACCACCGCCTCTTCCGGTTCGCTTGCCAACATTCGCGAGTACGCCAAATTCAACTATGGCGTAGGCATGATGCCTTACGACGCTGACGCGAAAGATGCGCCACAAAATGCCATTATCGGCGGAGCCAGCCTGTGGGTGATGCAGGGCAAAGATAAAGAAACGTATACCGGCGTGGCTAAGTTCCTCGACTTCCTCGCGAAGCCAGAAAACGCTGCTGAGTGGCATCAGAAAACCGGTTATCTGCCGATCACCAAAGCGGCGTATGACCTGACCCGTGAGCAGGGCTTTTACGAGAAAAACCCAGGGGCAGATACCGCGACGCGTCAGATGCTGAACAAACCGCCGTTGCCGTTCACCAAAGGGCTGCGTCTGGGCAACATGCCGCAGATCCGCGTGATTGTGGATGAAGAGCTGGAGAGCGTGTGGACCGGCAAGAAGACGCCACAGCAGGCGCTGGATACTGCCGTTGAGCGTGGGAATCAGTTACTGCGCCGCTTTGAGCAGTCTACTAAGTCTTAATTCTCTTACCCTCACCCTAACCCTCTCCCTAAGGGAGAGGGAACCGATCGGCGTGGTGGGAAAGTGCCGTGTCGGTTTGTCACTTCGTACTGAAGGCGAAGGGAACCACCCGGCGTGGTAGAGCGAAGTTGACTCAATGGCAAAACGCCGCACCGCCTTTCTCCCTCGCCCCTTTGGGGAGAGGGTCGGGGTGAGGGGAACACAACACGAAGAGTTTATTTATGTCATCATCCCGTCCGGTGTTCCGCTCGCGCTGGCTGCCCTATCTGCTGGTCGCGCCGCAGCTCATCATCACCGTTATCTTTTTTATCTGGCCTGCGGGCGAAGCGTTGTGGTATTCGCTACAAAGCGTCGATCCGTTTGGTTTCTCCAGCCAGTTTGTCGGCCTGGATAACTTCGTCACGCTGTTCCATGACAGCTACTATCTCGACTCCTTCTGGACGACGATAAAATTCAGCACCTTTGTCACCGTCAGCGGTTTGCTGGTGTCGCTGTTCTTCGCGGCGCTGGTGGAGTACATCGTGCGCGGCAGTCGTTTCTATCAAACCTTGATGCTGCTGCCGTATGCCGTGGCACCCGCCGTTGCCGCCGTATTGTGGATCTTCCTGTTTAACCCCGGTCGTGGGCTGATCACCCATTTTCTCGCTGAGTTCGGCTACGACTGGAACCACGCGCAAAACAGCGGTCAGGCAATGTTTCTGGTGGTGTTTGCCTCGGTGTGGAAGCAAATCAGCTACAACTTTCTGTTCTTCTATGCCGCGCTGCAATCCATTCCCCGTTCGTTGATCGAAGCCGCAGCCATCGACGGTGCAGGGCCGATTCGCCGCTTCTTTAAGATTGCTCTGCCGCTTATCGCCCCGGTGAGTTTCTTCCTGCTGGTGGTGAACCTGGTGTACGCCTTCTTCGACACCTTCCCGGTGATCGACGCCGCCACGTCCGGCGGGCCGGTTCAGGCCACCACGACGCTGATTTATAAGATCTACCGCGAAGGCTTTACCGGACTGGATCTGGCTTCGTCTGCCGCGCAGTCGGTGGTGTTGATGTTCCTCGTCATCGTGCTGACGGTGGTGCAGTTTCGCTATGTTGAAAGCAAGGTGCGTTACCAATGATTGAGAACCGTCCGTGGCTGACGATATTCAGCCATACCATGCTGATCCTCGGGATCGCGGTGATCCTCTTCCCGCTGTACGTGGCGTTTGTCGCGGCAACGCTGGATAAACAAGCCGTCTACGCCGCGCCGATGACGCTAATTCCTGGCACACATCTGCTGGAAAACATCCACAACATCTGGGTGAACGGGGTAGGCACGAATAGCGCGCCGTTCTGGCGGATGTTGCTTAACAGCTTCGTGATGGCGTTCAGCATTACGCTCGGCAAAATTACCGTCTCGATGCTTTCGGCATTTGCTATTGTCTGGTTTCGTTTTCCGCTGCGTAACCTCTTCTTCTGGATGATTTTTATCACCCTGATGCTGCCGGTTGAAGTGCGTATTTTCCCGACGGTAGAAGTCATTGCCAATCTGAAGATGCTCGACAGCTATGCAGGTTTAACGCTGCCGCTGATGGCCTCGGCGACCGCCACCTTCCTGTTCCGCCAGTTCTTTATGACGCTGCCGGATGAGCTGGTGGAAGCGGCGCGGATCGACGGCGCGTCGCCAATGCGCTTCTTTTGCGACATTGTTTTTCCGTTGTCGAAAACCAATCTGGCGGCGCTGTTTGTGATCACCTTTATCTACGGCTGGAACCAGTATCTGTGGCCGCTGCTGATTATTACCGACGTTGATCTCGGTACTACCGTTGCAGGGATCAAAGGGATGATTGCCACAGGCGAAGGCACCACGGAATGGAACTCGGTGATGGCGGCGATGTTGTTAACTCTGATCCCACCAGTAGTGATTGTTTTAGTGATGCAGCGTGCCTTCGTGCGCGGCCTGGTCGATAGTGAGAAATAAGATGGCAGGACTGAAATTACAGGCAGTAACCAAAAGCTGGGATGGCAAAACCCAGGTCATTAAACCGCTGACCCTTGATGTGGCGGATGGCGAATTTATCGTGATGGTCGGGCCGTCTGGCTGCGGGAAATCCACGCTGCTGCGCATGGTTGCCGGGCTGGAGCGGGTAACGGAAGGCGATATCTGGATCAACAATGAGCGTGTGACCGAAATGGAGCCGAAAGATCGCGGGATTGCGATGGTGTTCCAGAACTACGCGCTTTATCCGCATATGAGCGTCGAAGAAAACATGGCGTGGGGGCTGAAAATTCGCGGCATGGGCAAGCAGCAAATTGCCGAGCGCGTTCAAGAAGCGGCACGTATTCTGGAACTGGACGGCCTGCTTAAGCGCCGCCCGCGTGAGCTTTCCGGCGGGCAGCGCCAGCGCGTGGCAATGGGGCGCGCGATTGTGCGCGATCCGGCGGTATTTTTGTTTGATGAGCCGCTCTCGAACCTTGATGCCAAGCTGCGCGTGCAGATGCGCCTTGAGTTGCAGCAATTGCACCGTCGCCTGAAAACGACTTCACTCTACGTTACTCACGATCAGGTTGAGGCGATGACGCTCGCTCAGCGGGTGATGGTGATGAACGGCGGCGTTGCCGAACAGATTGGCACTCCGGTTGAAGTGTATGAAAAGCCCGCCAGCCTGTTTGTGGCGAGTTTTATCGGCAGCCCGGCGATGAACCTGCTGACAGGCCGCGTGAATAACGAAGGCACGCATTTCGAACTGGACGGCGGTATTGAGTTGCCGCTAAACGGTAGCTACCGGCAGTATGCCGGACGTAAAATGACCCTCGGTATTCGCCCGGAACATATTGCGTTAAGCTCGCAGGCAGAAGGCGGCGTGCCGCTGGTGATGGACACGCTGGAGATCCTCGGCGCAGATAACCTGGCGCACGGACGCTGGGGCGAACAGAAGCTGGTGGTACGACTGGCGCATCAGGAGCGCCCGACGGCAGGCAGCACACTGTGGCTGCATCTGCCGGAAAATCAGCTACATCTTTTTGATGGTGAAACAGGACAACGAGTATGAGTAACTGGCCTTATCCTCGCATCGTCGCCCATCGTGGCGGCGGTAAACTGGCTCCAGAAAACACCCTGGCGGCAATCGATGTGGGGGCAAAATACGGTCATAAGATGATCGAATTTGACGCGAAGTTATCGAAAGATGGCGAGATCTTCTTGCTCCATGACGATAATCTCGAGCGTACCAGCAACGGCTGGGGCGTAGCAGGCGAACTAAACTGGCAGGATTTACTGCGCGTGGATGCAGGCAGTTGGTACAGCAAAGCGTTTAAAGGCGAGCCGCTGCCCTTGCTTTCGCAGGTGGCGGAACGCTGCCGCGAACACGGGATGATGGCGAATATCGAAATCAAACCCACCACTGGCACCGGGTCATTAACGGGCAAAATGGTGGCGCTGGCGGCGCGTGAACTTTGGACTGCTATGACGCCGCCGCTGCTGTCATCGTTTGAGATTGATGCTTTAGAAGCTGCACAACAGGCTGCACCGGAACTGCCGCGCGGTTTGTTGCTTGATGAGTGGCGCGACGACTGGCGAGAACTGACTATGCGGCTGGGCTGCGTCTCTATTCATCTCAATCATAAGTTGCTCGATAAAGCGCGAGTGAGGCAGTTGAAAGACGCCGGATTACGGATTCTGGTGTATACCGTCAACAAACCCCAGCGCGCGGCAGAGTTGCTGCGCTGGGGCGTGGATTGCATTTGTACCGATGCGATTGACGTGATTGATCCGAACTTTACGGCCCAATAGTTTTCAACGGAATATCAGGCTGCGGCGTGCTGGGTTGATTCAGCATGTCGCCGTTTCTCCTCTCCGGCAGCATATGCTGCTGATTCAGCGAGTTATCCGGATTACGGTTGCTGTTTAACATCCCGCCGTTGGTGTTGGGCAGCATTTGCTGCCGGGCGGGATTTAGCTCCCCCGGCTGCGACTGCAATACCCGCTGCGAGTTACTGTTAATCTGATTTTCTAAATGTTGCTGCTGTAATTGCGTCTGCGTTTTCAGTTGCTGATTCAGCATCCCTTTTTGCTGGATTTGCTGGGTCTGCATCTGGGTTTGCATCCGTTGCTGACTGGGGATCTGATACCCCGACTGGTTAGGGTTGTTCAGAGTATTAATGGGCTGTGCAAAGCCGACGAACGGCAGGAGTGCCGTCAAAAGCAGAAGTCGTTTCATCGCGTATCCTCCTCTGAAGATATCCTTTAAGTTTACTCGCTTCCCGGCAAAACGATGATTAATTCAGAGTTATATACCAGGCTTAGCTGGGGTTGCCCCACACATAACTGGAGAATAACGATGATAAAACCGACGTTTTTACGCCGGGTGGCCATTGCTGCTCTGCTCTCAGGAAGTTGTTTTAGTGTTGTTGCCGCGCCACCTGCGCCGCCGCCGGTCTCGTATGGCGTGGAGGAAGATGTCTTCCATCCGGTGCGCGCGAAGCAGGGGATGGTGGCGTCTGTGGATGCTACTGCCACTCAGGTGGGGGTGAATATCCTTAAAGAAGGTGGTAATGCCGTTGATGCTGCCGTGGCAGTGGGGTATGCGCTGGCGGTAACGCATCCGCAGGCGGGGAATCTGGGCGGCGGCGGTTTTATGCTGATCCGCACTAAGGATGGCAATACAACCGCTATCGATTTCCGCGAAATGGCACCCGCCAAAGCGACCCGCGATATGTTTCTCGATGACCAGGGCAACCCGGACAGCAAAAAATCACTCACTTCGCATCTGGCCTCCGGTACGCCTGGCACGGTCGCAGGCTTCTCGCTGGCGCTGGAGAAGTACGGCACTATGCCGCTGAACAAAGTGGTGCAACCGGCGTTTAAACTGGCGCGTGATGGTTTTATCGTTAACGACGCGCTGGCCGACGATCTCAAAACCTACGGCAGTGAAGTGCTGCCGAATCACGAAAACAGCAAGGCTATCTTCTGGAAAGAGGGTGAACCGCTGAAAAAGGGCGACAGGCTGGTACAGGCGAATCTGGCAAAGAGTCTGGAGATGATTGCTGAAAACGGCTCGGACGAATTCTACAAAGGCAAGATAGCGGAACAGATTGCCCAGGAGATGCAGAAAAACGGCGGCTTAATTACCAAAGAGGATTTAGCAGCGTATAAAGCGGTCGAACGCACACCAATAAGCGGCGATTATCGCGGGTATCAGGTTTACTCCATGCCACCGCCATCCTCCGGCGGGATTCATATCGTGCAGATCCTCAATATCCTGGAAAACTTCGATATGAAGAAATACGGCTTTGGCAGTGCCGACGCGATGCAAATCATGGCTGAAGCTGAGAAATACGCCTACGCCGACCGCTCGGAATATCTTGGCGACCCGGATTTTGTCAAAGTGCCGTGGCAGGCGCTGACCAATAAAGCCTATGCCAAATCCATTGCCGATCAAATTGATATCAACAAAGCGAAGCCGTCCAGCGAAATTCGCCCAGGCAAACTTGCGCCTTATGAGAGCAATCAAACAACCCATTACTCAGTGGTGGATAAAGACGGTAACGCGGTGGCGGTGACCTATACGCTGAACACCACCTTCGGTACGGGGATTGTCGCGGGCGAGAGCGGTATTCTGCTTAATAACCAGATGGATGATTTCTCCGCCAAACCGGGCGTGCCGAACGTTTACGGGCTGGTGGGCGGTGATGCTAACGCCGTCGGGCCGAACAAACGTCCGCTGTCGTCGATGTCACCAACCATTGTGGTGAAAGACGGTAAAACCTGGCTGGTGACTGGCAGCCCTGGCGGGAGCCGGATTATCACCACCGTGCTGCAAATGGTGGTGAACAGCATCGATTATGGAATGAACGTTGCCGAAGCGACCAATGCGCCGCGTTTCCACCATCAGTGGTTGCCGGACGAGCTGCGCGTCGAGAAAGGATTTAGCCCGGATACGCTCAAGCTGCTGGAAGAAAAAGGTCAGAAAGTGGCGCTGAAAGAGGCGATGGGCAGTACACAAAGCATTATGGTTGGGCCGGACGGTGAGTTGTATGGGGCATCCGACCCGCGCTCAGTGGATGATTTAACGGCGGGGTATTAATATCTTAAGCCCTCTCCCGGTAGGTGAGGGCTTAAATGACCAACTTAGATTGCAAATTCTTTACTTCACCCGCGCCATAAAATACGCATCGATATATTCGCCATTACGCAAAGCGTACTTCTTACCGGTTCCTTCAATCTCAAAGCCGAATTTTTTATAGACCTTAATTGCCGGGGCGTTATCGACAAACACGGTTAGTTCAATACGATCTACCCGCAGCCAGTTGTCGCACATTTCAGTCATCTCTCGCATCAGGGCGCTGGCGACGCCGCGATTGTGCCAGCGGGAGTCGACGCAGATACCAAAATCGGCAACATGACTGCGGCGCGGGCGTTGCTGCACGTCAATGGTGAGATGACCCACGACGGTTCCATCAATACAGGCGACTAACTGTTTGATGCCGGGACGATCGGCGAGTCGCTCCTGCCACATATGATCGGAAGGATGAGGCACCTGTAGCGTGTTGTAATACACCTCCGGCTGGGCGTGGATTTGCCGAATGGCCTCGTAATCGCGCGTTTCAGCGTGGCGTATCACTATCTCACTCATTCCTCTGTCCTCTTTGGGGTAAATGTCCCTTTCAACATCATTGACTTTCAAATGCGAGTCAAATGCATTTTTTTGCAAAAAGTGTTGGACAAGTGCGAATGAGAATGATTATTATTGTCTCGCGATCAGGAAGACCCTCGCGGAGAACCTGAAAGCACGACATTGCTCACATTGCTTCCAGTATTACTTAGCCAGCCGGGTGCTGGCTTTTTTTTTGCTTTCGTTCCTGCCAGGCTGACTTGCTATTTTGCCCACGGGAAGTGCTCGTGTTGAGACAAATGCAAAATTGCCTGATGCGCTACGCTTATCAGCCTACAAACCTGTGCCCGAACCGTAGGTCGGATAAGGCGTTCACGCCGCATCCGGCATGATCAAAGTGCACTTTGCCAACAATCTGACGTACTGAAGCACAGGCATAGGAACCACGTCCGCTTTGCGTTAAGGTGTAACTAACCACCTTATAAAAGGACGAAATCATGGTCATTAACTGCGCCTTTATTGGCTTCGGCAAAAGCACCACCCGTTACCATCTGCCGTATGTACTTAACCGCAAGGATAGCTGGCATGTCGCGCATATTTTCCGCCGCCATGCGAAGCCGGAAGAACAGGCTCCTGTCTACTCGCATATCCATTTCACCAGCGATCTCGACGAAGTATTAAACGATCCTGACGTTAAGCTGGTTGTCGTCTGCACTCACGCTGATAGCCACTTCGAGTACGCGAAGCGCGCGCTGGAAGCCGGGAAAAATGTGCTGGTTGAAAAACCGTTCACCCCTACGCTTGCGCAGGCGAAAGAGCTGTTTGCGCTGGCAAAAAGCAAAGGGCTGACCGTCACGCCGTATCAGAATCGCCGCTTTGATTCTTGCTTCCTGACGGCGAAAAAAGCGATTGAAAGCGGCAAGCTGGGGGAGATTGTTGAAGTGGAAAGCCATTTTGACTACTACCGCCCGGTGGCAGAAACTAAACCGGGGCTGCCGCAAGATGGTGCATTTTATGGCCTTGGCGTGCATACCCTCGACCAGATTATCTCGCTGTTCGGTCGCCCGGATCATGTGGCTTACGACATTCGCAGCCTGCGTAATAAAGCCAATCCGGACGACACCTTTGAAGCGCAGTTGTTTTATGGTGATTTGAAAGCCATCGTCAAAACCAGCCATCTGGTGAAAATCGATTATCCGAAATTTATCGTTCACGGTAAGAAAGGTACATTTATTAAATACGGTATCGACCAGCAGGAAACCAGCCTGAAGGCTAATATTATGCCGGGCGAACCGGGATTCGCAGCGGATGATTCGGTCGGTGTGCTGGAGTATGTCAATGACGAGGGCGTGACGGTAAGAGAAGAGATGACGCCGGAGGTGGGAGATTACGGACGCGTCTACGATGCGCTGCATCAAACCATCACCACCGGTGCACCAAATTACGTCAAGGAATCTGAAGTTCTTACTAATCTGGAAATCCTTGAACGCGGTTTTGAACAAGTCTCTCCCTCCACAGTGACTCTCGCAAAGTAAGTTTGATGGCTCCTCGAATAGTTCAATTTTTTTGAACAGAGGGGTCAATTTTCACCCTCTATCATCCCAGGCGGATCGGGTCCACACTAAGCCCATCGAAAACATTCAGGGGGTGAATACAAATGATCTACTTACGCAAAGCAAATGAACGTGGTCATGCAAATCATGGCTGGCTGGACTCCTGGCACACTTTCTCTTTTGCCAACTATTACGATCCGAATTTTATGGGCTTCTCCGCGCTGCGCGTGATTAACGACGACGTGATTGAAGCAGGGCAGGGCTTCGGCACTCACCCACATAAAGATATGGAAATTTTGACCTACGTGCTGGAAGGTACTGTTGAGCATCAGGACAGCATGGGCAATAAAGAGCATGTTCCGGCGGGCGAGTTTCAGATAATGAGTGCGGGTACGGGTATTCGTCACTCAGAGTACAACCCCAGCAGCACCGAGCGTCTGCATCTGTATCAGATCTGGATCATGCCAGAAGAAAATGGGATTACGCCGCGTTATGAACAGCGTCGCTTTGATGCCGTGCAGGGCAAACAGCTGGTTCTTTCGCCGGATGCGCGTGATGGTTCGCTGAAAGTGTATCAGGATATGGAACTTTACCGCTGGGCGCTGGTAAAAGATGAGCAGTCGATACATCAGATTGCCGCTGAACGCCGCGTCTGGATCCAGGTAGTAAAAGGCAATGTCACCATTAACGGTGTCAAAGCCTCTACCAGCGATGGTCTGGCAATCTGGGATGAGCAGGCAATCTCCGTCCACGCCGATAGCGACAGTGAAATCCTGCTGTTCGATTTACCGCCAGTCTAAATTTATCTCACAACCTTCCTGAGGAATCAGGAAGGTTGTGATGCGTCCGTGGTAAACTAAAGGAATCTATCCCTTTTGTACCCTTCAGGACGATGAAAAAGAAAAGACCCGTACTTCAGGATGTGGCTGACCGTGTAGGCGTGACCAAAATGACGGTCAGCCGTTTTTTACGCAACCCGGAGCAGGTCTCCGTCGCCTTACGCGGCAAGATTGCCGCCGCTCTTGATGAACTGGGTTATATTCCCAACCGCGCGCCCGATATCCTCTCAAATGCTACCAGCCGGGCAATTGGCGTCCTGTTGCCTTCTCTCACCAACCAGGTTTTCGCGGAAGTATTACGCGGCATCGAAAGCGTCACCGACGCGCACGGTTATCAGACTATGCTGGCGCACTACGGTTATAAACCGGAAATGGAGCAAGAACGTCTCGAATCGATGCTCTCCTGGAATATCGACGGGCTGATCCTCACCGAACGTACCCACACGCCGCGCACCTTAAAGATGATTGAAGTGGCAGGTATTCCGGTGGTGGAACTGATGGACAGTAAATCACCGTGCCTCGATATCGCCGTCGGTTTTGATAACTTTGAAGCGGCACGCCAGATGACCACCGCCATTATTGCTCGCGGGCATCGTCACATTGCCTATCTCGGCGCACGTCTCGACGAACGTACTATCATCAAACAGAAGGGATACGAACAGGCGATGCTGGATGCAGGCCTGGTGCCATATAGCGTGATGGTTGAACAATCTTCTTCTTACTCTTCAGGTATTGAACTGATTCGCCAGGCGCGGCGGGAATATCCGCAGTTGGATGGCGTGTTCTGTACCAACGATGACCTGGCTGTCGGCGCGGCGTTTGAATGTCAGCGTTTGGGGCTGAAAATTCCTGACGATATGGCGATTGCCGGTTTCCACGGTCACGATATTGGTCAGGTGATGGAGCCACGGCTGGCGAGTGTGCTGACACCGCGTGAGCGGATGGGCAGCATTGGCGCTGAACGCCTGCTGGCGCGTATTCGTGGCGAAGCAGTGACACCGAAAATGTTAGATTTAGGTTTCACCTTGTCACCGGGCGGATCTATTTAAGCTCACAAATTTGAAGTAGCTCACACTTATACACTTAAGGCACGGATGGATATTGCTTCTGATTTTGTCCGGCTGGACAATGTTACCGATAACAGTTACCCGTAACATTTTTAATTCTTGTATTGTGGGGGCACCACTTTGAGCACGACTAACCATGATCACCACATTTACGTCTTGATGGGCGTATCGGGCAGCGGCAAATCTGCGGTCGCCAGTGAAGTGGCGCATCAACTTCATGCCGCGTTTCTTGATGGCGATTTCCTCCATCCGCGTCGCAATATCGAAAAAATGGCGTCCGGTGAACCGTTGAATGATGACGATCGCAAACCGTGGTTACAGGCACTGAACGACGCCGCGTTTGCCATGCAGCGCACCAATAAAGTGTCGCTGATCGTCTGTTCTGCACTGAAAAAGCACTATCGCGACCTGCTACGCGCGGGTAATCCGAATCTCTCTTTCATCTACCTGAAAGGCGATTTTGATGTGATTGAAAGCCGCCTGAAAGCGCGTAAAGGCCATTTCTTTAAAACCCAAATGCTGGTGACGCAGTTTGAAACGCTGCAGGAACCGGGTGCGGACGAAACCGATGTACTGGTGGTGGATATCGATCAGCCACTGGAAGGTGTTGTGGCAAGCACCATTGAGGTTATTAAAAAAGGCAAATAAGTAGTGAGTACATTAACGCTTGTTTTAACAGCAGTAGGGTCTGTTTTACTGCTGCTGTTTTTAGTCATGAAGGCGCGTATGCACGCCTTCCTGGCTTTGATGGTGGTGTCTATGGGGGCTGGCCTTTTTTCCGGTATGCCGCTCGATAAAATCGCAGCGACGATGGAAAAAGGGATGGGAGGCACCCTCGGCTTCCTGGCGGTGGTTGTCGCGCTGGGAGCCATGTTTGGCAAGATCTTACATGAAACCGGCGCAGTCGATCAGATTGCCGTCAAAATGCTCAAATCCTTCGGCCACAGCCGCGCTCATTATGCCATTGGCCTTGCTGGGCTGGTTTGTGCGCTACCGCTGTTCTTTGAAGTGGCGATTGTTCTGCTGATTAGCGTTGCTTTCTCAATGGCGCGCCATACCGGCACGAACCTGGTGAAACTGGTTATCCCGTTATTCGCCGGTGTGGCGGCAGCGGCGGCGTTCTTACTGCCGGGGCCAGCGCCAATGCTGCTGGCATCGCAGATGAACGCCGACTTTGGCTGGATGATCTTGATTGGCCTGTGTGCGGCAATTCCGGGAATGATTATTGCCGGGCCGCTGTGGGGTAATTTCATCAGCCGCTACGTGGAACTGCATATTCCTGACGACATCAGCGAACCGCATCTCGGCGAAGGAAAAATGCCATCTTTCGGATTCAGCCTGTCGCTGATCCTGCTGCCGCTGGTGCTGGTAGGTCTTAAAACCATTGCCGCGCGTTTTGTGCCGGAAGGCTCTACCGCTTATGAATGGTTCGAGTTTATCGGTCATCCGTTTACCGCGATTCTGGTTGCTTGTCTGGTGGCGATTTATGGTCTGGCGATGCGTCAGGGTATGCCGAAAGACAAAGTGATGGAGATTTGCGGTCACGCGCTGCAACCGGCGGGAATCATTCTGCTGGTGATTGGTGCAGGTGGCGTGTTCAAACAGGTACTGGTTGATTCTGGCGTAGGTCCGGCACTGGGCGAAGCGTTAACCGGGATGGGGCTGCCGATTGCGATCACTTGCTTCGTGCTGGCCGCTGCAGTGCGCATCATTCAGGGTTCTGCCACCGTTGCCTGCTTAACGGCGGTGGGACTGGTGATGCCGGTTATTGAACAACTGAACTACTCCGGTGCGCAAATGGCGGCGTTGTCGATTTGTATCGCCGGTGGTTCGATTGTTGTCAGCCACGTTAACGACGCTGGTTTCTGGTTGTTCGGTAAATTTACCGGCGCGACCGAAGCCGAAACGCTGAAAACCTGGACCATGATGGAAACCATCCTTGGCACTGTCGGTGCTATCGTCGGGATGATTGCGTTCCAGCTGTTGAGTTAAGTTTGTTCGCCCGGTAGTTCTGACGCTACCGGGCTCATTTCGAGAAATTATCCCCGTCACCCCTTCATCCACATCCGAACGCCGTCGAGGAACATCTGGGTTGCCATCATCACCAGAATCAATCCCATCAGGCGTTCCAGTGCATTCACCCCTTTCTCGCCCAGCAGACGTAAAAATAGCGATGACTGCAGCAGGATGACAAATGTGCCGCCCCAGGCCAGCAGCAGGGCAATCACCAGATGCCCCATCTGATTGGGGTACTGATGAGACAGCAACATCAGCGTGGCGAGAATCGTCGGCCCGGCGACCAGCGGAATGGCTAATGGCACGATAAATGGCTCTTCACCGGCCGGAAGCCCACTGCTGTTTCCCGATGCGCTGGGGAAAATCATCTTAATGGCAATCAGAAACAGAATGATGCCGCCAGAAATAGAGACGGTTTCCGCCCGCAGACTAAGAAATGCCAGAATTTTCTCACCCGCAAACAGGAACACCAGCATCACCAGAAGAGCAATAAGCAACTCTCGCACCATGATTGCCCGACGTCTTTTCGGTTCAGTATGTTTCAGTACGGACATGAAAATAGGTAGGTTTCCGAGCGGATCCATAATCAAGATCAATAAAACTGCTGCAGAAATGATTTCATTCATAACTCAAGTTCCCTGATAATTGCGTTGGACTTTCTGCGTGCTATGAAAGCAGGATAAGTCGCATTACTGATTGCTTCGCTATCATTGATTAATTTCACTTGCGACTTTGGCTGCTTTTTGTATGGTGAAAGATGTGCCACGAGGACACCGGCACATATATACAGCACACATCTTTGCAGGAAAAAAACGCTTATGAAAAATGTTGGTTTTATCGGCTGGCGCGGTATGGTCGGCTCCGTTCTCATGCAACGCATGGTTGAAGAGCGCGACTTCGACGCCATTCGCCCTGTCTTCTTTTCGACTTCCCAGCCTGGTCAGGCTGCACCGTCCTTTGGCGGTACTACCGGCACACTTCAGGATGCCTTTGATCTGGAGGCGCTGCAGGCCCTCGATATCATCGTAACCTGTCAGGGCGGCGATTATACCAACGAAATCTATCCAAAGCTCCGTGAGAACGGGTGGCAAGGTTACTGGATTGACGCAGCATCGTCTCTGCGCATGAAAGACGACGCCATCATCATCCTTGACCCAGTCAATCAGGACGTCATTACTGACGGATTAAATAAAGGCATCAGGACTTTTGTGGGCGGTAACTGTACCGTAAGCCTGATGTTGATGTCGTTAGGCGGTTTATTCGCCAATGATCTTGTTGATTGGGTTTCCGTTGCAACCTACCAGGCGGCTTCCGGCGGTGGTGCGCGACATATGCGGGAGTTGTTAACCCAGATGGGCCAACTGTATGGTCATGTGGCGGATGAACTCGCAACCCCGTCCTCTGCTATTCTCAATATTGAACGCAAAGTCACGACCTTAACCCGCAGCGGCGAGTTGCCGGTGGATAACTTTGGTGTTCCGCTGGCGGGTAGCCTGATTCCGTGGATCGACAAACAGCTTGATAACGGTCAGAGCCGCGAAGAATGGAAAGGGCAGGCGGAAACTAACAAGATCCTCAACACATCTTCTGTGATTCCGGTAGATGGTTTATGCGTGCGTGTCGGAGCATTGCGCTGCCATAGTCAGGCATTCACCATCAAATTGAAAAAAGATGTATCGATTCCGACCGTGGAAGAACTGCTGGCGGCTCACAATCCGTGGGCGAAAGTCGTACCAAACGATCGGGAAATCACTATGCGTGAGCTAACCCCAGCAGCCGTTACTGGCACGCTGACCACGCCTGTAGGCCGCCTGCGTAAACTGAATATGGGGCCAGAATTTCTGTCAGCCTTTACCGTGGGTGACCAGTTGCTGTGGGGTGCAGCGGAGCCGCTGCGCCGGATGCTTCGTCAACTGGCGTAATCTTTATTCATTAAATCTGGGGCGCAATGCCGCCCCTTTTAGTGCGTAATACAGGAGTAAGCGCAGATGTTTCATGATTTACCGGGAGTTAGATAGAGCATTGGCTATTCTTTAAGGGTGGCAGAATACATGAGTATTCACTGCCTTACCTGAAGGGAGGACGACGCAGAGAGGATGCACAGAGTGCTGCGCCGTTCAGGTCAAAAAAATGTCACAACCAGATGTCAAAAATCAGTTGGATGGGGTGACACAATAAAACAGGAAGACAAGCATGTCCGTTCGTATCGATAGAGACGTGATAAACGCGCTAATTGCAGGCCATTTTGCAGACCCATTTTCCGTACTGGGAATGCATAAAACTACAGCAGGACTGGAAGTCCGTGCCCTTTTACCTGACGCCACCGATGTGTGGGTGATTGAACCAAAAACCGGACGCAAAGTCGCTAAACTGGAGTGTCTCGACTCTCGTGGATTCTTCAGCGGCGTCATTCCACGACGTAAGAATTTTTTCCGCTATCAGTTGGCTGTTGTCTGGCATGGTCAGCAGAATCTTATTGATGACCCTTACCGTTTTGGCCCTTTAATTCAGGAAATGGATGCCTGGCTGTTATCTGAAGGTACTCACCTGCGCCCGTATGAAACCTTAGGCGCACACGCAGATACCATGGATGGCGTTACCGGCACGCGTTTTTCTGTCTGGGCACCCAATGCCCGCCGAGTCTCGGTTGTTGGGCAATTCAACTACTGGGATGGTCGTCGTCATCCGATGCGCCTGCGTAAAGAGAGCGGCATCTGGGAACTGTTTATCCCTGGCGCGCACAACGGTCAGCTCTATAAATACGAAATGATTGATGCCAATGGCAATCTGCGTTTGAAGTCTGATCCTTATGCCTTTGAAGCACAGATGCGTCCGGAAACCGCTTCCCTTATTTGCGGACTGCCTGAAAAGGTCGTGCAGACCGAAGAGCGCAAAAAAGCGAATCAGTTTGATGCGCCAATCTCTATCTATGAAGTTCATCTGGGTTCCTGGCGTCGTCACACCGACAACAACTTCTGGTTAAGCTACCGCGAGCTGGCCGATCAACTGGTGCCTTACGCTAAATGGATGGGCTTTACCCATCTCGAACTGCTGCCAATTAACGAACATCCATTCGATGGTAGTTGGGGCTATCAACCGACGGGTCTGTACGCGCCAACTCGCCGTTTTGGTACTCGCGATGACTTCCGCTATTTCATTGATGCCGCACACGCAGCCGGTTTGAACGTTATTCTTGACTGGGTGCCGGGGCACTTCCCGACTGATGACTTTGCACTTGCCGAATTTGACGGAACAAATCTGTATGAACACAGCGATCCGCGCGAAGGCTATCATCAGGACTGGAACACGCTGATCTACAACTATGGTCGCCGTGAAGTCAGTAACTTCCTTGTCGGTAACGCGCTGTACTGGATTGAACGTTTTGGTATTGATGCGCTGCGTGTCGATGCGGTGGCGTCGATGATTTATCGCGACTACAGCCGTAAAGAGGGCGAGTGGATCCCCAACGAGTTTGGTGGACGCGAGAATCTGGAAGCGATTGAATTTTTACGCAATACCAACCGTATTATCGGTGAGCAAGTTCCTGGCGCGGTAACGATGGCGGAGGAGTCTACTGACTTCCCTGGCGTTTCTCGTCCGCAGGATATCGGCGGCCTCGGCTTCTGGTACAAGTGGAACCTCGGCTGGATGCACGACACCCTGGACTACATGAAGCTCGACCCGGTTTATCGTCAATACCATCACGATAAACTCACCTTCGGGATGCTCTACAACTACACTGAAAACTTCGTCCTGCCGTTGTCGCACGACGAAGTGGTGCACGGCAAAAAATCGATTCTCGACAGAATGCCGGGCGATGCATGGCAGAAGTTTGCCAATCTGCGAGCCTACTATGCCTGGATGTGGGCGTTCCCAGGCAAAAAACTGCTGTTCATGGGCAATGAATTTGCTCAAGGGCGTGAGTGGAACCACGACGCCAGCCTTGACTGGCACCTGCTGGAAGGCGGCGACAACTGGCATCACGGCGTCCAGCGTCTGGTGCGCGATCTGAACCACACTTATCGCTATCACAAAGCATTGCACGAGCTGGATTTTGACGCGTATGGCTTTGAATGGCTGGTGGTGGATGACCATGAACGTTCGGTGCTGATTTTTGTTCGCCGTGATAAAGAGGGTAATGAAATTATCGTTGCCAGTAACTTTACGCCGGTGCCGCGCCATGATTATCGCTTTGGTATTAATCAGCCGGGTAAATGGCGTGAAATCCTCAATACGGATTCCATGCACTATCACGGTAGCAATACCGGTAATGGCGGCGCAGTACACAGTGATGAGATCGCCAGCCACGGTCGCCAGCATTCATTAAGCCTTACGCTACCGCCGCTGGCCACTATCTGGCTGGTTCGGGAGGGATAATGACACAACTTGCCATTGGCAATCCCGCTCCTCTTGGCGCGCATTACGACGGCCAGGGCGTTAACTTCACGCTCTTCTCCGCTCATGCCGAACGGGTAGAGCTGTGTGTGTTTGACGCTCAGGGCATCGAACATCGGTATGATTTGCCAGGACGAAGTGGTGACATCTGGCACGGTTATCTGCCGGATGCGCGCCCGGGTTTGCGTTATGGTTACCGCGTTCATGGCCCATGGCAACCCGCCATGGGGCATCGCTTTAACCCGGCGAAGTTGTTGATTGATCCTTGCGCGCGGCAAATTGTCGGGGAATTTAAAGATAACCCGCTGCTGCACGCCGGGCATAGTGATCCTGACTATCGCGACAACGCTGCTATTGCGCCGAAATGCGTAGTGGTCGTGGATCACTATGACTGGGAAGATGATGCCCCGCCGCGCACGTCGTGGGGCAGTACCATCATTTATGAAGCCCATGTCAAAGGCTTAACCTACTTGCACCCGGAGATCCCGGTCGAGATCCGTGGAACCTATAAAGCCCTTGGGCATCCGGTGATGATCAACTATTTAAAACAGTTGGGCATTACCGCACTGGAACTGCTGCCGATCGCGCAATTTGCCAGTGAGCCGCGCTTGCAACGAATGGGGTTGAGTAACTACTGGGGTTACAACCCGGTGGCGCTGTTTGCACTGCATCCGGCGTATGCATGCTCGCCCGACACGGCGTTGGATGAGTTCCGCGATGCAGTCAAAGCCCTGCACAAAGCGGGCATTGAGGTCATTCTCGACATCGTTCTCAACCACAGTGCGGAACTGGATCTCGACGGCCCGTTATTCTCCCTGCGCGGGATCGATAACCGTAGCTATTATTGGATAAGAGAAGACGGCGATTATCACAACTGGACTGGTTGCGGCAATACGCTCAATTTGAGCCATCCAGCTGTGGTGGAGTACGCCAGCGCCTGTCTACGCTATTGGGTGGAAACTTGTCATGTTGATGGCTTCCGCTTCGATCTCGCTACAGTCATGGGGCGAACGCCGGAGTTTCGTCAGGATGCGCCTCTGTTTACGGCTATTCAGAATTGCCCGGTACTTTCGCAAGTGAAGCTGATTGCCGAACCGTGGGATATCGCGCCTGGCGGCTATCAGGTGGGGAATTTCCCGCCGTTGTTTGCCGAGTGGAACGATCATTTCCGCGATGCCGCCCGGCGCTTCTGGCTGCACTATAACCTGTCGCTGGGGGAGTTTGCCGGACGTTTTGCTGCTTCCAGCGATGTTTTTAAACGTAATGGCCGTCTGCCGAGTGCTGCGATTAATCTGGTCACAGCGCATGACGGTTTTACGCTTCGCGACTGCGTTTGTTTTAACCATAAACACAATGAAGCAAACGGAGAAGAAAATCGCGACGGAACCAACAACAATTACAGTAACAATCATGGTAAAGAAGGGTTAGGCGGTACTCTTGATCTGGTTGAACGGCGGCGCGACAGCATTCACGCCCTGTTAACAACGTTGTTGCTCTCCCAGGGTACGCCGATGTTACTGGCCGGTGACGAACACGGTCACAGCCAGCATGGCAATAACAATGCTTACTGTCAGGATAACCAACTAACGTGGTTGGACTGGTCGCAAGCAAGCAGTGGCTTAACCGCGTTTACCGCCGCGTTAATCCATCTGCGCAAGCGCATTCCTGCTTTGGCAGAGGATCGCTGGTGGGAAGAAGGCGACGGCAATGTCCGTTGGCTGAATCGATATGCTCAATCTTTAAGCTCGGATGAGTGGCAGAACGGGCCAAAGCAGCTGCAAATTTTGCTTTCGGATCGTTTCTTGATCGCAATAAACGCCACGCTTGAGGTAACAGAGATTGTTTTACCTGCTGGGGAGTGGCGTGCCATTCCCCCATTCGCTGGAGAGGATAACCCAGTGATTACGGCTGTCTGGCCGGGACCTGCACACGGACTGTGTGTGTTCCAGAGATGATAAAAAAGGAGTTAGTCATGATTAGTTTAGAGAAGAACGATCACTTAATGTTGGCGCGCCAGCTGCCATTGAAGTCTGTTGCCCTGATTCTGGCGGGGGGACGTGGTACTCGCCTGAAGGATTTAACCAATAAACGAGCAAAGCCTGCCGTACACTTCGGCGGCAAGTTCCGTATTATCGATTTTGCACTGTCCAACTGTATCAACTCCGGTATCCGTCGTATGGGCGTGATCACCCAGTACCAGTCTCACACTCTGGTACAGCATATTCAGCGCGGCTGGTCGTTCTTCAATGAAGAAATGAACGAGTTTGTCGATCTGCTGCCAGCGCAGCAGAGAATGAAAGGGGAGAACTGGTATCGCGGTACGGCAGATGCCGTTACCCAAAACCTCGACATTATCCGCCGTTATAAAGCGGAGTACGTAGTGATCCTGGCGGGTGACCATATCTACAAGCAAGACTACTCGCGTATGCTTATCGACCACGTCGAAAAAGGCGCACGTTGCACCGTTGCTTGTATGCCTGTACCGATTGAAGAAGCCTCTGCATTTGGCGTTATGGCGGTTGATGGAAACGATAAAATTATCGAATTTGTTGAAAAACCGGCTAACCCGCCGTCAATGCCAAACGATCCGAGCAAATCTTTAGCGAGTATGGGGATCTACGTCTTTGATGCAGAGTACCTGTATGAATTGCTGGAAGAAGACGATCGTGATGAAAACTCCAGCCACGACTTTGGTAAGGATTTGATTCCAAAAATTACCGAAGCAGGCCTCGCCTATGCGCATCCATTCCCGCTCTCTTGTGTACAGTCCGACCCGGACGCCGAGCCGTACTGGCGTGATGTTGGGACACTGGAGGCTTACTGGAAAGCGAACCTGGATCTGGCTTCTGTCGTGCCGGAACTGGATATGTACGATCGCAACTGGCCGATTCGCACCTACAATGAATCATTGCCGCCAGCGAAATTCGTTCAGGATCGCTCCGGTAGCCATGGGATGACCCTTAACTCACTGGTTTCCGGCGGTTGTGTGATCTCTGGTTCGGTGGTGGTGCAGTCCGTTCTGTTCTCACGCGTTCGCGTGAATTCATTCTGCAACATTGATTCCGCCGTATTGCTGCCGGAAGTATGGGTAGGTCGCTCGTGCCGTCTGCGTCGCTGCGTCATTGACCGCGCTTGTGTCATTCCGGAAGGAATGGTGATTGGTGAGGATGCAGAAGAGGATGCACGTCGTTTCTATCGTTCAGAAGAAGGCATTGTGCTGGTTACGCGCGAAATGCTACGGAAGTTAGGGTACAAACAGGAGCGATAATGCAGGTTTTACATGTATGTTCAGAGATGTTCCCGCTGCTTAAAACCGGCGGTCTGGCTGATGTTATTGGGGCATTACCCGCAGCACAAATCGCAGACGGCGTTGACGCTCGCGTACTGTTGCCTGCATTTCCCGATATTCGCCGTGGCGTGACCGATGCAAAGGTGGTATCTCGCCGTGATACCTTTGCCGGACATTTCACGCTGCTGTTTGGGCATTACAACGGGGTTGGCATTTACCTGATTGATGCACCGCATCTCTACGATCGTCCCGGAAGCCCGTATCACGATACCAACTTATTTGCTTACACCGACAACGTATTGCGTTTTGCACTGCTCGGATGGGTTGGAGCGGAGATGGCAAGCGGGCTTGACCCATTCTGGCGCCCCGATGTTGTGCACGCGCACGACTGGCATGCGGGTCTTGCGCCTGCGTATCTGGCGGCACATGGGCGTCCGGCGAAGTCGGTGTTTACTGTACACAACCTGGCCTATCAAGGCATGTTTTATGCACATCACATGAATGACATCCAATTGCCATGGTCATTCTTTAATGTTCACGGGCTGGAATTCAACGGGCAAATCTCTTTCCTGAAGGCCGGATTGTATTACGCCGACCACATTACAGCGGTTAGTCCGACCTACGCTCGTGAGATCACTGAACCACAGTTTGCCTACGGTATGGAAGGTTTACTCCAGCAGCGTCATCGTGAAGGACGACTTTCCGGCGTACTGAACGGCGTGGACGAGAAAATATGGAGTCCAGAGACGGACTTACTTTTAGCCTCGCGTTACACCCGCGATTCATTGGAGGATAAAGCGGAGAATAAGCGCCAGTTGCAAATCGCAATGGGGCTTAAGGTTGACGATAAAGTGCCGCTTTTTGCAGTGGTGAGCCGTCTGACCAGCCAGAAAGGACTGGATTTGGTGCTGGAAGCCTTACCGGGTCTTCTGGAACAGGGCGGACAACTGGCACTGCTCGGCGCGGGCGATCCGGTATTGCAGGAAGGTTTTCTTGCTGCAGCGGCGGAGCATCCCGGCAAGGTTGGTGTACAGATTGGTTATCACGAAGCATTTTCGCATCGCATTATGGGCGGCGCGGACGTCATTCTGGTTCCCAGTCGTTTTGAACCGTGCGGCTTAACGCAACTTTATGGATTGAAGTACGGCACGCTGCCACTGGTGCGGCGTACCGGTGGGCTTGCTGATACGGTTTCTGACTGTTCTCTTGAGAACCTTGCAGATGGCGTCGCCAGTGGGTTTGTCTTTGAAGATAGTAATGCCTGGTCGCTGTTACGGGCTATTCGACGCGCTTTTGTTCTGTGGTCTCGCCCTTCACTGTGGCGGTTTGTGCAACGTCAGGCTATGGCAATGGATTTTAGCTGGCAGGTCGCGGCGAAGTCGTACCGTGAGCTTTACTATCGCTTGAAATAGTTTTCAGGAAACGCCTATATGAATGCTCCGTTTACATATTCATCGCCCACGCTAAGCGTAGAAGCTCTGAAGCACTCTATCGCTTACAAGCTGATGTTTACGATTGGAAAGGATCCGGTCGTCGCCAATAAACATGAATGGCTGAACGCAACGTTATTTGCTGTGCGCGATCGTCTCGTGGAACGCTGGTTACGTTCGAATCGTGCCCAGCTGTCGCAAGAAACTCGCCAGGTTTACTACCTGTCGATGGAGTTTTTGATTGGCCGTACTCTCTCCAACGCCATGCTGTCGTTAGGTATTTATGACGATGTTCAGGGTGCGCTGGAGTCGATGGGATTAAATCTCGAAGAGTTGATTGATGAAGAAAATGACCCGGGTCTCGGTAACGGTGGCCTGGGGCGTCTGGCCGCCTGCTTCCTGGATTCGCTGGCGACGTTAGGGTTGCCGGGGCGCGGTTACGGCATCCGTTATGACTATGGTATGTTCAAACAGAACATCGTTAACGGCAGTCAGAAAGAGTCTCCGGACTACTGGCTGGAGTACGGCAATCCGTGGGAATTTAAACGCCACAATACGCGCTACAAAGTGCGTTTTGGCGGCCGTATTCAGCAAGAAGGTAAGAAAACGCGCTGGATTGAAACCGAAGAGATTCTGGCCGTGGCTTACGACCAAATTATCCCAGGTTATGATACTGACGCGACCAACACTTTGCGTCTGTGGAGTGCACAAGCCAGTAGCGAAATTAATCTTGGTAAATTTAACCAGGGTGACTACTTCGCGGCAGTGGAAGATAAAAACCACTCTGAGAACGTATCCCGCGTACTGTACCCGGATGACTCCACCTATTCCGGACGTGAACTGCGTTTGCGTCAGGAATATTTCCTGGTATCTTCGACCATTCAGGACATTTTAAGTCGCCATTATCAGTTGCATAAAACCTACGATAATCTGGCGGATAAAATCGCGATTCACCTCAACGACACCCATCCGGTGCTGTCGATTCCTGAGCTGATGCGTCTGCTGATCGATGAGCACAAATTTAGCTGGGACGACGCTTTTGAAGTGTGCTGCCAGGTCTTCTCCTACACCAACCACACGCTGATGAGCGAGGCGCTGGAAACCTGGCCGGTCGATATGCTGGGTAAAATTCTGCCGCGCCATTTGCAGATTATCTTTGAAATCAACGACTATTTCCTGAAAACCTTGCAGGAGCAGTATCCGAACGATACTGACCTGCTGGGACGGGCGTCGATCATTGATGAATCGAATGGGCGTCGTGTGCGCATGGCCTGGCTGGCTGTTGTGGTCAGCCACAAAGTTAACGGCGTATCGGAGCTGCACTCTAATCTGATGGTGCAATCGCTGTTTGCTGACTTTGCGAAGATCTTCCCTGGACGTTTCACCAACGTTACCAATGGTGTGACTCCGCGTCGCTGGCTGGCGGTGGCGAATCCGTCGCTTTCAGGCGTGCTGGATCAACACCTCGGTCGTAACTGGCGTACCGATCTGAGTCAATTAAACGAGTTGCAACAGCATTGTGATTTTCCGATGGTCAATCATGCTGTTCATCAGGCGAAACTGGAGAACAAAAAGCGTCTGGCGGAGTACATCGCCCAACAATTGAATGTGGTGGTGAATCCGAAGGCGCTGTTTGATGTGCAAATCAAACGTATTCACGAATACAAACGTCAATTGATGAATGTGTTGCACGTGATCACCCGCTATAACCGCATCAAGGCCGATCCAGATGCGAAGTGGGTTCCACGAGTGAATATCTTTGGCGGTAAGGCTGCTTCGGCCTATTACATGGCGAAGCACATTATCCATTTGATCAATGACGTAGCGAAAGTGATCAACAACGATCCACAGATTGGCGATAAGCTGAAAGTGGTGTTTATCCCGAACTACAGCGTCAGCCTGGCGCAGCTGATCATTCCGGCAGCCGATCTTTCCGAACAGATTTCGCTGGCGGGTACGGAAGCCTCCGGCACCAGTAACATGAAGTTTGCACTTAACGGCGCACTGACTATCGGTACGCTGGACGGTGCGAACGTCGAGATGCTGGATCATGTCGGTGCGGATAATATCTTTATCTTTGGTAACACTGCGGAAGAAGTGGAAGAACTGCGTCGTCAGGGCTACAAACCGCGTGAATACTACGAGAAAGACGAAGAACTGCATCAGGTGCTGACGCAAATCGGCAGCGGCGTGTTCAGTCCGGAAGATCCGGGACGCTACCGCGATCTGGTTGATTCGCTGATCAACTTTGGCGATCACTACCAGGTGCTGGCGGATTATCGCAGCTATGTCGATTGTCAGGATAAAGTTGACGAACTGTACGAACGTCCGGAAGAGTGGACAGCCAAAGCGATGCTGAACATCGCAAATATGGGCTATTTCTCTTCTGACCGGACTATTAAAGAGTACGCCGATCTTATTTGGCATATTGATCCGGTGAGATTGTAATTTCGCCAAAAATAGAACGGGGCCAAAAGGTCCCGTTTTTTTTCGCCTTTATTTCGGAAAAGTGTCCAGCGGGGCGAAGATAGTGGAGGAGTATAATTTCGCCATTCAGAAAGAATGGACAGAATGATGCAAAACAAAAAATGGATTTTGATCTCGCTGGTAATGACTTTTTTCGGTATTCCCATACTGGCGCAATTTTTGGCAGCGGTTATTGCCACGCTGGGTGCGACTCGATGGCGCGACGGCAGCATAACCCATTTATGCTTCTGCCTTTTATGCGTTAAACGTTATATCGGAAGATTTTCACGTCTGAGATATCTGGATAACTCTCGCACGCCAGAAGCGTATAACAAAATCGTTAAGGGCGATGCCGATATTATTTTCGTGGCGCAACCTTCCGGTGGGCAGAAAAAACGGGCAGAGGAATCGGGCGTCACTTTGATATACACCCCCTTTGCCCGCGAAGCATTTTTTTTCATCGTCAATACGGATAATTATTTTTTATATTGCGCCAGAGAAATCAGCTTTGCTGGAAAATATCCGTAATTTCTTTCTGAGTGTTGTTTGGTGCCCCCTGAATTTTTCGCCATTTTGGCTCCAGCCGTGGACTGAGTTAGTCGGTTCGATAAGTGCACAGCTTGGTTTTGCGCTGGGATATTACTGCCAGTGGCGTAGCAAAAATAGAAGCCAGAGGTGGAAGTGGGGCGGGTGGGGAATGTGCCTGAGTTTTGTTACGTTGGGTATGATGGTGTGGGCTTTGCGATAATTCCCTGAATCCAAAAGTTATTGAGATTGAAATTTGACCACAGATTGTTGGCAAAGTGCGCTTTGTTCATGCCGGATGCGGCGTGAACGCCTTATCAGGCAGTTTTTGTGTTTATCATCAGTCTCAGGTCAGATTGAAATCTGACCTGACCACCTTACGTTAAATCACGACGCCAGCGACAATTTCTGCTGCGTATACTCGACCAGCCACTGACTTACACGAGACTGTTGCTGCGCATTCAGCCACATGCCTTGTTTCGTGCGACGCCACAGGGCATCGTCGGCGCGGCGTACCCATTCGTGGTCGACCAGGTATTTCAGCTCCGCTTCGTAGAACTCATGACCGAAATCTTCCCCGAGATCGCTTACCGTCCCCGCATTGCCGAGCAGCAGCTCGCTGTTGCTGCCGTAAGTGCGTGCGTAATGACGTGCCAGCGATTCGGTCAGGAATGGGTAACGGCGGCGCAGACGCGCGGCGTAATCGTCACGGTCGCCTTCAATGGCACCGCCCGGCAGCACGCTCTCTTTCGTCCACGCCGGACCAATGCCCTGATAATATGGCGTCAGTTTTTCCAGCGCGTGTTCCGCCAGTTTGCGGTAGGTGGTCAGCTTACCGCCGAATACCGACAGCAGCGGGGCTTTGCCGTTTTCATCATGGATATCAAGGGTGTAATCACGAGTGATAGCCTGCGGCGAATCGGACTCATCATCACACAGCGGGCGCACGCCGGAGTAGGTCCAGACGATATCGTCCCGGCTTAACTGTTTTTTAAAGTGCGCGTTATACACTTTCAGCAGGTAATTGATTTCACTCTCTTCAATCTTCACTGCTTTTGGATCGCCTTTGTATTCCACATCGGTGGTGCCGATGATGGAAAACTCGTCCATCCACGGGATCACGAACACAATACGTTTATCTTCGTTTTGCAGAATGTAGGCTTGCTTCTGGGTATGCACACGCGGCACCACAATATGGCTGCCTTTGATCAGGCGAATGCCATAAGGCGAAGGCAGATGCATCCCGTCGTCGAAGAACTGTTTCACCCACGGGCCGGTAGCATTAACCAGGCCGCGCGCCTGCCAGGTGAATTTTTTGCCGGTATCGATATCTTCCGCTTCCACAATCCACAGGCCGTTTTCGCGGCGAGCAGAAGTGGCACGAGTCCGGGTAAGCACTTCACCGCCTTTACGCACCACCATCTGGGCGTTGGCGAGTACCAGACGGGCGTCGTCTACCCAACAGTCGGAATATTCGAATCCGCGCTTAATTTCCGGTTTTAACACTGAATTTGCGCCAAAACGCAAACCGGTTGATCCCGGCAGGCTGGTGCGTTTACCCAGATGATCGTACATAAACAGACCAATCCGAATCATCCACGCCGGGCGCAGATGCGGACGATGCGGCAGGCGAAAACGCATCGGGAAGGCGATATGCGGGGCCATTTTCAGTAGCACTTCACGTTCAGCCAGCGCCTCGCTGACCAGGCGGAATTCATAGTGCTCAAGGTAGCGCAGGCCACCGTGAATGAGTTTTGAACTGGCGGAAGAGGTCGCACAAGCGAGATCCTGCGCCTCCAGCATCAGCACGGATAAACCGCGTCCAGCGGCGTCTGCCGCGATACCAGCACCATTGATGCCGCCACCTATCACAATCAGATCTTTGGTTTCCATGCTGCCCTCATTCACTTTCGTTAAAGCTCATAAATGTTCGTTATCGAACATATTAGCAAAGAATCGCGCTTTGGGTAACATTGAAAAAACATTTTAGAGTGATATGTATAACATTATGGCGTTTATCTGCCACTTCGACGTAAACTGTGCGGTAAATTTGCCCACTTGTTTGTAAAGAAAGAGAGACGCATGGATCAGTTCGAATGTATTAACGTTGCCGACGCGCACCAGAAGTTGCAGGAAAAAGAGGCGGTGCTGGTCGATATTCGCGATCCACAGAGTTTCGCAATGGGGCATGCGGTGCAGGCTTTCCATTTAACTAACGACACGCTTGGCACGTTTATGCGTGATAACGACTTTGACACTCCGGTGATGGTGATGTGTTATCACGGCAATAGCAGCAAAGGCGCGGCGCAGTATCTGCTGCAACAGGGCTACGATGTGGTCTATAGCATTGACGGCGGCTTTGAAGCCTGGCAGCGTCAGTTTCCCGCAGAGGTGGCGTACGGCGCGTAACGCTTTATACTGTCCCCTTTTGTGTGGAATAAGCGACAGCAACGATGTTGATGATTACCTCTTTTGCTAACCCCCGCGTGGCGCAGGCGTTTGTTGATTACATGGCGACGCAGGGTGTTATCCTCACGATTCAACAACATAACCAAAGCGATGTCTGGCTGGCGGATGAGTCCCAGGCCGAGCGCGTGCGGGCGGAGCTGGCGCGTTTTCTCGAAAACCCGGCAGATCCGCGTTATCTGGCGGCCAGCTGGCAGGCGGGCCATACCGGCAGTGGCCTGCATTACCGCCGTTATCCTTTCTTTGCCGCCTTGCGTGAACGCGCAGGTCCGGTCACCTGGGTGATGATGATCGCCTGCGTGGTGGTGTTTATTGCCATGCAAATTCTCGGCGATCAGGAAGTGATGTTATGGCTGGCCTGGCCATTCGATCCAACACTGAAATTTGAGTTCTGGCGTTACTTCACCCACGCGTTAATGCACTTCTCGCTGATGCATATCCTCTTTAACCTGCTCTGGTGGTGGTATCTCGGCGGTGCGGTGGAAAAACGCCTCGGTAGCGGTAAGCTAATTGTCATTACTCTCATTAGCGCCCTGTTAAGCGGCTATGTGCAGCAAAAATTCAGCGGGCCGTGGTTTGGCGGGCTTTCTGGCGTGGTGTATGCGCTGATGGGCTACGTCTGGCTACGTGGCGAACGCGATCCGCAAAGTGGCATTTACCTGCAACGTGGGTTAATTATCTTTGCGCTGATCTGGATTGTCGCCGGATGGTTTGATTTGTTTGGGATGTCGATGGCGAACGGAGCACACATCGCCGGGTTAGCCGTGGGTTTAGCGATGGCTTTTGTTGATTCGCTCAATGCGCGAAAACGAAAATAATTCCAGGGATTTATAAATGAAACAAACACAACGTCACAACGGTATTATCGAACTGGTTAAACAGCAGGGTTATGTCAGTACCGAAGAGCTGGTAGAGCATTTCTCCGTCAGCCCGCAGACTATTCGTCGCGACCTCAACGAGCTGGCGGAGCAAAACCTGATCCTGCGCCATCATGGCGGCGCGGCGCTACCTTCCAGTTCGGTTAACACGCCGTGGCACGATCGCAAAGCCACCCAGACCGAAGAAAAAGAGCGTATTGCCCGCAAAGTGGCGGAGCAAATCCCCAACGGCTCGACGCTGTTTATCGATATCGGCACCACCCCGGAAGCGGTGGCGCACGCGCTGCTTAATCACAGCAATTTGCGCATTGTCACCAACAATCTCAACGTCGCTAACACGTTGATGGTAAAAGAAGATTTTCGTATTATTCTCGCCGGTGGCGAATTACGTAGCCGCGATGGTGGGATCATAGGCGAAGCGACGCTCGATTTTATCTCCCAGTTCCGCCTTGATTTCGGTATTCTGGGGATCAGCGGCATCGATAGCGACGGCTCGCTGCTGGAGTTCGATTACCACGAAGTTCGCACCAAACGCGCCATTATTGAGAACTCGCGCCACGTTATGCTGGTTGTCGATCACTCGAAATTTGGGCGTAACGCGATGGTCAATATGGGCAGCATCAGCATGGTAGATGCCGTCTACACCGACGCCCCGCCGCCAGTAAGCGTGATGCAGGTGCTGACGGACCACCATATTCAACTGGAGCTGTGCTGATCCTGCACGGCTTCCCACGTCAGACCAAAACGCGCCAGGTATTTGCGTAGCCGATCCGCGTCATTGACGCTGGCTTTGCCCTGGCGCGAAACGTCAAAAAGCTGGCGTCCGGCTGCGGAAAGCGACTTTGCCTGGCGGCAGATAGCGATAACGTATTCCAGTTGCATACGGTCGAAGAGATCGATGTTTTCTGCCTCTGCGCCCAGCAAAGTCGTAAGCGCGGAGGGGCGGCTCTCCTGCCAGTTATAGCGCAGACGGTTTATCTCATCTTCAACCACGTCCAGAGTGATGCGTCCGCTAGTGGCAAAGGTGGCCATCCGCGTGACGCTGGCAGAAAGTTCGCGAAAGTTACCGCGCCATGTCGCCTGGGGAGAGGTCGCAAAAGCCAACCAGGCACGCCGCGCTTCGGTGTTAAAACGCACGCTGTCACCAGTGAGTGTGGCGTGGCGCTCCACTTCATAATCCAGGTTCGGTTCAATATCTTCCTGGCGCTGGCGTAGACCCGGCAGGGTGAAGGTCCAGAGATTGATCCGCGCGTACAGATCTTCGCGAAATTTGCCTTCGGCAACCAGCTGGCGCAAATCGCGCACCGTTCCGGCGATAAGCTGAAAATCACTGTTCACCTGGCGATCGCTGCCAAATGGGTAAAAGGTTTTCTCTTCAATGGCTTTTAGCAGCATTGCCTGTTCGTCTGCGCCCAGTTCGCCAATCTCATCAAGAAACAACATTCCGCCGTTGGCGCTACGTAATAAACCTTCACGAGATTCCCGCGCCCCGGTAAACGCGCCTTTTACATGACCAAACAGCGTCGACATGGCGGTATCGCCACGCAAGGTGGCGCAGTTCACTTCCACAAACGCGCCGCTAAACTGATGCCGCGCCTGTTTTAATTCGAAAATTCGTCGTGCCAGAAACGACTTACCCGCGCCGGTCGGGCCGTTAAGCAGGATCGGTGCGCGGGATTTAATCGCCACTTTTTCAATCTGCTCAATCATGCGGTTGAAGAGGGGGTTACGCGTGGCAATGCCGGACTTAAGAAAATCAAGCGTTTGCTGGCGTTCCTCGGCAAAGCGGCTGGCGATGGCGTTATAACGGCTTAAATCGAGATCGATAATCGTCACTTCACCTGCGCCGCGCGGCTGTTCTTTTTTGCGCGGAGGTGAAGATTGTATCAACCGGGCGGGCAGGTAACGCGCTTCCGCCAGCAGAAACCAGCAAATCTGCGCGACGTGGGTGCCGGTGGTGATGTGAATTAAATAGTCTTCTTTTTCTGGCTGAAACTCGTAACCACGGGCGAAATCATGCAGGCAGGCGTAAACCTCTTCGAAATCCCACGGGTTATGCAGTTCAATCTCAACGCTCAGCACTTCTGTTTCTGGCGAAACGCTGGCGATATCGCGTTTAAGCGTTTCAAATAGCGAGCGCGAGCGGGCGTCGTGCAATAATTCCAGTCGATCGATGACCAACGATTCTTGCTGGCATAAACAGAGTGTCGGACGCCATTTTGACCAGCGCTGACTGCCGCGTCCGGCATAATCCAGTACGGTACCGACAAAGCCAAAAGCCACTGTTTTACGCATCTTAGATATCCTTATAAAAGACGATATTTCATTATCGGTAAATCGGCTTTGCGGGAAATCTCCGGTTACGGACGTAAAGATATAATCTTTTTTAAAACAATGAATAAAAAAATTAATCTGCTTATTTAATTTTCTGGCACGACGGTTGCAATTATCAGGACAGCAAACAATGAAAAGAGAAAAACAAAATGAATTACGAATTACTGACCACTGAAAATGCCCCGGTAAAAATGTGGACCAAAGGCGTGCCGGTAGAAGCCGATGCGCGTCAGCAACTTATTAATACGGCGAAGATGCCGTTTATTTTCAAACATATTGCGGTAATGCCTGACGTGCACCTGGGTAAAGGTTCCACCATTGGTAGCGTGATCCCGACCAAAGGGGCGATTATTCCTGCAGCGGTGGGCGTGGATATCGGTTGTGGAATGAACGCACTGCGTACCGCGTTAACGGCGGCAGATCTGCCGGAAAACCTGGCGGAACTGCGTCAGGCCATTGAAACTGCCGTGCCGCACGGGCGTACTACCGGGCGTTGTAAACGTGATAAAGGCGCATGGGAAAACCCGCCTGTTAACGTCGATGCGAAATGGGCTGAGCTTGAAGCCGGTTATCAGTGGTTAACGCAAAAATATCCGCGTTTCCTTAACACTAACAACTATAAACACCTGGGAACGCTGGGAACGGGTAACCACTTTATTGAAATCTGCCTTGATGAGTCGGACCAGGTGTGGATTATGTTGCACTCCGGTTCACGCGGAATTGGTAACGCCATCGGGACTTACTTTATCGATCTGGCGCAAAAAGAGATGCAGGAAACGCTTGAGACGTTGCCGTCGCGTGATCTGGCGTACTTTATGGAAGGCACGGAATACTTTGATGATTACCTGAAAGCTGTGGCCTGGGCGCAGCTTTTTGCCAGCCTTAACCGTGATGCGATGATGGAAAACGTGGTTACGGCGTTGCAGAGCATTACGCAGAAAACGGTCAGACAGCCACAAACGCTGGCGATGGAAGAGATCAGCTGTCACCACAACTATGTGCAAAAAGAACAGCACTTTGGTGAAGAGATCTACGTGACGCGTAAAGGCGCGGTGTCTGCGCGTGCTGGTCAATATGGAATTATTCCCGGTTCGATGGGAGCGAAAAGCTTTATCGTCCGTGGGCTGGGAAATGAAGAGTCGTTCTGTTCGTGCAGCCACGGTGCCGGGCGGGTTATGAGCCGTACTAAAGCGAAAAAACTGTTCAGCGTGGAAGATCAAATTCGTGCCACCGCGCATGTGGAATGCCGTAAAGATGCCGAAGTGATCGACGAAATCCCGATGGCGTATAAAGATATTGATGCGGTGATGGCGGCACAAAGCGATCTGGTGGAAGTTATCTACACCCTGCGTCAGGTGGTGTGCGTAAAAGGATAAATGATGAAAAGGATGATTGCGCTGGATGGCGCACAGGGAGAGGGCGGCGGGCAGATCCTGCGCTCGGCGTTGAGTCTGTCGATGATAACCGGCAAGCCATTTACCATCACCGGCATTCGTGCCGGGCGGGCGAAACCGGGGCTGTTGCGCCAGCATCTAACCGCGGTAAAAGCGGCGGCGGAAGTTTGTGGGGCAACGGTGGAAGGCGTGGAGCTGGGGTCGCAGCGTCTGGTCTTCCGGCCCGGCACCGTGCGCGGCGGCGATTACCGCTTTGCTATCGGTAGCGCAGGAAGTTGTACGCTGGTGCTGCAAACGGTGCTGCCCGCGCTGTGGTTTGCCGATGGACCTTCGCGTGTTGAAGTAAGTGGCGGCACCGATAACCCGTCGGCCCCGCCTGCGGATTTTATCCGCCGGGTGCTGGAGCCGCTGCTGGCGAAAATGGGAATTCATCAGCAAACCACGCTGTTACGCCACGGTTTTTACCCTGCCGGAGGCGGTGTGGTGGCAACGGAAGTCTCGCCGGTGGCATCGTTTAACACCTTGCAACTTGGCGAGCGCGGGAACATTGTGCATATGCATGGAGAGGTGCTACTGGCTGGTGTGCCGCGCCATGTTGCTGAGCGTGAAATCGCTACACTGGCGGGTAGTTTTTCCCTGCATGAACAGAATATTCATAGCCTGCCGCGCGACCAGGGGCCGGGTAATACCGTCTCGCTGGAAGTCGAAAGTGAAAATATCACTGAACGCTTTTTTGTCGTCGGTGAAAAGCGCGTCAGTGCCGAGGTGGTCGCGGCACAGTTAGTGAAAGAGGTGAAACGCTACCTGGCAAGCCCGGCGGCGGTGGGGGAATATCTCGCCGACCAACTGGTGCTACCGATGGCGCTGGCGGGCGCGGGAGAATTTACGGTTGCCCATCCCTCATGCCATCTGCTGACCAATATCGCGGTGGTGGAGCGTTTCTTGCCGGTACGGTTTACTCTGGCTGAAACAGATGACGTAACGCGGGTTAGCATTGAATGATGTAAAGATGTAAGCCGGATCCGACGCATTATCCGGCTAAACTCACACCCCATAACCCATCATCTTCAGCAGTTTCTGCGCGTGCTGCACGGCAGCCTGACGGTGGGCGACACCGAGTTTTTGGTACAGATTGCGGATATGCGTCTTGATGGTGGTCGCCGCCACTTCCAGTTCGCCCGCAATTTGCTCATTGCTGTAACCGGAGTAAATCAGCCCCAGGACCTGCCATTCACGTTGGGTCAACGGACTGGTGCGGATCAGTTCTGGCACTTCCGGATGATTTAGCAGACGTTCAACGAAATTCTCATCGAAATGGGCGAATTTATGCCGATGATGTTGATTGATTTCTCGCAGAATACGCTGCGCACGATGCTGTTCCAGTTCCGGCAGCGTATTGAGTTGAATCAGCTGGCGTAACTGCTGCGCCATCGCTTCGCCTTCGATGACAAAATGACTGATAAATCCGGTGCGATTCGCCAGTTTTAATGCGTCCAGCAACACGCGCTGAGCGTCGCTTTTACGTCCGGCCTGCCAGTACAACTGATTGAGTAACAGCAGGTTGCGGTTTAGGTCGCTCATCAGCCGCAGACTGCGGGCATTTTCGTTGAGTTCTTCGAGGACAATTTCCGCAGGCTCAAACTCGCCCAGCAAAATTTGTGCACGGGCAATGTTGCGCCATTGGCCTTGCAGGAAGTGGTTGTTCGCAAACTCCGGTTTGGCCGTGTGACGCAACCAGTTGGCAGCGGCGGCTTTGTCGCCAGTCATTTGCCAGTAAATCACCCGAACTTTGTTGGCGTTAGAGATCCAGTCGCTGTGATATTTGCCATTCCCCAGCAGGTTTTCCAGGCGGTTAAGTTGGCTGCGGGCGTTATCCAGATCGCCACGAGCCAGCGAGCATTGAATTAACATTGCCAGGCACTGAAGCTGTTGCTGAGGCTGATAAGAAGATAAAACTTCGATCCCGCTACGCGCCGACGCTTCGGCTTCATCCAGCCGTGCCCATGCCCATAACAGTTGCGCACGGATGCGTACCAGAAACTCATGCATCGGCAACTGTTCCAGATGCTGTTCGTTAATCAACTGGAACGCTTTTTCCTGCGTTTCCCACGCAGTTTGCAGGAACCCCTGGGCAAACAGAATTTCGCTTTGCTGGATTAAACTCCACAAGGCGTAGTGCCAGACATCATGCTGGCGCGCCATTTGCTCGGTTTGCTGCATAAGCGCCAGCGAGCGAGTTAGTTCACCTTTACAGTGCAACACTTCGCCAAGTACAGAGGTCGCGACAATGCGGCTGTAGAACCAGCCCGGAGGCAGTTCTTCCAGTGCCAGTTTTGCCAGTCGTTCGGCTTCTTCCGGATTACCATCGTTAATGGCGACCTGGGCGCGCAGAGCGTTAAATTCTGCGTGCATGGTGCCTTCCCTGATACCCTGGATCTCGTGTTCGGCTCGTGCCAGCAGGGTATTTACTTCACCGTAGCGATGCTGACTTTGCATCAACCAGGCCTGCAACAACACTAGTTGTGGATTTTCCAACAGGCTGTCCCACGGCAGGGCTTTAAGCGACTCTTCCAGCAGCGACAGTTCGCTGTGGTTGAACAAACTCCAGGCGTGATTCAGCAGAATATCGCGTAGCATCAAAGCGTCGCCTGCCGCCAGCGCATGATGAATGGCTTCGCTGGGAAAACCTTGCGCCATCCAGCTTTCTGCGGCGGCGCGGTGGATTTCCGGCAATTCCGCCGCCAGTTCCCACTGGCAGCGTTGGCGCAGGAAGTTGCCAAACAGCGGGTGATAGCTGAACCATTCGCCAGTATCATCCATCCGTTGCAAAAACAGCCCCTGACGCTCAATCTCCTCAAGACGCATTTGCCCGTTTTCTTCGCCGGTCACGCGGGTGATTAGCGCATCATTCATCGAGCGCAAAATGGCGCTTTTTAGCAGGAAATGACGAGTGGCCAGATCAACGTTATCTAACACCTCATCGACCAGATAATCAGAAAGATGACTGGCATTGATGCCCGCCAGACGACGCGCTGATTTATGAGCTGAGTGGGTATTTTGCTTTGCTGAAAGCGCAATTAGCTGCAACGCCGTCGCCCAGCCGGACACGTCATCGCAAATCCGGCTGCTTTCTGCGGCTTCAATCGGCGATGACAGACGGCAATCAAAGAACTGTTTCGCTTCCTGATGGGTAAATGTCAGTTGCTGGCTGCCAATTTCCAATAGTTGGTCACGCACGCGCAGATTGGCAATGCCCAACTGCGGAAGGTTGCGTGACAGCACCACCAGAGTGAGATTTTCTGGTTGATGGCGAATGAAGAAGCGCATTGATTCGTGGATCACCGGATTGGTGATCAAATGGTAATCATCGATTACCAGGTAAAGTGGACTATGCCATTCCGCCAGTTCGATGAAAAGCTGGGCAAATAGTGACGTCAGACTGGCATATTGCCGTTTTTGCGTCATTGTTTCACTGATGGCGCAGTGACCGCTGGTTGCCTGTTGCACGGCGGCGATCAGATAGCTGGCGAAACGTTCTTGCTGGTTATCGCCTTCATCAAGCGAGTACCAGCCCAAATCGTTTTTTCCTGCCGCCCATTGGGATATGAGCGTTGTCTTTCCGTAACCCGCAGGACTTGTGATTAGCACCAGCCTGAAGTTGTTCGCGCCGGAAAGTTTAGCCAACAGGCGCTCACGAACCACAGTATGGTCGAGTCGAACCGGACGACTTAATTTTGACGGAATCAGCATAGTTAATCACTTCACTGTGGAAATTGAGGAAATATTATTTTTTTTGCGCTTCGTAATTAATAGTTATAAGTTCGGTCAGAAAACTGTGCAATGCAAGCGATGACGATTTTTTATGTGTCTGAATTTGCACTCTGTCACAATTCCAAATCTTTATTAATACTCCGTCTTAAAACAACGCAAATGCAGCGTGGATACTGGATTTTAGGGTGTTTTCTTTCAGTTCAAAAGCCTTATTAAAGCAACGATACCGCCTTAATTCCTGATGAAAGGTCTATCTAAAAACTTGATCTTAATAAATCTATTAAGAGTGAGATGACCCTCAATGGATATTTCATTGCTGAAACTATTTCGCCGCTTTACTTAATTTATAGAGTTACTTTCCGCTTTTTGATAATACGCAACGGCCATTTCTTACTGTTAATAGCAGGATTTCTGCGCTCTCTGGCACTGAGCTGATACTTTTGCAGTTGATTGCACTACCTTTAAGTGGTCGTGATCACATTTTCTTGCTCATCCCCGTCACTCCTCCCCGCCTAATCCCCCGTAGGATGAGGAAGGTCAACATGGAGCCTGGCAAACTAACGATAACGTTGTGTTTAATATCTAAGAAAACTGGAACTCCTATGTCACAACCCATTTTTAATGAAAAGCAATTTCAGGAAGCCCTGTCACGCCAGTGGCAGCGTTATGGTTTAACTTCTGCGGCTGAGATGACCCCTCGCCAGTGGTGGTTGGCAGTGAGTGAAGCCCTGGCGGAAATGCTGCGAGCCCAGCCTTTCGTTAAACCGGCGGCGAATCAGCGCCATGTTAACTACATCTCAATGGAGTTTTTGATTGGGCGTCTGACGGGCAACAACCTGTTAAACCTCGGCTGGTATCAGGCTGTTCAGGATTCACTGAAACCTTATGACATCAACCTGACTGACCTGTTAGAAGAAGAGATTGACCCGGCGCTGGGTAACGGTGGCCTGGGGCGTCTGGCTGCGTGTTTCCTCGACTCAATGGCGACTGTCGGGCAGTCTGCCACTGGTTATGGTCTTAACTATCAGTATGGTTTATTCCGTCAATCCTTTGTCGATGGTAAACAGTCTGAAGCGCCAGACGACTGGCATCGCGGTAGCTACCCATGGTTTAGTCATAACGAAGCTCTGGATGTGCAGGTGGGCATCGGCGGCAAAGTGACGAAAGAGGGGCGCTGGGAACCGGAATTTACCATTACCGGGCAAGCGTGGGATCTTCCAGTGTTGGGCTACCACAACGGTGTAGCACAGCCGCTGCGTTTGTGGCAGGCGACTCATGCTCATCCGTTCAATCTCACCAAATTTAATGACGGTGACTTCCTGCGTGCCGAACAACAAGGCATCAACGCTGAAAAACTGACCAAAGTCCTCTATCCAAACGACAACCACACTGCGGGTAAAAAGCTGCGCCTGATGCAGCAATACTTCCAGTGCGCCTGTTCGGTGGCGGATATTCTGCGTCGCCATCATCTGGCGGGGCGTAAACTGCACGAACTGGCAGAGTATGAAGTTATTCAACTGAACGATACCCACCCGACTATCGCTATTCCAGAACTGCTGCGCGTGCTGATCGATGAGCACCAGATGAGCTGGGATGACGCCTGGGCAATCACCAGCAAAACTTTCGCTTACACCAACCATACTTTGATGCCAGAAGCTCTGGAATGCTGGGATGAGAAACTGGTAAAAGCCCTGCTGCCGCGCCATATGCAGATAATCAACGAAATCAACAACCGCTTTAAGAAACTGGTGGAAAAAACCTGGCCGGGCGATAAAGCGGTGTGGGCAAAGCTGGCAGTTGTGTATGACAAACAGGTTCGCATGGCCAATATGTGTGTGGTAAGCGGCTTTGCGGTGAACGGTGTGGCAGCGTTGCACTCGGATCTGGTAGTGAAAGACTTGTTCCCTGAATACCATCAGCTGTGGCCGAACAAATTCCATAACGTCACTAACGGCATTACCCCACGTCGCTGGATCAAACAGTGCAACCCGGCACTGGCGGCGCTGCTGGATAAATCACTGAAGAAAGAGTGGGTTAACGATCTGGATCAACTGATCCATCTGGAAAAATTCGCCGATGACGCGAAATTCCGTCAGCAATATCGCGAGATCAAACAGGCGAATAAGGTTCGTCTGGCGGAGTTTGTGAAATCTCGTACCGGTATTGAGATCAATCCGCAGGCGATTTTTGATATTCAGATCAAACGTCTGCATGAGTACAAACGCCAGCACCTGAATCTGCTGCATATTCTGGCGCTGTATAAAGAAATTCGCGAGAACCCGCAGGCCGACCGCGTACCGCGCGTATTCCTGTTCGGCGCGAAAGCGGCGCCGGGCTACTACCTGGCGAAGAATATTATCTTTGCGATCAATAAAGTGGCTGATGTGATCAACAACGATCCGCAGGTTGGCGACAAACTGAAGGTGGTGTTCCTGCCGGATTATTGTGTCTCAGCAGCGGAAAAACTGATCCCAGCGGCGGATATCTCCGAGCAGATCTCCACGGCAGGGAAAGAAGCTTCCGGCACTGGCAACATGAAACTGGCGCTCAACGGCGCGTTAACCGTGGGTACGCTGGATGGTGCGAACGTTGAAATTGCCGAAAAGGTCGGTGAAGAGAACATCTTTATTTTTGGTCATACCGTGGAACAAGTGAAGGCAATTCTGGCCAAAGGCTACGACCCGGTGAAATGGCGGAAGAAAGATAAGGTTCTGGACGCCGTATTGAAAGAGCTGGAAAGCGGTAAATACAGCGACGGTGATAAACATGCCTTCGACCAGATGCTGCACAGTATCGGCAAACAAGGCGGCGATCCGTATCTGGTGATGGCGGATTTCGCAGCCTATGTAGAGGCACAAAAGCAGGTGGATGTGCTGTACCGCGACCAGGAGGCCTGGACTCGCGCGGCGATCCTCAATACCGCCCGCTGCGGTATGTTTAGCTCGGATCGCTCTATTCGCGATTATCAGGCTCGTATCTGGCAGGCAAAACGCTAAGGAAGCTCGATGGAAAGCAAACGTCTGGATAATGCCGCGCTGGCGGCGGGGATCAGCCCCAATTACATCAATGCCCACGGTAAACCGCAGTCGATTGGCGCCGAAACCAAACGGCGTTTGCTTGACGCGATGCATCGAAGTACCGCCACGAAAGTGGCGGTAACGCCAGTCCCGAATGTCATGGTTTATACCAGCGGCAAAAAAATGTCGATGGCGGTAGAAGGCAGCGGCGAATATAGCTGGCTGCTGACCACCGAAGAAGGAACGCAGTACAAAGGCCATGTAACGGGGGGCAAAGCGTTTAATCTACCGACGAAGCTGCCGGAAGGTTATCACACGCTGACGCTTACCCAGGATGACCAGCGCGCACATTGCCGGGTGATTGTCGCCCCGAAACGCTGTTACGAACCGCAGGCGTTGCTGAATAAACAAAAGCTGTGGGGTGCCTGCGTTCAGCTTTATACGCTGCGATCGGAAAAAAACTGGGGTATTGGGGATTTTGGCGATCTTAAAGCGATGCTGGTGGATGTGGCGAAACGCGGCGGGTCTTTCATCGGCCTGAACCCGATTCATGCGCTCTATCCGGCAAACCCTGAAAGCGCCAGCCCGTATAGTCCGTCATCGCGCCGCTGGCTGAATGTGGTTTATATCGACGTTAACGCCGTCGAAGATTTCCATCTTAGCGAAGAGGCACAGGCCTGGTGGCAGATGCCGACCACGCAACAGACGCTGCAACAGGCGCGGGATGCTGACTGGGTCGATTACTCTACGGTTACTGCCTTAAAAATGACAGCATTGCGGATGGCGTGGAACGGTTTCGCGCAACGTGATGATGAGCAGATGGCGGCGTTTCGCCAGTTTGTTGCAGAGCAGGGCGATAGCTTGTTCTGGCAGGCAGCGTTTGACGCGCTACATGCACAGCAAGTTAAAGAGGACGAAATGCGCTGGGGTTGGCCAGCATGGCCGCAGGCGTACCAGAATGTGGATTCACCAGAAGTGCGTCAGTTCTGCGAAGAACATCGTGATGACGTCGATTTTTATCTCTGGTTGCAGTGGCTGGCTTACTGCCAGTTTGCCGCCTGCTGGGAGATAAGCCAGGGCTATGAAATGCCGATTGGCTTGTACCGTGATCTGGCGGTTGGCGTAGCGGAAGGTGGGGCAGAAACCTGGTGCGACCGTGAACTGTATTGCCTGAAAGCGTCGGTTGGCGCGCCGCCGGATATCCTCGGCCCGTTGGGGCAGAACTGGGGATTGCCGCCGATGGATCCGCATATCATCACCGCGCGCGCCTATGAACCTTTTATCGAACTACTGCGCGCGAACATGCAAAACTGCGGTGCGCTGCGTATCGACCATGTAATGTCGATGCTGCGTTTGTGGTGGATACCGTATGGCGAAACGGCGGATCAAGGGGCATATGTCCACTATCCGGTGGATGATCTGCTCGCTATTCTGGCGCTGGAAAGTAAACGCCATCGCTGCATGGTGATTGGCGAGGATCTTGGTACGGTGCCGGTAGAGATTGTCGGTAAGCTGCGCAGTAGCGGTGTTTACTCCTACAAAGTGCTCTATTTCGAAAGCGATCACGAGAAGACGTTCCGCGCACCAAAAGCGTATCCGGAGCAGTCGATGGCGGTCGCGGCAACACACGATCTGCCTACGCTGCGTGGTTACTGGGAGAGCGGGGATTTAACGCTGGGCAAAACACTGGGGCTGTACCCGGATGAAGTGGTGCTGCGCGGTTTGTATCAGGATCGCGAACTGGCGAAGCAAGGGCTGTTGGATGCGCTGCATAAATATGGCTGTCTGCCAAAACGTGCCGGGCATAAGGCATCACTAATGTCGATGACGCCGACGCTTAATCGAGGCTTGCAACGTTATATCGCTGACAGTAACAGTGCCCTGTTAGGACTACAGCCAGAAGACTGGCTGGATATGGCGGACCCGGTAAATATTCCCGGCACCAGTTACCAGTATAAAAACTGGCGGCGCAAACTCTCCGCAACGCTTGAGTCGATGTTTGCCGATGATGGCGTGAACAAGTTGCTGAAGGATTTGGACAGACGGCGCAGAGTGGCAGCGAAGAAGCAGTAGAGTGCGGTTGATGCCGGATGCGACGCTTGATGCGTCTTATCCGGCCTACTCATTAGAGCAGCCGGATAAGGCATTCACGCCATATCCGGCAGTCAGTATTATCAAATCACCATATTCAGCAGCAGACAGCCTACCAGACCGCACACTGAGATAATGGTTTCCAGCATCGACCAGGATTTGATGGTCTCGCCGATAGTCAGGTTAAAGTACTCTTTGAACAGCCAGAAGCCCGGATCGTTCACGTGAGAGAAAATCACACTACCGGAACCAACCGCAATAACCATCAGCTCCGGGCTAACACCTGTCGTTGCAATCAGCGGTGCCGCGATACCCCCCGCAGTGATTGCCGCAACGGTTGCAGAACCCAGCGCGATACGCAGCACTGCGGCAATAGACCACGCCATCAGCAGCGGAGAAATGTTGGTTTCGTGCATCATGGAAGCAATGTATTTGTCCACGCCGCTGTCTACCAGCACCTGCTTGAACGCACCGCCACCACCGATGATTAGCAGCATCATCGCGATGATTTTGATTGAAGAAACCAGCGTGTCGTTAATCTGATCCATCGAACGACCACGGTTCAGACCAAAGGTGAACATCGCGATCAGTACGGCAATCAGCGTTGCCATTACCGGGTCACCGAGGAACTCGGCTACCGGCAGGAAAGCGTGACCTTTCGGCAGAATCATTTCGGCAATCGCACGCATCGCCATCAGCACTACCGGCACCAGAGAGGTCCAGACGCTGACGCCAAAGCTCGGCATCTCTTCTTCGCTGAAGGTTTTCGCGCTGTACAGACCTTCCGGGATCGGCTTATCGATACCTTTCAACACGCGAGCGTAAACCGGACCGGCGAGAATCACGGTCGGGATTGCCAGAATAGTACCGTACAGCAGGGTTTTACCCATATCGGCCTGGAAGATGGTGGCAATCGCAGTCGGACCCGGATGCGGCGGCAGGAAGCCGTGGGTAACAGACAGTGCCGCTGCCATTGGTACACCAACATACAGCAGCGGGATATTTGCAGCAGCGGCGATGGTGAATACCAGCGGCAGCATCAGCACGAAGCCTACTTCATAGAACAGGGCAAAACCGACGGTAAAACCGGTTAATACCACTGCCCACTGGATGTGTTTTTTACCAAATTTGGCAATCAGCGTGGTGGCGATACGTTGTGCGCCGCCACAGTCTGCCAGCATTTTGCCCAGCATCGCACCAAACCCCATGATCAGGGCAAGGCTACCGAGCGTCCCGCCGACACCGGCTTTGATAGAGCCAATAACTTTATCCAGCGGCATCCCTTGCATTAATCCAACAGCAAGCGCCACGAGGACGAGAGCGATGAAGCCGTTCATTTTGAAGCGGATCATCAGGAGTAATAACAAGATTACACCGATAGCAACAATGACTAATGGCATGATTTACCTGGCCTTTAATTTGTTATGGGTAACGTCAGGTTTCTGACGACAAATCCTGATTGTCCCAACTGGGAACAGAGATATAACGGCACCACGGCTGATGACCCCTAAAACGTATTAGTGTAGTCAGATGTTATGAGTGTGTTTGGTGCCCATGAGAATGATACGGGTAACATAATGCGCTTGAGAATCACCAGAGCGGGGTAAATTTAAATTATGAGAGGTTGGTCATATTATCGTGGGGAGACGAAGGGGATGGAGTAAAGCTGCGCCATAAGAACAACGAAAGCCCGATAAGACGCTTTAGCGTCGCATCGGGCAATCTACAAAAGAGGGGATAACTTAGTAGTAAGAGTGTTCGCCGCGCTGGTGTTCGGTGAGATCGCGCACACCTTTCAACTCCGGGAATTCGTTCAGCAACTGCTTTTCGATCCCTTCTTTCAGCGTTACGTCGACCATGGAACAACCGTTACAGCCGCCGCCAAATTGTAGAATGGCGTAACCGTCTTCGGTGATTTCCATCAGCGAAACGCGACCACCGTGACCGGCAAGCTGCGGGTTAATCTGCGATTGCAGCATATACTCCACGCGCTCCATTAGCGGGGCATCGTCAGCCACTTTACGCATTTTGGCGTTCGGTGCTTTCAGCGTTAGCTGGGAACCCAGTTGGTCGGTAACAAAGTCGATCTCTGCATCTTCCAGGTATGGTGCGCTTAACTCATCAACATACGCGGTCAGCAGGTCAAATTTCAGGGCGGTGTCGGTGGCTTCTACAGCGTCAGGCGGACAATAAGAAACGCCACATTCAGCGTTAGGTGTGCCAGGGTTAATCACAAATACGCGGATTTGTGTCCCTTCTTCCTGGTTTGCCAGCAGTTTGGCAAAGTGCGCTTGTGCAGCATCGGAAATACGGATCATAGTAATGGCCTAATAGTTGACTATTTTAGTTGGTTATAATACGCCCATCATCGAGGCTCTACAAGGTTCGACAAAGGCACCAGACCTGGACAGTCGCCGCACCATTGCGTAAAAGCAACTGCGCAATCTCTGCGACGGTACTTCCGGTGGTAACGACATCATCCACAATCACCATATGGAGACCTTGCACGGGCAATTCAAGGCGAAAGGCATTTTTCAGGTTGCGCTTGCGCAGGCGGGCGTTGAGAAAATGCTGGGGCGCAGTGGCTCTTGTTCGTGTGACGGCTTCGCTATCCCATTGGCAGTGCAACCAGCGTGATAACGGCTGACACAGCAAATCGCTCTGATTAAATCCCCGACGCCAGTGGCGATGCCGCCATAGCGGGACACTGACGATGCGATCCGGCAGATGTAATTCGCTGGTGCGACGGGCGTGTAAGACTTCCAACAGTAACAAACGTGCTAGCGCACTGGCGATTTCACTGCGGCGGGAAAACTTAAGCTGGTGGATGAGCGGGCTTAACGGCGGCGCATAATTGGCGATGGTTACCAGTCTTTGCCACGGCGGTGGTTTTTGCAGGCAACGACCACAGGGGAGATACGAGTGTGTAGCTGGTAATCCACATTGCGGGCATAGCATTTTATCTGTACGTGCGGCGCGGGAGCAGACCGAACAAATCCCCCAATGACCTAGCGCCAGCGGCATTCGGCATAGCCAGCATAATCCCGGTACTGTTAGCATATGTTCATCCTTGTAAGTGAAAAGAGAACAATAGCGGATGAATAACATCTGGTGGCAGACCAAAGGTCAGGGGAATGTTCATCTTGTGCTGCTGCACGGATGGGGACTGAATGCCGAAGTGTGGCGTTGCATTGACGAGGAACTTAGCTCGCATTTTACGTTACATCTTGTTGATCTGCCTGGCTTCGGGCGCAGTCAGGGATTTGGTGCGATGTCGCTTGCTGACATGGCTGATGTCGTGCTGCAACAGGCACCGGATAAAGCCATTTGGTTAGGCTGGAGCCTGGGCGGGCTGGTGGCAAGTCAGATTGCATTAACCTATCCCGAGCGTGTTCAGGCGCTGGTCACTGTAGCATCGTCGCCATGTTTTAGTGCCCGTGGTGGGTGGCCGGGGATAAAACCGGATGTGCTGGCGGGTTTCCAGCAGCAGCTAAGTGAAGATTTTCAGCGTACGGTGGAGCGTTTCCTTGCGTTGCAAACCATGGGGACAGAAACGGCGCGCCAGGATGCGCGGGCGCTGAAGAAAACCGTTCTGGCATTACCGATGCCGGAGGTTGACGTGCTCAATGGTGGGCTGGAAATCCTGAAAACGGTCGATCTTCGTTATCCGCTGCAAAATGTACCAATGCCGTTTTTGCGATTGTATGGTTATCTCGACGGTCTGGTGCCGCGCAAAGTAGTGCCGATGCTGGATGAACTCTGGCCGCACAGCGAATCATATATCTTCGCCAAAGCGGCTCATGCGCCGTTTATTTCGCATCCAGACGAGTTTTGTCAGCAGCTGGTAGCGTTGAAGCAGAGGGTGTAGGTGGCTTTAGAAATGGCGAGACAGAACTTTCCTGACTCGCCGCAGCCAACTCTTCTTCTGACACCCCGGTAAAGCGCATGATATCTGCAAGAGGGACTCCGGATTACAGCATTCTTTTGGCGATATCCAGGGCTTCCAGGCGTCGACCCAATAAATAACTAATCAGGTAACTAATAAGATATTCTCTTTCTGCATCTGTCATTAAAACCATCCTTTACGTTATTGATGATCTATTTCAGCAAGGTCTTCAACCGTCAGGCTGGTAAATCGCAGAACGTCCTCAAGAGAGACTCCGGCATCCAGCATGGTTTTGGCAATATTTAGGGCGTTGGTACGTATACCGTTCTGAAACCCTTCCTGCCGCAATCTTTCCGCAATAGTCATTAAACTTTCCTTGTGTTTCGGTGAACGTTCGGCAACGCCGTCGATAAAATCGTTAAAACGTACCGCATCGCCAGTTTGTAGTATGTAATTAAACAGCCCTTTGATTTGTCTGTCATTAGCGTACCCACTACTTAATAAGCAAGCCATTTGCTCTATCAGCCCCATCAGGTCGCGTTGGCGTATATGTTTTTGAATTAACTCCAGCAGCGCCATGCGTCGGTGCTGCATGATTTCATCATCAGGCATGACGGTGACATCAATCAGCGGAAATGCCGAGGCATAAAGCTGCCTTGCCAGTTTGGGATCGGCGAAACAATCCAGCCAACACAGCGAATAGGGATAGGGGCTTTCAATGCCGTGGTAAAACAACAACGGTACGACCATCGGCAACGTTTTGTATCCTGCATCAAGGTGGTTTTGCATTGCGGCAATGGCATAACGCATCATGCGAAATGCGATCAGTCTGTTTGAGGTGCTTTGATGTTCAATCAGGCAATAGATATATCCTGGCCCTTGCTCCGTTTTCACCGACCACAGCACGTCGGAATAGCTTTCACGCAGATCGTCATCGATAAAGCTGCTCGACTCCAGCTTGAGGGTTTTCATATCACAGAGCGCGTGGATGGGTGCCGGTAAATGGAACGCAAGAAAATCGCGTGCCGTGTCCGGTTGGCGTAAAAAGAGTTTGAACAGCCATCGTGTGGGGTGGAACTCTGTTTTTTGCTCATGGCGTTCCTTCACCTGTTTTTTTGAATGCCGCGACTTTACGCGCCACTCCACGGCTGTGCATCAGCAAGTTTTCATCCCTGCGAGACGCTTTCAGAGGAACTTACTCCATGCTGCAAGAGTTGCATTTTTATGGAAAGCCGCACGCAAAAAAGCCCGGTAGCTAATGCATACCGGGCTTTTCAAAACGAACGATGAAACAAGGTTAACGCAGCATCCACCACTCACGCAGACAGGCTTTTCCTTCCGGGCAGCTTTTACAACTGCCAGAGAGGCAGCCATCAGGTTCTTCCTGAATCCGTACCGCTTTGCCCATATTTTCCAGCTGTTGCAACATAGCGTTAATCATCGGCTGCGGGGTGTTCAGCGTCTGGCTGATCTGGGTCGCTTCCATACGACCCCGTAACGCCAGCAAATCACGCACCTGAATGAGCGAAGCCATTGCCGTGTCCTTAGTGGCAATCGCCAGTGGTGCTGGCTGCGCAGCAACTGCTTACCGTTTTGCGGCTTGCCAGTAGTTCGATATCGACTCGACTACGCGCGCGGCGCAGCAGGCCAATAACCACGATGTTAAACAGGACAACCGCCAGAATGCACACCAGGCTGTAAGTTGGGTGCTGGCTGTAGCTGGCGACCTGATAGAACAATGTTGCCAGCGAGTAAGCGATATTTAGCCCCCACAGGATGGAGAAGCCCATCCAGCCACGGCTTGATTCACGGGCAATGGCACCCATCACCGAAATGCAAGGTACATACAGCAGGACGAATATCAGATAGCTGTAAGCAGCCGCCGCGCTACCGAATTTCTCATCCATCACGCCCATTGCCCCAGTACCCATTTCGCCGTCGCCTTTGCTGGCTTCAATTGGGTTCATCAGTACGCTAAGGCTGAAGGTGTCTTTCAGGCTCTGCCAGGTTTCATCTACCGCGCTGAACAGCTCTTCACCGAGGTTAAATTCCGCCGGATTGAACTCTTCGTCCTGAATGTTTTCTGCGGTATAGAGGGTGTTGAGAGTACCCACCACCACTTCTTTCGCCATTGCGCCAGTAAACAGTCCAACCGTTGCCTGCCAGTTATCTTCATGCACGCCAATCGGCTTGAAGACTGGAGTGATCACGCGGCTGACAGAGGCCAGCGCCGAGTCGTTGATGTTATCGACGATTTTCCCACTCAGCGAGAAGCTGTTGAATGCGCTCAGGAAAATGCTGACGATGATAATCACTTTACCGGCGCGCAGAACGAAGCCTTTCAAACGCTGCCAGGTCTGGATAATCAGACTCTTAATGTGTGGTACGTGATAGACCGGTAGCTCCATGACAAACGGCGTCGCTTCACCGCGCATAATGGTGTATTTGAGCATCAGACCCGTCAGTACCGCCATCACAATACCGATGACATACAGTGAGAACACAGCCAGCGCGCCATTCTGCCCGAAGAACGCGGCAGCAAATACTGCGAAGATTGCCAGACGAGCACCGCAGGACATAAATGGCGCCATCATGATAGTCATCAGACGTTCACGCGGAGCATCAAGAGTGCGCGCACCCATCACCGACGGTACGTTACAACCGAAGCCAACGATCAACGGCACAAAGGATTTCCCTGGCAGACCCAACGCTTGCATCAGACGGTCCATCACAAATGCCGCTCTCGCCATATACCCGGAGTCCTCGAGGAAGGAGAGGAACAGGTACATCATGCCGATCTGCGGCACCAGTGGCAGAACGGTGTTAATACCGCCACCCAGCCCCTGGGCGAGGAAGATCGTCAGCCAGTCAGGGAAGTGGAGCGTGTAGCCAATCCACTGAATACCATGCACAAAGAGTGCCACGGAACCGACGTCAAACAGCGGCTGTAATGCCCCGCCGATGTTGATAGCCAGCAGGAACATCAGATACATCACAAAGAGGAAAATTGGCAGACCGAGGAATCGGTTGAGCACGATTTTATCTACTGCCGTGGTGAAACGGCTGGGTTCTGCCGTCAGGGTATTGCTCACCACATCGCAGATGGCAGCAATACACTGGTAACGCGCATCGGCAATGTGCAGCGCCGGATCGTCCATCTCATTACGCAGACGGGCGAGGGCTGCATCCAGATGCTGCGACGCTTCACCGGCGTAGGCGCGGCTGTAGATATCGCCTTCCAGCATTTGCAGACCCAGCCAGCGGCGATGTTTCAGCGGGATGTCTGACGGCATCACTTTCGCCAGCGCATCGGCTTCATTGATTAGCGGCTGTGCGTAATGCACCAGTTCTACATTCTCGTTGGCTTTATAGCGGTCAATTGCCAGTTTCAGGGCTTCAATACCGCGACCACGCGTGGAAACCAGCGGGATCACCGGGCAGCCAAGACGTGCCGACAGCGCATCAATTTCAATGCGAATATTTTGCTTCTCGGCAATGTCGAGCATGTTCAGCGCCACGATGCAGGGAATGCCGAGTTCCAGCAGTTGCAGCGTCAGGTACAGGTTACGCTCAAGGTTAGACGCATCCACCACGTTAATCAGCAGATCGGCGTCGCCACTCAAAATGTAGTGACAGGCGATTTGCTCATCAAGCGAAGTTTGCGATGAGATGGTGGTCAGAGAATAGGTGCCGGGCAGGTCAACCAGGGTGACCTGATGATCGGTGGTGGAGAACTGACCCTCTTTACGTTCGACGGTAACGCCAGCCCAGTTTCCTACACGCTGACGTGCGCCGGTGAGCTGGTTAAATAAGGTTGTCTTGCCAGAATTTGGATTACCAATTAAGCCAATGGTTAATTTTTTCATTGTTATTCTCACCGTATTAACAGGAAACCGCTTCCACTTCTAATAAGGCCAGATCTTTTTTGCGTAATACCAGGCTCACACGGCGAGTTTCGATATGAATGGGATCACCGAGTGGAGCGACGCGCACCACATTAAAAGAGGAGCCAGGTAACATGCCAAGAGAAAGCAGCTTCTGACGATATGCCGGGCTGATTTCACGGGAAAAGCCAGTGATTTTCCACGCAGTATCTGGAGTGTATTGCATAGGTGCCTACTTGTTTCTCATTAACTGGATAACTACCTCATGGGGCGTTTGACAGCGACATGAGACCAGATGATTTGCCAACGAAGGAGAGATTAAATAATCAACAGTACAATGATAATGAGAATGGTTTCTATCAGCAATACTTAAAATGTGTGCGAATGTTGGTTTAGATAATAATCTGACTCAATGTTGATATGGCTCAAGGTTATATCTGGGGCAAAATAAAATTCGAGTGACGAATTATTAGGGCGGCTTGATGTTTAATTAAGGTTTTAATTGTTAATGATGTGATAAATATTAGCGGAATATATTGTGGTTTTGGCTGTGGAATAAAAATACCGGAGCCAGGCAAGTGCACGGACGGTCCCCTCGCTCCATCGGGGAGAGGGCTAGGGAGAGGGGGGAAAGTTGTGCCTGTTTTGACCCGTAAGCGAGTTTGTCAGCAATCTCAAATGCCGGAGATGTTCTCCGGCACTTTTATGTCAGTTAAGGCGTTTATTGCCAGATGCGGCGTGAACGCCTTATCTGGCCTACGAACCCGTGCAAAGCTGAACCGTAGGCCAGTCATAGTGTTTAACGCTTTTTACCCATTGCCGCTGCCAGCGCATCCATCATCGCACTGTTACCGGCTGTCTGCGCTTCACGACCGCGCGGTTTGGCTGCCGGGCGGTTGTTTTGCGGGCGATCGTTACCGCTGCCGCGACGGGCGTTGGTTTCACCTGGCTGCTCGTCCAGACGCATGGTCAGGGCGATACGTTTACGCTGAAGATCGACTTCCAGCACTTTCACCTTCACAATGTCGCCCGCTTTCACCACGGTATGCGGATCTTCCACAAACTTGTTCGACAATGAAGAGATGTGAACCAGGCCGTCCTGATGCACCCCGATATCGACAAACGCGCCAAAGTTAGTGACGTTGGTGACTGCGCCTTCGAGGATCATGCCCGGTTGCAGATCGTTCATTGTCTCGACGCCATCGGCAAACTGAGCGGTTTTAAATTCCGGACGCGGGTCGCGGCCCGGTTTTTCCAGCTCTTTGATGATGTCGGTTACCGTCGGCACACCGAATTTCTCATCGGTAAAGTCAGAGGCTTTCAGGTTACGCAGTTCGCTGCTGTTACCCATCAGATCTTTCAGCGCCTGCTGTGTTGCCGCCAGAATACGTTCAACCACCGGATAGGCTTCCGGGTGAACGGTAGAAGCGTCAAGCGGGTTATCACCGTGGTTAATACGCAGGAAGCCCGCGCACTGCTCAAAGGCTTTTGGCCCCAAGCGGCTCACTTTTAACAGTTGCTGACGGTTCTGGAACTGACCGTTCTCGTCACGCCAGGCAACTATGTTTTGCGCCATCATGCGCGTCAGGCCCGCCACGCGGGTTAACAGCGGAACGGAAGCGGTGTTGAGATCAACGCCAACGGCGTTAACGCAGTCTTCCACCACTGCGTCCAGTTTGCGAGCCAGCTGCGACTGGCTAACATCATGCTGATACTGACCCACGCCGATAGATTTCGGATCGATTTTCACCAGTTCTGCCAGCGGATCCTGCAAACGACGGGCGATAGACACTGCGCCACGCAGCGAAACATCGAGCTCCGGGAACTCCTGCGCTGCCAGCTCGGAAGCCGAGTAAACCGATGCGCCTGCTTCGCTGACGATCACTTTCTGCGCCGTTACTTTCGGGAACTGCTTCTGCACGTCGAGATAGAAACGCTCGGTTTCGCGGGAAGCCGTACCGTTACCAATTGCTACCAGTTCAACGTTATGTTTTTCACACAGCGCAGCAACGGTCATCGCTGCTTTTGCGGCTTGCCCGGTGTGCGGATAAATGGTGTCGGTCGCCACCAGCTTGCCAGTTGCATCGACCACCGCGACTTTTACCCCGGTGCGCAGACCCGGATCGAGCCCCATCGTCGCACGCAGTCCAGCGGGGGCTGCCATCAGCAGATCGTGCAGGTTACGGGCAAAGACGTTAATCGCTTCATCTTCCGCACGTTCGCGCACGGTGCCCATCAGTTCGGTTTCCAGGTGCATCAGTACCTTGATGCGCCATGTCCAGCTCACCACGCCTTTACGCCAGCTATCCGCCGGGGCATTGTTCAGGCGCAGGCCGAGATGATCCATGATGATTTGCTCGCAGTAGCTCTCTTTCGGCGGCTCATCGAACTGTGGATCGGCATTCAGCAAAAGTTGGAGTATGCCTTCGTTACGACCACGAAACATCGCCAGTGCGCGGTGAGAAGGCACCGTTGACAGCGGTTCGTGATGATCGAAATAGTCGCGGAATTTTGCCCCTTCCTCTTCTTTACCGCTCACCACCGTAGAAACCAAATGCGCGTTCTTCCACAGATAATCACGCACTTTCGCCAGGAGAGCGGCATCTTCGGCAAAACGTTCCATCAGAATGTAGCGCGCGCCGTCCAGCGCGGCTTTGGTATCTGCCACGCCTTTATCGGCATCAACATATTGTGCGGCGGCGACTTCCGGCGTATGTGACGGATCGTTCCACAGCAGGTCAGCCAACGGCTCAAGACCTGCTTCAATGGCGATTTGCCCACGGGTGCGACGTTTAGGTTTGTAGGGCAGATAGAGGTCTTCGAGTTCGGTTTTGCTTAAGGTGGCGTTGATGGCATTCGCCAGCTCATCGGTGAGTTTACCTTGCTCAGAAATGGACTTGAGGATCGCCTGACGTCTCTCTTCCAGCTCGCGCAGGTAGCTCAGACGCGTTTCCAGATTACGCAACTGCGTGTCATCCAGACCGCCGGTGATTTCCTTACGATAACGTGCGATAAACGGCACGGTATTCCCTTCGTCAAGCAGGCGAACGGCGGCTTCAACCTGTTCCGGGCGCGCCTGAATTTCACCCGCAATAATGCGGCAGAACGAATCATTCATCATGGTTTGAGTTCATCTTTTCGGATCAAAAATCAGGGGATAGTTATACGGACTGGCTGGCAAAAATGCCAGCCAAAGGCTGGAGGTTAAGACTCTTCCTTACGGTTTCACGTACTCGATGGCATTAACATACCAGCTCGCTTCCCCGGCAGGCGTATTCACCACCGCCAGATCACCCACTTCTTTTTTCAGCAATGCGCGAGCCATCGGGGAATCGATAGAGATGTAATCTTTACGACCAAAAATTTCATCGTAGCCGACAATTCTAAAACGGTGAGTCACGCCATCGTCGTTTTCAATCTCTACCCAAGCGCCAAAGAAGACCTTGCCTTCCTGTTGCGGGGAATAATCGACGATTTTGAGATTTTCCATGCATTTAGTGAGATAGCGCACGCGACGGTCGATTTCACGCAGGCGCTTTTTATTATACTGATAGTCAGCATTTTCACTGCGGTCGCCCAGACTTGCAGCCCAGGTCACCTTTTTTGTGACCTCCGGGCGTTCTTCACGCCAGAGATAATTTAGCTCTTGTTTGAGTTTTTCATACCCTTCCCGGGTAACCAGGGGCGTTTTCATCTCGTTGATTCCCTTTGTCTGTTTGATAATGCGCACATTGGGTATAACGTGATCATATCAACAGAATCAATAATGTTTCGCCGAATAAATTGTATACTTAAGCTGCTGTTTAATATGCTTTGTAACAATTTAGGCTGAAATTCATACCAGATTTTGCTGGTGACGAACGTAAGCTTTTTTAAGAATACACGCTTACAAATTGTTGCGAACCTTTGGGAGTACAAAGAATGCAAGAGAACTACAAGATTCTGGTGGTCGATGACGACATGCGCCTGCGCGCGCTGCTGGAGCGTTATCTCACCGAACAAGGCTTCCAGGTTCGAAGCGTCGCTAATGCAGAACAGATGGATCGCCTGCTGACTCGTGAATCTTTCCATCTTATGGTACTGGATTTGATGTTACCTGGTGAAGATGGCTTGTCGATTTGCCGACGTCTTCGTAGCCAGAGTAACCCGATGCCGATCATTATGGTGACGGCGAAAGGGGAAGAAGTAGACCGTATCGTTGGCCTGGAGATTGGCGCTGACGACTATATTCCAAAACCGTTTAACCCGCGCGAGCTGCTGGCTCGTATTCGTGCAGTGCTGCGTCGTCAGGCGAACGAACTGCCGGGCGCGCCGTCACAGGAAGAAGCAGTAATTGCTTTTGGTAAGTTCAAACTAAACCTCGGTACGCGTGAAATGTTCCGCGAAGATGAGCCGATGCCGCTCACCAGCGGTGAATTTGCGGTACTGAAGGCGCTGGTCAGCCATCCGCGTGAGCCGCTGTCCCGCGATAAGCTGATGAACCTTGCCCGTGGCCGTGAATATTCTGCAATGGAACGCTCCATCGACGTGCAGATCTCGCGTCTGCGCCGCATGGTGGAAGAAGATCCGGCACATCCACGTTACATTCAGACCGTCTGGGGTCTGGGCTACGTCTTCGTGCCGGACGGTTCTAAAGCATGAGGCGATTGCGCTTCTCGCCACGAAGTTCATTTGCCCGCACGTTATTGCTCATCGTCACCTTGCTGTTTGTCAGCCTGGTGACGACTTATCTGGTGGTGCTGAACTTCGCGATTTTGCCGAGCCTCCAGCAGTTTAATAAAGTCCTCGCTTACGAAGTGCGTATGCTGATGACCGACAAACTGCAACTGGAGGACGGCACGCAGTTGGTTGTGCCTCCCGCTTTCCGTCGGGAGATCTACCGTGAGCTGGGGATCTCTCTCTACTCCAATGAAGCCGCTGAAGAGGCCGGGCTGCGTTGGGCGCAACATTACGAATTCTTAAGCCATCAGATGGCGCAGCAGCTTGGCGGCCCGACGGAAGTCCGCGTCGAGGTCAACAAAAGTTCGCCTGTCGTCTGGCTGAAAACCTGGCTGTCGCCCAATATCTGGGTACGTGTGCCGCTGACCGAAATTCATCAGGGCGATTTCTCCCCGCTGTTCCGCTATACGCTGGCGATAATGCTGTTAGCAATAGGCGGCGCGTGGCTATTTATTCGTATTCAGAACCGACCCTTAGTCGATCTCGAACATGCTGCTTTGCAGGTGGGTAAGGGGATTATTCCGCCGCCGCTGCGTGAATATGGCGCTTCGGAGGTGCGTTCGGTTACCCGCGCCTTCAACCATATGGCGGCAGGCGTTAAGCAACTGGCAGATGACCGCACATTGCTGATGGCAGGGGTAAGCCACGACCTGCGCACGCCGCTGACGCGTATTCGCCTGGCGACTGAGATGATGAGCGAGCAGGATGGCTACCTGGCAGAATCGATCAATAAAGATATCGAAGAGTGCAACGCCATTATTGAGCAATTTATCGACTACCTGCGCACCGGGCAGGAGATGCCGATGGAACTGGCGGATCTTAACGCTGTGCTTGGTGAAGTGATTGCCGCCGAAAGTGGCTATGAGCGGGAAATTGATACCGCGCTTGAGCCGGGCAGCATTGAGGTGAAAATGCACCCTCTGTCGATCAAACGCGCGGTGGCGAATATGGTAGTGAACGCCGCCCGCTACGGCAATGGCTGGATTAAAGTCAGCAGTGGAACGGAGCCGAATCGCGCCTGGTTCCAGGTGGAAGATGACGGCCCAGGGATTGAACCGGAGCAGCGTAAGCACCTGTTCCAGCCGTTTGTCCGTGGTGACAGTGCGCGCACTATCAGTGGCACTGGCTTAGGGCTGGCGATTGTGCAGCGGATTATCGATAACCATAACGGGATGCTGGAACTTGGCACCAGCGAGCGGGGCGGGCTTTCCATTCGCGCCTGGCTGCCATTGCCGGTAACGCGGGCGCAGGGTGCGACAAAAGAAGGGTAAATAAAACGGGAGGCGAAGGTGCCTCCCGTTTTGCTTTCTATAAGATACTGGATAGATATTCTCCAGCTTCAAACCATTACAGCTTCGGACCAGCCGCTACCAGCGCAGCACCCGCAGGGGTGTCGGTATATTTATCGAAGTTGTCGATAAACAGTTTCGCCAGCGTTTCAGCTTTTTCCTGCCATTGTTCCGGAGAGGCGTAAGTGTTACGCGGATCGAGGATCTTCGTGTCAACGCCCGGCAGTTCTGTCGGGATCGCCAGGTTAAACATCGGCAGAGTGAAGGTTTCTGCGTTATCCAGCGAACCATTCAGAATAGCGTCGATAATGGCGCGGGTATCTTTAATGGAGATACGTTTGCCAGTGCCGTTCCAGCCGGTGTTAACCAGATACGCCTGCGCGCCCGCCGCCTGCATACGTTTCACCAGCACTTCTGCGTACTGAGTCGGGTGCAGCGACAGGAACGCCGCGCCGAAGCAGGCGGAGAAGGTTGGCGTCGGTTCGGTGATGCCGCGTTCAGTACCGGCCAGTTTGGCGGTGAAGCCAGAGAGGAAGTGGTACTGAGTTTGATCGGCAGTCAGACGAGAAACCGGCGGCAATACGCCGAAAGCATCTGCGGTCAGGAAGATAACTTTAGTTGCGTGGCCTGCTTTGGAGACCGGCTTAACGATGTTTTCGATGTGATAGATCGGATAAGAAACGCGGGTGTTCTCGGTTTTTGAACCATCGTCAAAGTCGATAGTGCCATCTTCACGCACGGTGACGTTTTCCAGCAGCGCATCGCGACGGATAGCGTTGTAGATTTCGGGTTCCGCTTCTTTCGACAGCTTGATGGTTTTCGCGTAGCAGCCGCCTTCGAAGTTAAACACGCCGTCATCGTCCCAGCCGTGTTCGTCATCGCCAATCAGACGGCGTTTCGGGTCGGTGGAAAGGGTGGTTTTACCCGTGCCAGAAAGGCCGAAGAACACTGCAACGTCGCCTTTCTCGCCAACGTTGGCGGAGCAGTGCATGGAGGCAATGCCTTTCAGCGGCAGCAGGTAGTTCATCATCGAGAACATCCCTTTCTTCATTTCGCCGCCGTACCAGGTGCCGCCAATCAGCTGCATGCGCTCGGTCAGGTTAAACGCCACGAAGTTTTCGGAGTTCAGACCCTGTTCTTTCCACTGCGGATTGGTGCACTTCGCGCCGTTCATGACGATAAAATCAGGTTTGAAACCTGCCAGCTCTTCATCGCTTGGGCGAATAAACATGTTTTTGACGAAATGCGCCTGCCAGGCCACTTCGGTGATGAACCGAACGGAAAGACGAGTATCCGGGTTAGCGCCACAGAATGCGTCTACAACGAACAGACGTTTGCCGGAAAGCTGTTTGGTTACCAGGCCTTTCAGATGTTGCCAGGTTTCAGGGGAGAGAGGTTTGTTGTCGTTCTTACCTTTGCCTTTGTCTGCCCACCAGAAGGTATCGCGAGTGGTATCGTCACGGACGATATACTTATCTTTTGGTGAACGGCCGGTGAAGATTCCGGTATCGACGGCAACGGCGCCCAGATTAGTTAACACCCCGCGCTCATAACCGGTCAGGCTCGGATCGAGCTCTTCCTGATACAGCAGGTCGTAGCTTGGGTTGTAAACGATATCATGTACGTCACTGATACCATAAGCCTCGAGTTCTTGCGGGGTCAAACCATTGTTAACGCGCATTTCACTGCTCCTTAGCCAATATGTATTGCCTGAATAGTAAAGTCTTTTTGGGGGTGTTAACCGCGACAAGGCTCATAGATTTACGTATCTGGAGAAATTCATATTTGACAAAACTCCGTGATTCCTGTCACGAAACGGTAGCTATTATCGCAGAAATAGCATTTTAGGTGTGGAAAATGTTCTTAAAAGGTTAAAACTTGGTTTATATGGCGAGAATGTTGCGAGTGTAATCGCATTCCTGAGTGAAATTGATGCAAATTCAACGAGTAAAGTATCGATTCACCACGCTAACTTTTTTTGATTACTTTCTGAGAAAAACAAATTAGTCCAGCCTGGATGCGATAATTACCTCTCCTTTTGATTCTGGATAACCAACATGGAAAACGTTGAGCTTTCACCCGCAACACGCAGGGGAATGGTTGTTACCGGATTACTCCAGGGATTAGTTTGCTACCTGCTGATCTCCTGGCTCGCTGGTAAAAATAACAGTTGGATAGTTTATGGCGTACCTGCGACCGTGGCGCTTTCATCCGTTTTGTTATTTTCTGTAGTGTCCTTCAAACAGAAGCGACTTTGGGGATGGCTGGCGATGGTGTTGATTGCCACTCTCGGGATGAGCGGCTGGCTGAAGTGGCAAATTGATGGCATGAGTCCCTGGAGAGCGGAAAAGGCGCTTTGGGATTTTGGGTGTTATCTGCTGCTGATGGGAATGATGTTGCTGCCGTGGATACAACAGAGTCTGCGTGAGCGTAATGACAGTACCCGCTATAGCTATTTTTACCAGTCGGTATGGCATAACGTACTTATATTACTGGTGATTTTTATCACCAGTGGCCTGACGTGGCTGGTGCTTTTACTGTGGAGTGAGTTATTTAAACTCGTTGGCATCACGTTTTTTAAAACGCTCTTTTTTGCAACCGACTGGTTTATTTACCTTACGTCAGGTCTGGTTACCGCACTGGCGGTGATCCTCGCGCGGACACAGTTGCGTTTAATCGACTCCATTCAAAAGCTGTTCACGTTAATCTCCACAGGTTTACTGCCGTTGGTGTCATTGTTGACGCTGATGTTTATTATCACCCTACCGTTTGCGGGCCTGAACGCGATTTCTCGCCACATTTCCGCTGCCGGGTTGCTTTTGACGCTGGCCTTTTTGCAATTGCTCTTAATGTCCATTGTCGGCGATCCGCAAAAAGCGTCACTTCCCTGGACGGGGCCGTTGCGTTGCCTGATTCAAACCGCTCTGCTGGTCGCCCCATTGTATGTGTTCGTTGCCGCCTGGGCGTTATGGCTGCGGGTCGCGCAGTACGGCTGGACTGCCGAACGCTTGCATGGCGTGTTGGCTGTGGTGGTGTTACTGGTTTGGTCTCTGGGATATTTTGTCAGTATTGTCTGGCGTAAAGGGCAAAATCCCCTTGTTCTTCAGGGCAAAGTGAACCTTGCGGTTTCGTTATTGGTGCTGGTGATACTGGTGCTTCTTAATTCGCCGGTACTGGACAGTATGCGCATTAGCGTGAACAGTCATATGGCACGTTATCAGAGCGGCCAAAACACGCCAGACCAGGTAAGTATCTACATGCTCGAACAGAGCGGTCGCTATGGCCGTGCGGCGCTTGAGTCGCTGAAAAGCGATGCCGGGTTTATGAAAGACCCGAAACGCAGACGGGATCTGCTGATGGCGTTTGATGGGAAGCAACATCTTCAGCAGCAGGTATCGGAAAAAGCATTAGCCGATAACGTGTTAATTGCCCCTGGTTCTGGCAAACCGGATGCGACATTCTGGTCGGCCTTAATCAAAGAACGCTATAACGTGATGACCTGTATTGAAAAGGATGCTTGCGTACTGGTCGAGAGAGATCTAAATAGTGATGGTCAGACGGAGCGGCTCCTGTTTGCCTTTAATGATGAAAGAGTCATCGTCTATGGCATTGACCCCACCGGGAAAGAATGGCAAGAGCTCACGATGAGTTTACTTCCGCGCGAAATAACGAAAGAGAAATTACTCACTGCCGCGAAGGAAAGAAAACTGGGAACGAAGCCTAAAACGTGGCGCAATCTTACGGTGGATGGTGAAACGCTGGAGGTGAATCTGAATGAGTGACAACGCGCATCTGATTTTTGTCAGATGCGGTGCCTTAGCTGACCCACAATAACTTGCGATTTATACCGTAGGCCTGATAAACGCAGCGCATCAGGCAATTTCGTCATGAAATCCGGCAGAGTTATCTCTGCCGGAAAAACTAATTAATGAACCTGCGGATCTGCCGGTGACGCGTTGTTGCGGATCTCGGCAATATCCATCGCATTGAACAGATAGTGGTTACCGCAGTAATCACAATGCATGTCAATTTCGCCATCTTCCGCCAGGATGCTATCCACTTCTTCATCCGGCAGCGTTTTCAGCGCATCGGCGCAACGCTCACGTGAGCAGGTGCATTTGAACTCCACATCCTGCGGATCGTAAACCGTCACCTCTTCTTCGTGGTACAAACGCCACAACACTTCATTTGCCGGCAAAGTCAGCAACTCTTCGGTTTTGATGGTTTCGGTTAGCGTCGCCAGGTGGTCGAAGTCGTCCTGCTGGGCATTTTGCGCAGGCATTACCTGTAACAACATACCGCCAGCGGCGGGCTTACCATCTACGTTGCCGGTGCGAATAAACAGGCGCGTCGGAAGCTGTTCAGAACGCATAAAGTAATCTTCCAGGCAGGCCGCCAGGGTATCACCTTCCAGACCAACCACGCCCTGATAGCGTTCGCCTTCGCTCGGGGTAATGGTGATCACCACATAACCATTACCGACCAGCGTTTTCAGGTCGGCATTTTCCGGAATTTCGCCCTGTACGCGCGCCACGCCGCGCATCTGCTGGTTGTTGTTACCGTTGATAACCGCCAGATTCATCGGACCGTCGCCTTGCAGCTGTACGGTGATATCACCATCAAACTTCAGCGTAGCGGTTAACAGGCTGGTCGCAACCAGCAGTTCTGCCAGCACGTTTTTAACGGGCTGCGGATAATCGTGATTCTCAAGGATCTGTTGCAGGGTTTCCGAAACGGTTACCAGTTCGCCGCGCACGGCAAAGTTTTCAAACAGATAGCGATGTAATTGGTCATGTTGCGGCATAATCATCTCTCTTGCAGGTGACAGTTATTCACTGTCGCCGTGTTTAAATCGTAACAGGTCGCGGCGCTCTTTTTTGTCCGGGCGTCGATCCGGGTGCGGCATGGTTAAGGCATTAAGTTTACGTGCCAGCGCCATTTTTTCGCGTTTCTCTACACTTTCCGCAGTCTCTTCATACAGCAAGACTGCCTCGCTGGCGGGGCGACGCTGTTCAGTAATCGCCTTTACAATCACCGTTCGTTCGTCATTTCCCTGGCGCAGAGTGAGCGTGGCATTCAGTTCGACGACTTTACTCGGCTTGCTGCGCTGCCCGTTGTAATGCACCTTACCGCCTTCGATCATTTCACGAGCCAGCGCGCGGGTTTTGTAAAAACGGGCGGCCCATAGCCATTTATCCAGTCGAACCTCAACAGCAGGTTTTTCTTTCATGGCGTCTCCTTCACATTAGCGAGGGGATCAGGCGGCGGTAGTCATTCAGTGACGGATGGCGCTGATACTGTTTTTCAGCAATCCCTGAGTCGGGATTAGTGACGCCGAGGCAGTAACGAATACCAAATTGCGCGGCAGCATCGAGAATTGCTTCGCTGTCATCAATAAACAGCGTTCTTTCAGCTTTCAGACCCGTAGCTTCGGCCACCGCATGCCATAACCGCTGATCCTCTTTCGGATAACCAAATGTGTGGGTGGAAAGTAATAAATCAAGGTGTGCGTCAAGACCGGTATGCTCAAGTTTTACCGCCAGGTTGTGCGGATGTGCGTTGGTGAGCAAAATTCGCTGCTTACCGCTGGCTTTAAGTGCCTCAAGAAACGGAATAGTATCTTCACGCAGTACGGCGCGCGGTCTCATCTCGGTGGTCATCGCACAGATATCCAGACCCAGTTGTTCACTCCAGTAATCAAGACAGTACCAGTTTAGCGTATGCTGCACGTCGTGATATTGCTGGCGCATATATTCCATCGCTTCCTGTGGCGTGACCCCGTTTTTCGCGCCCCAGGTTTCAGGCACCAGCTTTTGCCAGAAATAGTTATCGAAGGCGAGGTCGAGCAACGTGCCGTCCATATCCAGCAGAACGGTATCTACGTCCTGCCAGGCAATGTTGATATGCATGAGGGAAATCTCCAGAGTGAAGCCATTTGCGCGACAGGGTAGCATAACCTGCCGCGCAAACGTGTTATTCGATAAGGCTTTCTGAAGGGGTGATCAGTTGTGGATTCAGGCAGCTTTCATAATAGGCCTGAATTTCCATCATGCGAGTACGATGACGGTGATAACGACGCCAGGCCTGTACGCCATTATAGATGGCACTGCCCAGCATCGTCAGCAACAGCAATGTCGTGCCCAGATAGCGCCACAGGCCGGAGCGATCCGGGATGGGGTGCAAGCCGATATGCTGCGTGCCGTTGGCATCGGTAAAAATATTGGTGACGATGCCTTCGGCGTTAAACGGTGTATGCATCAGCATTTGCGCCAGTTTCTGGAAAGCGTTCCACTGTTCTTGCGGCGGGTAGTCGTAAAGTGATGCCGAAGGCCAGGGCTGATCAACAAAATCGCTGCCTTCGTCGCTGACAATCAGGAATCCTCCCGGTGCCGGGCTATTCAGTGATTGCGCGGCTCGCGCCGTTTCATGAGTAATGAATGGTGCTGTGGAGGTTTCCACCAGGTTATCGAGTGATTCCGCGCTCACCGGGCGGAGTAATACATTCACGCCGTCGAGTTTTCCAGCGTTAGCGCGTTTTACCAGTGCGTCCCAGTCCTTACTGTTGCCGAGATTCACCAGCGCATTTTTCAACCGAACACAATCATCTTTGGCAGCACAGAGATCGGCGGTTTTCAGCACGATGTCGCCAAAGTCATCGAGCAGTACCATGCCGGATTTCTGAATTGCTGAACGCAATGTGGCGCTGACGCGAGATTCATCATCCGGTTTCGGGTGCAACTGGCGGTTTACTGCCTCGGTCAGTGCCGTGGCCTTGTTGACCAGTTCAGATTCCGGTAATGGCAATGAACGGGCGTCATTCCAGATGATCTGCGAGCAGTCAAATGGCAAAAACGGTGAATTGGTTTTCGCGCTCCAGGTGCCAGAAGTGCGGATATTACACATCCCTGTACCGCTAAGACGTAAGGTATCGCCTACACGTACTCCGGCATCTGCCAGTTGTTTAACGCTGGTGGCTTCAATGGTCTGCGCGCCTTTCATCCACGAGAGGGTGAATTTCAGCGGCATATCCAGCGGAACCCAGAACAGCAGCATAAACAGCACCAGCAGAGAACCCGCCGCGATAATCGTACTGCGTAGCCAGTGTTGCAGCGGGAAGTTTTTCACTTCGTCATGCAGTGAAAGATAGCGTCCCTGACGTACCACGTGCCGATCAAGATAGATATCGATATCCGTTTGCTGCCCCAGATCCTGCGCAATATAAGGCTGCCAGTGCGCGGGATAGACCAGGTCGATAATACCGAGCGAAATATTGTTGATCTGTTCCTGATCGTTTTCGCCAAACAATCCCCAACGACGCGGCGTACCACGCAGACAGTGGATCTCCCGCAAGGATGATTTTGCCGGTGGCGCAAATAGCCCCCACAGACCTGCGCCCAACAGCAGTATCGCGCCGCCAGCCAGCCACGGGACAAATACATCCGGAGTAATCAGGCAGAAAAAGAACATCAGGAAGGAGGCGACAATCAGCAACGCTTCGCGCAGCCCGCGCGGCCGACTAAGCGCATACTCTTCGTGTGTTTCTTTGCGAATATTGAGCAGTTCGATTTGTTCGCTTTCTTCGCCGCGAATCGACGCCTGCGTTGACGGAACAGGCTGCAACGCATAGCCACGAGTTTCCTGAATGTACTCTTGCAGCGTATGACCGTTGAGAGAAATAACCAGCGGCAGCGAATCGGTATGGATCAGTTCAACGCTATTTTCATCGTTGATGTACTGCTCCCAGAACGGGGGCAGGTGGACTTCCACCGAATCGAGATAATAACGCCATTTGTTAGGATCGTCGGTTGAAATGCCATAACGCGTGATGGCATGTGTCAGCATCATGACGTTGTTGCTTTCCGCGTTCAGCGTCAGTGATACGGGGGCCGTGCTGGCGCCCGTCGGACCAGGAACCTGCAAAACCTGCGTCAGGCTGTCGAGATAATTTTCAACGGCGTTACGTTCTTCAGGCATGAGTTTGCGCGTTTGCGCATCAGCGAAGGCGTTAGTCCAGGGCAGTTGACGCCGTCTGGAGCGCACTTTTATCAGCCATCCCGCAAGTAGTGAGCAGGCCAGCAAAGCAGCTATAAAAATTACAATGGTGCTCATGCTTTCCCCATCTTACTTAATTTGTCAGGTGTGATTAGTCGCATCCTAGACACAATATAGGATCCTGCGGTTGGCTATCGGCAAGCGTGGAGTTGAACTTGAGCATCATTAAGCGCATCCCAGTAACCGGTGATCATAGCAAACCCTCTGAGGGCGGAATATCAGCAAATTCCTGGAGTTATTTCAACCTATTGACTTTTAATTTGATTTGAGAATGATTATTTATTAAGTTGCGTAAATGTAAATAACATGCAATTCACATTGCCGAATGCGTGTCCGATATCGCACAATAACTGCTGATTTCACAGCATAGATTCCACGATGAGCAAATCATTACAAAAACCCACCATTCTGAATGTTGAAACTGTAGCCCGTTCCCGATTGTTTACCATCGAAAGCGTGGATCTGGAGTTCAGCAACGGCGTGCGGCGTGTTTATGAACGAATGCGTCCAACCAACCGGGAAGCCGTGATGATTGTGCCGATTGTGGACGATCACCTGATTTTGATCCGCGAATACGCGGTGGGAACTGAATCCTACGAATTAGGTTTTTCGAAAGGATTAATTGATCCCGGTGAAAGTGTTTATGAAGCAGCAAACCGCGAACTCAAAGAAGAAGTGGGATTTGGCGCAAGGGATCTGACTTTTTTGAAGAAACTCAGCATGGCACCGTCTTACTTTTCCAGCAAAATGAATATCGTGGTGGCGCAAGATCTCTACCCTGAATCGCTGGAAGGCGATGAACCAGAGCCACTACCTCAGGTGCGCTGGCCACTGACGCATATGATGGATTTGCTCGAAGATCCTGACTTCAACGAAGCGCGTAATGTCAGCGCGTTGTTTCTGGTGCGCGAGTGGTTGAAGGGGCAGGGACGGTTGTAAATACGTGGAGCTTGCCTGATGCGCTACGCTTATCAGGCCTACGTGGTTCCTGCAATATATTGAGTTTCGACGATTTTGTTGGCTGGATAAGGCGTTCACGCCGCATCCAGCATGAACAACGCGCACTTTGTCTGCAAACTGAAAAGGCGCCGAAGCGCCTTTTTAATCAGAACAATTCCTGAGCCTCACCATTATCGATGATGGTTGTCCCTACCTCGCATACTGCTTGCTGTGTAGGCTGCGTACCTTCGATGAAATACTCTTCGCGGCTGTTACCACCGTTGGCCAGTTGCCCGGTGCTGCGATCGATATTCACCGTCACAATACCCGGCGGCGGCGTCAGCGGTTGTTCCGGTACACCTTCCAGAACGGCTTTCATATAAGCATCCCAGGCTGGCTGGGCGCTCTTCGCACCGCCTTCGTAACCGGAGATCTGATCTTTAATCGCCCCGGAAGCCGTAGTGTGACCGAGATTACGGCGGTGATCATCAAAGCCAATCCATACCGATGTCACAACGCCCGGTCCGTAACCCGAAAACCATGCATCCTTCGAACTGTTGGTCGTCCCTGTTTTCCCGCCGATATCATGACGTTGCAAATCACGACCTGCGCGCCAGCCAGTGCCCTGCCAGCCAGGTTCACCAAAGATATTGGTGTTCAGGGCGCTCTTAATCAGGAACGCCAGCGGTGTGCTGATGACGTGTGGTGCGTATTCTGGCGCACCAGTCTTCGCCACTAATGCCTGATTAGCCTGCTCCAGTTGTGGCATTGGCACAGAAACATTCTGCTGTTCGCGAGAGATAGCCACGTCTTCAACGTCGCTGTTTTCCAGCACGTTCGATTTTTGCGTATCACCGTAAATCACCGGAATATCACATTCCGGGCAGGCTACTTTCGGTTTCGCTTCGAAAATCACGCCGCCCTGATCGTTTTCAATTTTGCTGATAAACCAGGGGTCGACCAGGAAGCCACCATTAGCCATCACTGCGTACCCGCGCGCCACCTGTAACGGCGTGAAGGAAGCGGAACCCAGTGCCAGCGATTCAGTGTGGACAATATTTTGTGCCGGGAAGCCGAAGCGTTGCAAATACTCTGCGGCATAGTCCACGCCCATTGCTCGCATTGCGCGTACCATTACCACGTTTTTCGACTGGCCCAACCCCTGACGTAAACGGATTGGACCGGCGTACTGCGGCGGTGAGTTTTTCGGCTGCCAGTCAGAACCCGCGCCTGCGTCCCAGCGGGAAATTGGCACATCGTTCAGCATACTTGCCAGCGTCAGACCTTTATCCATCGCTGCGGTGTAGAGGAACGGCTTGATATTCGAACCCACCTGACGCAGTGCCTGGGTGGCGCGGTTAAACTTGCTCTGATTGAAATCAAAACCACCGACCAGCGCCATAACTGCGCCGTTTTGCGGATTGATCGATACCAGCGCCGAGTTCACTTCCGGCACCTGTGCCAGCCACCAGGCATCGCCCACCTGGCGAACCCAGATTTGCTGACCTGTTTGCACAACATCGGTCACTTTACGCGGCGTCGGTCCCTGCTGTGTATCGGAGCGATAAGGCCGTGCCCAGCGAATCCCTTCCATACGCAGCGTCACAGATGTTCCGTCCGCCAGCATTGCTGTTGCTTCCTGCGGGTTGGCGCGGGTGACTGCGGCAGGTAGCAGCGGACCATAGGTTGGCAGCGCCTTCAGCGTATCGGTAATCTTTTTGTCATCCCACGCTGATTCACCTACTTTCCACAGCACATTGGCCGGGCCGCGATAGCCGTGACGCATGTCGTAGTCCAGTACGTTATTACGCACGGCTTGCTGTGCGGCCTGCTGCACTTTGCGGGTAATGGTAGTGTAAATGCGATAGCCGTCTTCATAAGCGTTTTCGCCGTAACGGTTATACATCTCCTGACGTACCATTTCGGTGAGATATGGCGCTGAGAAGGCGATCTCCGGTGCGTGATAGTTGGCGTTAATCGCTTCGGTGCGTGTCTCATCGAGCTGCTGTCGGGTGATATACCCTTCGTCCAGCATTCGCGACAGCACGACGTTACGCCGCGCGACGGCTCGATCCATTGAATAGAGCGGGTTGAAGGTGGAAGGGGCTTTAGGCAGCCCGGCAATCACCGCCATTTCGTTCAGTGTCAATTGGTCGACGGTTTTACCGAAATAGACTTGTGCCGCAGCACCGACACCATAGGCGCGGTAACCGAGGTAAATCTTGTTCAGATAAAGCTCGAGGATCTCGTCTTTCGTCAGCAACTGTTCAATACGAATTGCGAGGAAGACTTCCTTAATTTTACGCATTAGCGTGCGTTCTGGACTCAGGAAGAAGTTTCTCGCCAGTTGTTGGGTGATGGTGCTCGCCCCTTGCGATGCGTGACCGGAGAACAGCGCCACGCTTGCCGCACGGAAGATCCCCACTGGGTCAACGCCGTGATGCTCGTAGAAGCGGCTGTCTTCCGTCGCAATAAAGGCTTTCACCATCTCCGGCGGGATTTGATCCAATGTAACCGGAATACGACGTTTTTCACCGTATTGAGCAATCAGCTCGCCATCGGCGCTGTAAATCTGCATCGGAATTTGCAGGCGAACATCTTTTAATGTCGCCACATCCGGCAGTTGTGGCTCGATGTAGCGGTAGAGGCCATAAATCGAGCCTGCTCCCAGCAGAATGCAACAGACTGCAAGGATCAATAAATACTTTACGAACTTCACTGGAAATTTCCCATTTAGTTTCATTTGGGCAGTTTATAAACAAACGCGCGGTAGTATAAAGGCAAGCCAGACGCATTGATATACCCGTCAGAGTGACGGGGGATAAGGAGATCATCACAATGGCATTTAAGACCTGGCAAATTGGTTTGCATTTACAACAGCAAGAAGCGGTGGCGGTTGCTATCGTGCGTGGCGCGAAAGAATGCTTTTTGCAACGCTGGTGGCGTTTGCCGCTGGCGACCGACATTATCAAAGATGGGCGCATTATTGACGCGGAACGGCTGACTAAAACGTTGTTACCGTGGAGTCGTGAACTGCCACACCGTCATCACATTATGTTGGCATTTCCCGCTAGCCGAACGTTACAAAGGGCATTTCCGCGTCCGGCAATGTCCCTGGGCGAACGGGAGCAAATGGCCTGGTTGACAGGTACGATGGCTCGCGAGCTGGATATGGAACCGGACTCCCTGCGCTTTGATTACAGCGAAGATTCGCTAAGTCCCGCTTATAACGTGACCGCCGCGCAAAGCAAAGAGCTGGCAACGCTGCTTAGCCTGGCAGAAAGATTGCGTATTCACGTTAGTGCGATTACCCCAGACGCCTGCGCTTTGCAGCGATTCCTGCCTTTTTTACCTTCTCATCAGCAATGTCTGGCCTGGCGTGATAACGAACAGTGGTTATGGGCGACGCGTTATAGCTGGGGACGCAAACTGGCGGTGGGGATGACAAGCACGAATGAACTGGCCGCGACGTTAGCCATTAATTCTGAAAGTCTCGCGATATGCGGCGAAGGCGGATTTGACCCCTGGAATGCGGTTTCTGTGCGTCAGCCGCCACTACCGCCACCAGGTGGAAACTTTGCTATCGCGCTGGGGCTGGCGCTTGGGGAGGGGTACTGATGAATCCGCCAATCAATTTTTTGCCCTGGCGAGAGCAACGCCGGACGGCCTTTCTTCGCTTCTGGTTGCTGATGTTCGTTGCTCCTCTGCTGCTGGCTGTCGGGATAACGCTCATGCTGCGTTTGACAACCAACGCTGAAGTACGCGTTGACGCTGTTTTGCTTCAGGCGGAACAACAACGCGCCAGCACCCTACAAACCAGTAAACCACGTTTGCTGGAACGGCAACAATTACGCGAACAGCGTTTGCAACGTCAGCGCCAGCGACAATTTACCCGCGACTGGCAATCTTCGCTGGAGTCACTGGCGGCACTTTTACCCGAACACGCCTGGCTGACAACGATAAGCTGGCAGCAGGAAACGCTGGAGGTAAAGGGATTTGCGACGAACATTACTGCGTTAAACGCACTGGAAAAAGCACTCCGCCAGGATACTTCTTTTCAGCTCAACCAGCGCGGAGCCACGCAGCAGGATGCTCAAGGTCGCTGGCAATTTGAGTATCAGTTAACAAGGACGGTTAACGATGAACACTCTTTTTGACTGGTGGTTCGCGACATCACTCCGTATCCGCCAGTTTTGCTGGGCAGTCTGGTTGCTGATGTTAGTTACGCTCATTTTTCTTTCCTCGGCACACCAGGAAGAGAGTGACGCATTAATTCGACTGCGGGCAAGTCATCACCAGCAATGGACTGCACTTTATCGCCTGGTAGACACCACTCCCATCAGCGAAGAAAAAACGCTGTCCTTTTCGCCACTGGATTTTCAGTTGCCCGGCGCGCAACTGCTTTACTGGCATCCATCCGCTCAGGGAGGCGAGTTGGCGTTGAAAACGTTCTGGGAAGCGGTGCCGTCGGCATTTACACGGCTGGCAGAGCGCAACGTCAGCGTGAGCCGTTTTTCATTAAGCGTGGAAGGTGATGATCTTTTGTTCACGCTACAACTGGAGATGCCGCATGAGGGTTAAACGCGGGTTGTTGGCAGGTATTGCCTTGTGCCTTTTAACCGGTATGCGTGACCCTTTTAAGCCGCCGGAAGATCTATGCCGGATTAGCGAACTTACCCAGTGGCGTTATCAGGGGATGGTAGGGCGAGGCGAGCGCGTTATTGGCGTAATAAAAGATGGGCAAAAAAAATGGCGACGGGTGGAGCAAAACGATGTGCTGGAGAATGGCTGGACAATTTTACAACTGACGCCAGAAACATTAACGCTGGGAACTGGAAAAAACTGCGAACCGCCACAGTGGTTGTGGCAACGGCAAGGAGATAAAAATGAAGCAATGGATAGCCGCACTACTGTTGATGATGATACCCAGCGTACAGGCGGCAAAGCCGCAAAAAGTGACGCTGATGGTGGATGACGTTCCGGTGGCTCAGGTGTTACAGGCGCTGGCTGAACAGGAGAAGTTAAACCTGGTGGTTTCGCCAGACGTCAATGGTACGGTGTCGTTACATCTCACTGACGTTTCCTGGAAACAGGCACTACAAACCGTAGTGAAAAGCGCCGGGCTGATAACGCGCCAGGAAGGCAACATTCTTTCAGTGCATTCTGTTGCCTGGCAGAATGACAATATCGCCCGTCAGGAGGCTGAACAGGCGCGGGTGCAGGCAAATCTGCCGCTGGAAAATCGCAATATTACTCTGCAATACGCCGACGCCGGAGAGCTGGCGAAAGCAGGAGAAAAGCTACTTAGCGCCAAAGGCAGCATGACTGTCGATAAACGTACTAATCGCCTTTTGCTGCGTGATAACAAAACGGCGTTAAGCGCACTGGAGCAGTGGGTAGCGCAAATGGATTTGCCGGTCGGGCAGGTTGAACTGTTGGCGCACATTGTCACCATTAATGAAAAAAGTCTGCGCGAGTTAGGCGTGAAATGGACGCTGGCCGATGCGCAACAAACCGGCGGCGTTGGGCAAGTGACCACGCTCGGCGGCGATCTCTCTGTGGCAACGGCAACGACGCATATCGGTTTTAACATTGGGCGTATCAACGGGCGTTTACTGGATCTGGAGCTTTCCGCGCTCGAACAAAAACAGCAACTGGATATTATCGCCAGCCCGCGTCTGCTGGCCTCACATCTCCAGCCTGCCAGCATTAAACAGGGAAGCGAGATCCCGTATCAGGTTTCCAGTGGTGAAAGCGGCGCGACGTCGGTGGAATTTAAAGAGGCCGTACTGGGAATGGAAGTCACGCCCACGGTGTTACAAAAAGGTCGCATCCGACTGAAATTACACATCAGCCAGAACGTTCCGGGACAGGTGCTACAACAAGCTGATGGCGAAGTGCTGGCGATTGATAAGCAGGAGATCGAAACGCAGGTTGAAGTAAAAAGCGGAGAAACGCTGGCACTGGGTGGTATTTTTACCCGTAAAAATAAATCGGGTCAGGATAGCGTACCGCTGTTGGGCGACATCCCCTGGTTCGGGCAATTATTTCGTCATGACGGAAAAGAAGATGAACGACGCGAGTTAGTGGTATTTATCACGCCACGGTTGGTTTCCAGTGAGTAAACTGCCGCAAAAACGGCGATGTTTTCATGCTGAACATGTTTCATCTATTTGACGTGCGCAGGTATTTAGCATACAAGGAGTACCGATTTGAGAGTCGGTGCTCTTTGTTACCTGCGTTTTATGATGGTGATTTATCTTTCACGCGGCATTTTGCTGTCTTTTTTACGCTAATCTTACCCGGTGATTTATCGCCAGAGCGGTGATAGCAAGGCAGTGCACCTGCAGCGACCAGATATGCAGAGGGATGGGCAATTTATTCAGTTGCCAAACCCGCTGGAGTATTGAGATAATTTTCAGTCTGACTCTCGCAATATTTTATGAGGTTTCAGTTCATGTCCTGCGGCGCTCTCTGAGCGAAGCGGGTTTATCATTAACGAATAGTCTTAGTAGTACCGAAAAAATGGCAGAGAAACGCAATATCTTTCTGGTTGGGCCTATGGGTGCCGGAAAAAGCACTATTGGGCGCCAGTTAGCTCAACAACTCAATATGGAATTTTACGATTCCGATCAAGAGATTGAGAAACGAACCGGAGCTGATGTGGGCTGGGTTTTCGATTTAGAAGGCGAAGAAGGCTTCCGCGATCGCGAAGAAAAGGTCATCAATGAGTTGACCGAGAAACAGGGTATTGTGCTGGCTACTGGCGGCGGCTCTGTGAAATCCCGCGAAACGCGTAACCGTCTTTCCGCACGTGGCGTTGTCGTTTATCTTGAAACGACCATCGAAAAGCAACTTGCGCGCACGCAGCGTGATAAAAAACGCCCGTTGCTGCACGTTGAAACACCGCCGCGTGAAGTTCTGGAAGCATTGGCTAATGAACGCAATCCGCTGTATGAAGAGATTGCCGACGTGACCATTCGTACTGATGATCAAAGCGCCAAAGTGGTCGCAAACCAGATTATTCACATGCTGGAAAGCAACTAATTCTGGCTTTATATACACTCGTCTGCGGGTACAGTAATTAAGGTGGATGTCGCGTTATGGAGAGGATAGTCGTCACTCTCGGGGAACGTAGTTACCCAATTACCATCGCATCTGGTTTGTTTAACGAACCAGCTTCATTCTTACCGCTGAAATCGGGTGAGCAGGTGATGTTGGTCACCAACGAAACCCTGGCTCCTCTGTATCTCGATAAGGTTCGCAGCGTACTTGAACAGGCGGGTGTTAACGTCGATAGCGTTATCCTCCCTGACGGCGAGCAGTATAAAAGCCTGGCAGTACTCGACACCGTTTTTACGGCGTTGTTGCAAAAACCGCACGGTCGCGATACGACGCTGGTGGCGCTTGGCGGCGGCGTAGTAGGCGATCTTACCGGTTTTGCAGCGGCGAGCTATCAGCGCGGCGTTCGCTTCATTCAAGTCCCGACGACATTGCTGTCGCAGGTGGACTCTTCCGTTGGCGGAAAAACCGCAGTCAACCATCCCCTCGGTAAAAATATGATTGGCGCTTTTTATCAGCCAGCATCAGTGGTGGTGGATCTCGACTGTCTGAAAACGCTTCCTCCGAGAGAGTTAGCATCGGGGCTGGCGGAAGTCATCAAATACGGCATTATTCTTGACGGTGAGTTTTTCAACTGGCTGGAAGATAATCTGGATGCGCTGCTCAATCTGGATGGTCCGGCAATGGCGTACTGTATTCGTCGTTGCTGTGAGCTGAAAGCAGAAGTTGTCGCTGCCGACGAGCGCGAATCCGGCTTACGTGCTTTACTGAATCTGGGACATACCTTTGGTCATGCTATTGAAGCGGAAATGGGGTATGGCAATTGGTTGCACGGTGAAGCAGTCGCGGCGGGTATGGTGATGGCGGCGCGGACGTCGGAACGTCTCGGGCAGTTTAGTTCTGCCGAAACGCAGCGTATTATTACCCTGCTTACGCGGGCTGGATTACCGGTTAATGGGCCGCGCGAAATGTCCGCGCAGGCGTATTTACCGCATATGCTGCGTGACAAGAAAGTCCTTGCGGGAGAGATGCGCTTAATTCTTCCGCTGGCAATTGGTAAGAGTGAAGTTCGCGGCGGCGTATCGCACGAACTTGTTCTTAACGCTATTACCGATTGTCAATCAGCGTAACAACAAGAAAGGTCCGGCCGCTTATCAGCGGTCTATTAGCTTCAGGTTAATTGCAACGTGGTAAGCATTAACCTTTTAGTGGGGTGTTAAATGGATGAATTCAAACCAGAAGACGAGCTGAAACCCGATCCCAGCGATCGTCGTACTGGTCGTTCTCGTCAATCTTCTGAGCGTTCAGAACGTACTGAACGTGGCGAACCGCAGATCAATTTTGATGATATTGAACTTGATGAAACTGACGATCGCCGTCCGACTCGTGCGCAAAAAGAGCGCAATGAGGAACCGGAAATCGAAGAAGAAATTGATGATTCCGAAGATGACGCTGTGGATGAAGAGCGTGTAGAGCGTCGTCCGCGTAAGCGCAAAAAAGCAGCCAGCAAACCGGCTTCTCGTCAGTATATGATGATGGGCGTCGGTATTCTGGTTCTGCTGCTGTTGATCATCGGTATCGGTTCTGCGCTAAAAGCCCCCTCGACCTCTTCCAGCGATCAAACCGCGTCTGGTGAGAAGAGTATTGATCTTGCTGGCAATGCGACTGATCAGGCAAATGGCGTGCAGCCAGCGCCGGGAACCACGTCTGCGGAAAATACCCAGCAGGATGTTTCTCTGCCGCCGATTTCTTCTACGCCGACCCAGGGGCAAACCCCGGCGGCAACGGATGGTCAACAACGTGTTGAAGTGCAGGGTGACCTGAATAACGCGCTGACCCAGCCGCAAAATCAGCAACAGCTGAACAATGTGGCGGTGAACTCTACGCTGCCGACTGAACCCGCGACTGTAGCGCCAGTTCGTAATGGCAACGCATCGCGTGATACGGCGAAAGCGCAAACCGCTGAACGTCCGGCCACTACGCGTCCGGCACGTCAGCAGGCGGTGATTGAACCGAAAAAACCACAAGCAACTGTGAAAACGGAACCGAAGCCGGTAGCACAGACGCCGAAGCGTACTGAACCGGCTGCACCTGTGGCGAGCACAAAGGCACCGGCTGCGACTTCTACGCAAGCCACAACGCCAGCAGCACCAAAAGAGACGGCGACTACGGCTCCAGTACAGACGGCATCTCCGGCGCAAACCACGGCAACACCAGCCGCTGGAGCGAAGACCGCAGGTAATGTTGGTTCGTTGAAATCGGCACCGTCCAGCCATTACACTCTGCAGCTGAGCAGTTCTTCTAACTACGACAACCTGAACGGTTGGGCGAAGAAAGAGAATCTGAAAAACTACGTTGTCTATGAAACGACGCGTAATGGTCAGCCGTGGTATGTACTGGTTTCTGGCGTGTACGCTTCGAAAGAAGAGGCGAAAAAAGCGGTATCTACATTGCCAGCAGATGTTCAGGCCAAAAACCCGTGGGCGAAACCGCTGCGTCAGGTACAGGCCGATCTGAAGTAATCAAGGTTATCTCCCGCAATGGTTTATCGTTGCGGGAGTTGCCTGAAGCGCTGGATGCTGTCGGAGCTTTCTCCACAGCCGGAGAAGGTGTAATTAGTTAGTCAGCATGAAGAAAAATCGCGCTTTTTTGAAGTGGGCAGGGGGCAAATATCCCTTGCTTGATGATATTAAACGGCATTTGCCTAAGGGTGAATGTCTGGTTGAACCTTTTGTGGGTGCCGGGTCGGTGTTTCTCAACACCGACTTTTCTCGTTATATCCTTGCCGATATCAATAGCGACCTGATTAGTCTCTACAACATTGTGAAGATGCGTACTGATGAGTACGTACAGGCTGCCCGCGAGCTGTTTGTTCCTGAGACAAATTGCGCCGAGGTTTACTATCAGTTCCGCGAAGAGTTCAACAAAAGCCAGGATCCGTTCCGTCGGGCGGTACTGTTTTTATATTTGAACCGCTACGGTTACAACGGCCTGTGTCGTTACAATCTGCGCGGTGAGTTTAACGTGCCGTTTGGCCGCTACAAAAAACCCTATTTCCCGGAAGCTGAGTTGTATCACTTCGCTGAAAAAGCGCAGAATGCCTTTTTCTATTGTGAGTCTTATGCCGATAGCATGGCGCGCGCAGATGATGCATCTGTCGTCTATTGCGATCCGCCTTATGCACCACTATCTGCGACCGCCAACTTTACGGCGTATCACACAAACAGTTTTACTCTTGAACAACAGGCGCATCTGGCGGAGATCGCCGAAGGTCTGGTTAACCGTCAGATCCCGGTACTGATTTCTAACCATGATACGGCGCTAACGCGCGAGTGGTATCAACGCGCAAAATTGCATGTCGTCAAAGTTCGACGCAGTATAAGCAGCAACGGCGGCACACGTAAAAAGGTGGACGAACTGCTGGCTTTGTACAAACCAGGAGTCGTTTCACCCGCGAAAAAATAATTCTCAAGGAGAAGCGGATGAAACAGTATTTGATTGCCCCCTCAATTCTGTCGGCTGATTTTGCCCGCCTGGGTGAAGATACCGCAAAGGCCCTGGCAGCTGGCGCTGATGTCGTGCATTTTGACGTCATGGATAACCACTATGTTCCCAACCTGACGATTGGACCAATGGTGCTGAAATCCTTGCGTAATTACGGCATTACCGCCCCTATCGATGTACATCTGATGGTGAAACCGGTTGATCGCATTGTGCCGGATTTCGCCGCCGCAGGTGCCAGCATCATTACCTTTCATCCTGAAGCCTCCGAGCATGTTGATCGCACGCTGCAACTGATTAAAGAAAATGGCTGTAAAGCGGGGCTGGTATTTAACCCGGCGACACCGCTGAGCTATCTGGATTACGTGATGGACAAACTGGATGTGATCCTGCTGATGTCCGTCAACCCTGGTTTTGGCGGTCAGTCTTTCATTCCACAAACGTTAGATAAACTGCGCGAAGTACGTCGTCGTATCGACGAGTCTGGCTTCGACATTCGACTGGAAGTGGACGGTGGCGTGAAGGTGAACAATATTGGCGAAATCGCTGCGGCGGGCGCGGATATGTTTGTCGCTGGCTCCGCTATTTTCGACCAGCCAGACTATAAAAAAGTCATTGATGAAATGCGCAGTGAACTGGCAAAGGTAAGTCATGAGTAAGTTTGAAGATATTCGCGGCGTTGCCTTCGATCTCGATGGCACGCTGGTTGACAGTGCTCCCGGTCTGGCTGCTGCGGTAGATATGGCGCTGTATGCGCTGGAGTTGCCCGTTGCAGGCGAAGAGCGTGTTATTACCTGGATTGGTAATGGCGCAGATGCGCTGATGGAGCGGGCATTGACCTGGGCGCGTCAGGAACGTGCGACGCTGCGTAAAACGATGGGCAAACCGCCCGTTGATGACGATATTCCGGCAGAAGAACAAGTACGTATTCTGCGTAAGCTGTTTGATCGTTACTATGGCGAAGTTGCTGAAGAAGGCACGTTTTTGTTCCCGCACGTTGCCGATACGCTGGGCGCATTGCAGGCTAAAGGCCTGCCGCTAGGTCTGGTTACCAACAAACCAACGCCGTTCGTCGCCCCGCTGCTGGAAGCCTTAGATATCGCAAAATACTTTAGCGTGGTTATCGGCGGCGATGACGTACAAAACAAAAAACCCCACCCGGATCCGCTGCTACTGGTGGCTGAACGTATGGGCATTGCCCCGCAACAGATGCTGTTTGTCGGCGATTCTCGCAATGATATTCAGGCAGCAAAAGCAGCCGGTTGCCCTTCAGTTGGCTTAACCTACGGATATAACTACGGCGAGGCTATCGATCTCAGCCAGCCTGATGTAATTTATCACTCTATAAATGACCTTCTGCCCGCATTAGGGCTTCCGCAAAGCGAAAATCAGGAATCGAAAAATGACTAAGCCCATCGTTTTTAGTGGCGCACAGCCTTCAGGTGAATTGACCATTGGTAACTACATGGGTGCGCTGCGTCAGTGGGTAAACATGCAGGATGATTACCATTGCATTTACTGCATCGTTGACCAACACGCCATCACCGTTCGCCAGGATGCGCAGAAGCTGCGTAAAGCGACGCTGGATACGCTGGCGTTGTACCTGGCTTGCGGTATCGATCCTGAGAAAAGCACTATTTTTGTTCAGTCTCACGTGCCGGAACATGCGCAGTTAGGCTGGGCACTGAACTGCTATACCTACTTCGGCGAACTGAGCCGCATGACGCAGTTTAAAGATAAATCTGCGCGTTATGCCGAGAACATTAACGCTGGTCTGTTTGACTATCCGGTGCTGATGGCTGCGGACATCCTGCTGTATCAAACCAATCTGGTGCCGGTCGGCGAAGACCAGAAACAGCACCTGGAACTGAGCCGCGATATTGCCCAGCGTTTCAACGCGCTGTATGGCGATATCTTTAAAGTACCGGAGCCGTTTATTCCGAAATCTGGCGCGCGCGTAATGTCGTTGCTGGAGCCGACCAAGAAGATGTCCAAGTCTGACGATAACCGCAATAACGTTATCGGTCTGCTGGAAGATCCGAAATCGGTAGTGAAGAAAATCAAACGTGCGGTCACTGACTCCGACGAGCCGCCGGTAGTTCGCTACGACGTGCAGAACAAAGCGGGCGTTTCTAACCTGCTGGATATCCTTTCTGCTGTAACGGGCCAAAGCATTCCGGAACTGGAAAAACAGTTCGAAGGCAAGATGTATGGTCACCTGAAAGGCGAAGTGGCTGAAGCGGTTTCCGGTATGCTGACTGAATTGCAGGAGCGTTATCACCGTTTCCGCAATGATGAAGCCTTCTTGCAACAGGTAATGAAAGACGGCGCAGAAAAAGCCAGCGCACACGCTTCCCGCACGTTGAAAGCGGTTTACGAAGCGATTGGTTTTGTGGCGAAGCCTTAATTCACTATTGATACCAAAAACCGGGGAAACCCGGTTTTTTTACGTCGTTATTTGCAATAACCCAAAAAAATGTGAAGCATCTCGCCGTTTCCACATCTGCTTGTTGCGCTTTATCTTCATTTTCATGAAGATATAAATATTCATTTTATTGAAAATTTATTATGCGTCGAACGTTTATCAAAAAAGAAGGCGTCGTCATCACGACGCTGGCTCGTTATTTGTTAGGTGAAAAGTGTGGTAATCGCCTGAAAACTATAGATGAACTGGCAACTGAATGCCGTTCGTCCGTCGGCCTGACGCAGGCCGCGTTAAAAAATCTGGAGTCAAGCGGCGCGATACGGATTGAACGTCGCGGGCGCAATGGCAGTTATCTGGTAGAGATGGATAACAAAGCACTGCTGACCCATGTTGATATCAACAATGTGGTATGTGCGATGCCCTTGCCCTATACCCGCTTGTACGAAGGTTTAGCGAGCGGATTAAAAGCTCAGTTTGATGGCATTCCTTTTTACTATGCGCATATGCGTGGTGCGGATATTCGCGTGGAGTGTTTGCTTAACGGTGTCTATGACATGGCGGTAGTTTCGCGACTGGCGGCAGAAAGTTATCTCACGCAAAAAGGATTATGTCTTGCGCTGGAGTTGGGGCCGCATACCTACGTTGGCGAGCACCAGTTGATTTGCCGTAAAGGGGAGTCCGGTAACGTGAAGCGCGTGGGGCTGGATAACCGTTCGGCAGATCAGAAAATCATGACCGATGTCTTTTTTGGCAGTAGCGATGTGGAGCGAGTCGATCTCTCTTATCACGAGAGTTTACAGCGCATTGTTAAAGGTGATGTCGATGCGGTTATCTGGAACGTGGTGGCGGAAAACGAACTGACCATGCTGGGATTAGAAGCCACGCCGCTAACAGACGATCCGCGATTTTTACAGGCAACTGAAGCCGTGGTTTTGACGCGAGCCGATGATTACCCGATGCAACAATTGCTGCGTGCGGTTGTTGATAAACACGCCCTGCTTGCCCATCAACAGCGAGTGGTCAGTGGGGAACAGGAACCCAGTTATTAAACGAAAGGCATCTAAAATGGAAACCAGACTCAACCTGCTTTGCGATGCAGGGGTCATCGATAAGGACATCTGCAAAGGCATGATGCAGGTCGTCAACGTACTGGAAACAGAGTGCCATCTACCAGTGCGCAGCGAGCAGGGAACGATGGCAATGATACATATGGCGAGTGCGCTGATGCGCAGTCGTCGCGGCGAACAGATCCAGCCACTGGATGACGAGTTGCTGGCTGAACTGTCGCAATGTCGCCACTGGCCAGCGATCATGCAGTTGCACCAGGTGTTATTGCAGGGATTCGCGCTGGAAGTTAACCCGTGTGAAGAAGGCTATTTGCTGGCCAACCTTTATGGATTATGGATGGCCGCTAACGAAGAGGTCTGAAGCCCACAACAAATCCACGTCGCATATCTTAAATATTCAAAAAAATGAATATTTGACTCAAGGAACAGAAACGAGGCAACAAGATGTTTGTAGAAGCATTGAAACGCCAGAACCCGGCACTGATTTCTGCCGCACTAAACCTGTGGCAGCAGGGCAAGATAGCCCCGGACAGTTGGGTTATCGACGTGGATCAGGTACTGGAAAACGGTAAGCGGTTGATTGAGACGGCGCGGCTTTATGGTATTGAGCTGTATCTGATGACCAAACAGTTCGGTCGCAATCCGTGGCTGGCGGAAAAACTGCTGGCGCTGGGCTACAGCGGTATTGTGGCGGTGGATTACAAAGAGGCGCGAGTGATGCGCCGCGCAGGTTTGCCGGTGGCGCATCAGGGGCATCTGGTGCAAATCCCTTGTCACCAGGTCGCTGATGCCGTTGAACAGGGCACCGACGTCATCACCGTGTTTACCCTTGCCAAAGCGCGGGAAGTGTCTGCGGCAGCGGTGAAAGCGGGGCGGATTCAGTCTGTGCTGCTCAAAGTTTATAGCGACGATGATTTTCTTTATCCGGGACAGGAAAGTGGTTTTGCTCAACATTCGTTGCAGGAAATTGTCGCTGAAATCCAAAAACTGCCAGGACTCCATTTAGCGGGACTTACCCATTTCCCTTGCCTGCTATGGAATGAGAGTGCCGGGAAGGTTTTGCCGACGCCGAACCTCCAGACGTTGGTCAATGCCCGCAACCAGCTGGCGGAATCTGGTGTTGCTGTTGAGCAATTAAACGCGCCTTCAGCAACCAGCTGTACTTCACTGCCAATGCTGGCGGAATACGGTGTTACTCATGCCGAACCTGGTCATGCGCTGACGGGCACCATTCCGGCAAACCAACAGGGTGACCAGCCTGAACGCGTAGCCATGCTCTGGTTAAGCGAAATATCCCATCATTTTCGTGGCGATAGCTACTGCTATGGCGGCGGCTATTACCGTCGTGGTCATGCGCAACATGCGCTGGTGTTTACGCCAGAAAATCAAAGCATTACTGAAACATATCTCAACGCCGTGGATGACAGCAGCATCGACTACACCTTGCCTTTGGCGGGAGAGTTTCCGGTGAGTAGCGCGGTGGTGCTCTGTTTTCGTACACAAATTTTTGTTACCCGCAGTGATGTCGTGCTGGTGTCCGGTATTCAGCACAGAGCGCCGGAAATCGTAGGCCGTTATGACAGCCTCGGCAACCTTCTGGAGGCGTAAATGGCGCGATTTGTGGTGTTAGTGATTGATAGCTTCGGCGTGGGAGCAATGAAAGATGTCACGCGGGTACGCCCGCAAGATGCCGGAGCTAATACTTGCGGTCACATTCTTTGTGAGTTACCGCATTTACAACTGCCGATGCTGGAGACGTTAGGGCTTATTAATGCTCTGGGCTATGCCCCCGGAGATATGCAGCCATCGGATTCCGCAGTCTGGGGTGTGGCGGAACTGCAACATGAAGGTGGCGATACCTTTATGGGACATCAGGAAATTTTAGGTACACGACCACTGCCGCCGCTGCGGATGCCCTTTCGTGATGTTATTGACCGTGTTGAGCAAGCATTAATTACTGCGGGCTGGCAAGTAGAGCGCCGTGGCGATGAGTTGCAGTTTCTGTGGGTTAACCAGGCCGTGGCAGTTGGTGACAATCTCGAAGCGGATTTAGGCCAGGTCTATAACGTTACCGCCAATCTCTCCGTAATACCGTTCGATGAAGTCATCAAAATAGGTCGTGTGGTGCGTGAGCAAGTTCAGGTTGGCAGAGTGATCACATTTGGGGGGCTGTTAGCGGACAGCCAGCGCATTCTTGATGCCGCAGAAAGCAAGGAAGGACGTTTTATTGGCATCAATGCGCCGCGTTCTGGCGCTTATGACAACAGCTTCCAGGTCGTGCATATGGGCTACGGTGTCGATGATAAAGTGCAGGTGCCACAAAAACTGTATGAAGTGGGCGTACCAACCGTGCTGGTGGGGAAAGTGGCGGATATTGCCAGCAATCCTTATGGCGTGAGCTGGCAAAACCTGGTGGATAGCCAGCGGATTATGGATATCACCCTCGACCAGTTTAACGCTCATCAGACCGCGTTTATTTGCACCAATATCCAGGAAACCGATCTTGCCGGTCATGCAGAAGACGTCGCACGTTATGCCGAACGTTTGCAGGTCGTTGACCGTAACCTTACTCGCCTTGTTGAGGCGATGCAGCCGGATGATTGCCTGATCGTGATGGCTGATCACGGTAACGACCCGACCATTGGACATAGCCACCATACCCGCGAAGTGGTGCCGGTACTGGTTTATCAGCAAGGGCTGGTTGCAACTCGTCTGGGGGTTTGTTCCACGCTCTCTGACGTAGGAGCCACAGTATGTGAATTTTTCCGCGCATCGCCGCCACAAAACGGCACTTCCTTTTTATCGTCCTTTCGCTTTCAGGGTGACTCTTTATGACCATCGACTCGACCGGCTACACCCTTGCCCATGAGCATCTGCATATTGATCTCTCCGGCTTTAAAAACAACGTAGATTGCCGCCTTGATCAATATGCGTTCATTTGTCAGGAGATGAACGACCTGATGGCGCAGGGCGTGCGTAATGTGATTGAGATGACCAACCGCTACATGGGGCGCAATGCGCAATTCATGCTTGATGTGATGCGCGAGACGGGGATCAACGTGGTGGTCTGTACCGGTTATTACCAGGACGCGTTTTTCCCGGAACATGTGGCGACCCGTAGCGTGCAGGAACTGGCGCAAGAGATGGTCGATGAAATTGAACAGGGTATCGATGGCACCGACCTGAAAGCCGGGATCATCGCAGAGATTGGTTCCAGCGAAGGAAAGATTACGCCGCTGGAAGAGAAGGTGTTTATTGCCGCCGCGCTGGCGCATAACCAGACCGGATGTCCGATCTCCACGCATACCTCTTTTAGCACGATGGGGCTGGAACAACTGGCGCTACTGCAAGCCCACGGAGTTGATCTTTCGCGCGTCACCGTTGGTCACTGCGATCTGAAAGACAACCTCGACAACATTTTGAAGATGATCGATCTCGGCGCGTATGTGCAGTTCGACACCATTGGCAAGAACAGTTACTACCCGGACGAAAAGCGTATTGCGATGCTTCATGCACTACGCGACCGTGGGTTGCTTAACCGCGTCATGCTGTCGATGGATATCACGCGTCGCTCTCATTTAAAAGCCAACGGTGGTTATGGCTATGACTATTTATTTACCACCTTTATTCCGCAATTGCGCCAGTCAGGATTCAGTCAGGCCGATGTGGATGTGATGTTACGTGAAAATCCCTCTCAATTTTTCCAATAAGGACAGACTCATGAAAAAGATTGGCGTTGCAGGCTTACAGCGTGAGCAGATTAAAAAAACTATTGAAGCGACGGCTCCTGGCTGTTTTGAAGTTTTCATTCATAACGACATGGAAGCGGCAATGAAAGTGAAATCCGGGCAACTGGATTACTACATCGGCGCGTGTAATACCGGTGCGGGTGCGGCATTGTCGATTGCCATCGCGGTGATTGGCTATAACAAAAGTTGCACTATTGCCAAGCCGGGCATTAAAGCGAAAGACGAACATATCGCCAAAATGATCGCCGAAGGGAAAGTGGCGTTTGGGCTTTCCGTTGAGCACGTCGAACATGCGATTCCGATGCTGATTAACCATCTGAAATAAAAGGCACGACTATGGATCTGTATATCCAGATTATCCTGGTGGCGTGCCTGACCGGTATGACATCATTTCTGGCGCATCGCTCGGCGGCTGTTTTCCATGATGGTATTCGCCCGATCCTGCCGCAACTGATTGAAGGCTATATGAACCGTCGCGAGGCGGGGAGTATCGCTTTTGGTCTGAGCATTGGTTTTGTGGCCTCGGTGGGGATCTCTTTTACCCTGAAAACCGGCCTGCTCAATGCATGGCTGCTTTTTCTTCCTACCGATATTCTCGGCGTACTGGCGATAAACAGCCTGATGGCGTTTGGTCTTGGCGCGATCTGGGGGGTACTGATCCTCACCTGCCTGTTGCCGGTAAACCAGTTGCTGACTGCGCTGCCGGTAGATGTATTAGGTAGCCTTGGGGAACTCAGCTCGCCGGTGGTTTCTGCTTTTGCGCTGTTCCCGCTGGTGGCGATTTTCTACCAGTTTGGCTGGAAGCAAAGCCTGATCGCCGCTGCCGTCGTGCTGATGACCCGTGTGGTAGTAGTGCGCTATTTCCCACATCTCAATCCGGAATCCATCGAAATCTTTATTGGCATGGTAATGCTGCTGGGGATCGCGATAACTCACGACCTGCGTCATCGTGATGAAAATGACATCGATGCCAGCGGGCTTTCGGTGTTTGAAGAACGCACGTCGCGGATTATCAAAAACTTACCGTATATCGCCATCGTGGGAGCATTGATTGCTGCCGTTGCCAGCATGAAGATTTTTGCCGGTAGCGAAGTTTCTATTTTCACCCTTGAGAAAGCGTACTCCGCAGGCGTAACGCCGGAACAATCGCAAACGCTGATTAATCAGGCGGCACTGGCGGAATTTATGCGCGGGCTGGGTTTTGTACCGTTGATTGCCACCACCGCGTTAGCCACTGGTGTGTATGCGGTTGCGGGCTTTACCTTTGTTTATGCGGTGGGCTATCTCTCGCCGAATCCGATGATTGCGGCGGTATTAGGCGCCGTAGTTATTTCGGCGGAAGTCCTGTTACTTCGTTCGATCGGCAAATGGCTGGGACGCTACCCGTCAGTGCGTAATGCGTCGGATAACATCCGTAACGCCATGAATATGTTGATGGAAGTGGCGCTGCTGGTCGGCTCGATTTTCGCGGCAATCAAAATGGCAGGCTATACCGGATTCTCCATCGCGGTTGCCATTTACTTCCTCAACGAATCTCTCGGTCGTCCGGTACAAAAAATGGCGGCACCAGTGGTGGCAGTAATGATTACCGGTATTCTGCTGAATGTACTTTACTGGCTTGGCCTGTTTGTTCCGGCTTAAGGAATGCACTTATGAAGACGTTTCCTCTGAAAAGTCTGACCATTGCTGAAGCGCAGCAGAAGCAGTTTGCGCTGGTGGATAGCATTTGTCGCCATTTTCCTGGTAGCGAATTTCTTACCTGGGGTGATTTGGGATTAACGCCGGGGCTGAATCAGCCTCGCATTACCCAGCGTGTGGAGCAGGTGCTGGCAGATGCGTTTCATGCGCCAGCGGCGGTGCTGGTGCAAGGCGCTGGCACAGGAGCGATTCGTGCCGGGCTGGCGGCTTTGCTTAAACCAGGGCAGCGTCTTCTGGTGCATGACGCGCCCGTTTATCCGACGACACGCGTCATCATTGAACAGATGGGGCTGACGCTTATTACTGTTGATTTCAATGACCTGTCGGCACTTAAGCAGGTCGTAGACGAGCAACAACCTGATGCGGCGCTGGTGCAGCATACGCGCCAGCAGCCGCAGGATCGCTACATTCTGGCAGAGGTGCTGGCAACGTTGCGCTCGGCTGGCGTTCCTGCGTTAACCGATGATAACTATGCGGTAATGAAGGTGGCGCGAATCGGCTGCGAATGCGGGGCGAATGTCTCGACATTTTCCTGCTTCAAGCTATTTGGGCCAGAGGGTGTTGGTGCGGTGGTAGGCGATGCCGACGTTATCAACCGTATTCGCGCTACGCTCTATTCCGGCGGTAGTCAGATCCAGGGCTCTCAGGCGCAGGATGTCTTGCGTGGGCTGGTTTTCGCGCCGGTGATGCATGCGGTACAGGCGGGCGTTTCTGAACGGCTGCTGGCTTTACTTAACGGCGGCGCGGTGCCGGAAGTTAAAAGTGCCGTCATTGCCAATGCGCAGTCGAAGGTGTTGATTGTGGAGTTTCATCAGCCGATTGCCGCCAGGGTGCTGGAAGAAGCGCAGAAACGCGGTGCGTTACCGTATCCGGTGGGCGCGGAGTCGAAATATGAGATCCCGCCGCTCTTTTATCGCCTTTCCGGAACGTTTCGCCAGGCGAATCCGCAATTAGAACATTGTGCGATTCGCATTAATCCGAATCGTAGTGGTGAAGAGACGGTGCTGCGGATTTTGCGTGAGAGTATTGCCAGTATTTAATGCTGGATAGCACCGTTCGGCAATCAAGCTAAATTCAGCGCCGGACGGTTCCCTCAACGCGCCAGCATCGCCGGATGCGATGCTGGCGCATCTTATCTGGCCTACGGTTAATGTCTTTTATTATCAATCGTTAAGGTGATGCGATTGGCGCGGCAGAAGAGTTCGGAGACGTGCACCGGTTTGTCATTCTGATCAAAGGCGATTTTGCTGATGCGAAACAAGGGTTCGCCCAGTTCACACTTCAGCCATTTTGCCTGCGCGCGCGTAGCGGCAAAGATATCAATGGTCTTTTTGTCGCTGACCACTCGCGTGTCAAAACGCTCTTGAAATAACTGATAGGTGGAGCTGCCTTCGACATAAATCGCATCAAAATCAGGATAACGTGACAATGGGATCCACGAGCTATCAATAAACAGCGGCTCTTTATCAAGATACATCACCCGGCTGAGACGGAACACTTTGCTGTTGCCAGGAATATTCAGCTTCTCGCAAAACGGCGCGGCGCTGACCTGCTCTTGCTCGATCACTTTCTCTTTCGTCGGTTTACCTTGCGAAACACCAAAGTCGGTAAAGCCGCTAACGGTCAGCAGGGCGTTTTCAACTTTCTGACTTTGCACAAAGGTGCCTTTACCCTGCCAGCGGATCAGTATACCGTCCGACACTAAGTCGCTGATGGCTTTACGAATGGTGATGCGGCTGACGTTGTACTGCGTACACAGCTCGTTTTCAGTTGGGATCTGTTGCCCAGCCTGGTAAACTCCCTGCGCGATATCATCCAGCAGCCGCTGGCGGACGGTGGCATAGAGCAGTTGATGAGAGTAGCGGTCCGTAGCTGACATAATCGACCCTGAAATAAAGAATGAATTACACGGATTATAGGGTCGTTTTCCGGCAAGTAACAGCACGTTGGCGTGAAGATCCTCACGCCAACGTTATGCCTACCAGGCACCGTGATACTGAATGGTTTGCGCTGCACACGCCGTTCCCTGCGCCATCGCCTGTGGTAATGTCATCCCCGCAGACCAGCCGCAAAGGAATCCGGCAATGAACGAATCTCCGGCACCCATGGTGTCGATAACCGTCACCGGTTCAGGAGACTGACGCCAGAACTGTTCGCCATCCCAGGCAATGCTGCCGTTTTCGCCCAGCGTGACAATCACTGTTCCTGCGCCACGGGCAACAATCGCCTTCATCTTCAGACGTAACGCTTCGTCTTCTTGCGGTGCGGAGGCAAAGGCAAAATCGAGATGCGGCACCAGTGTCTGCCAGAGCGGGCTGTCCCACTTGTCGGAGAAGTCGAAAGCGGTAAGTTTGCCCGCTGCGTGCAGGTGCGGGAATGCGTCCTCCGCATGTCCCCAGATTGCCGCGTGCACAATGTCATACTGCGCCAGCCAGGCGTAATCCTCTTCGCTCAGGGCAAAGTCGGCCATCACGCCTTCGGTGTAGTCGCCAAAAACGCGATCGTTGTCGTGCAGTTCCACCTGAGTTTGTGCGGTAACGCCGTGTTTCGTATGGACATGGCTGATATCGACGCCCATGCGGGCAATATCCTGCTTCAGCGTTGTACCGTAGTCATCATCGCCCACCCAGGTAATGCATCCTGGCTTTATGCCGTAGCGAGTGCAATACACCGCCACGTTCACCGCATTACCGCCAGAAAATGCTTTATTCAGTTGCGGGTAAATGTCGACGCAGTTATCGCCGATTGTCGCCAGGGTTTTCATCACGCATCCTCCGGCAGCAGCGCGCGAAAGCGTTCCAGCGCCTGGCGGGCGTAGAGTCTGGGTTCGTTCATATACATCGTCACCAGTTCCACCGTACAGTAACCGTCATAACCTCTGTCGATGATATCGCGCATCAGCTCCCGCAACGGCATTTTGCCTTCACCGGGGATGTAATGGGTGTCGCTGGCTCCGTCGCTGTCGACAATATGCAGATGACGCAGTTTATCGCCCAGTTTGTAGAAATAACTCATCACCGGCTCTGCCTGGACATACGGCGCGCAGATGTCGACCATGCTGAACAGACGCGGCGAAGGCACCAGCGCCAGCGCATGAAGCACATCGTTGGCGTTACACACGACGTTCGATTCATACGGCGTTAACGGTTCGAGGATCAAATCCATACCGATGTTTTCCGCGTACTCGCACAGTTCGCTTAAGTTCTCTGCCAGCCGCCCCCAGATAACATCAGGCGGCGTGAGATAACCCGCGTGAGCCGCAGAAATCAGCGTATAACCGGCGTTCATCTCTTTCGCCATATCCATCGCCAGCTTGATCATGTCGAGGCTTTCGCGACGCATATGCTCATCGCCCAGCATCATGTTATACGGATAACCATTGGTTTCTGGCGTGTAACCGATAATCGGCATCTGATACGTCTGCGCCAGTGCCTTAATGTGTTTGATGCCGCCTGCTTTTAAGTCCGGCGCGAAGGCATGCGGACGCCCGCCCCAAATTTCAATGCCATCGTAACCCAGCTCGCTTGCGTCACGGAATGCGTGTTCAATAGGCAGCCGCTGGTGGCCGCAGGTAAACATACCTGTTTTCATCGGATAACTCCTTGCGTAAATCCGGCCCGTTGCCAGGCCGGGAGAGGGGATTAATATTCCACCAGACCACCGTAATAGCGGCGTTCATCCGGGTTGTGATCTTTGTAAATAGACAGGTAGTAGCAGAGCCACTCCATCGGCACGAACATCAGGAACGGCGCCAGCCACGGATGTAGCCCTTGCGAAATTTCGGCGTAATCGATGACGATCACGTTGTCGGTACGCTGTTTGACAAAGTTAATGGCGCGTTCGGTGGTACGGCGGCTTTCGTCATTGCCGAGCAGGAACAGGAATGGAACGCCCGGTTCAACAATCTCCAGCGGGCCGTGGCGGAACTCACCGCTCTCAATCACACAGCCGTGGGTCCAGGTAAATTCCATCAGCGTTACAATGCCTTCTTTGTAACCCAGCGGACGCAGCGGTCCCGCAGAAACCGTGTAAATCATCGGCCACTGGCTGGCCTGTTCACCGAGCTGGCGACCTTTCTCTTCCCATGTACGCACCAGATGACCGAGCGCATCCGGCAATTGCTTAAGATCGTTTTTGATCTTGCCAATTTCCGCGTTTGGCGCGAGGCGGGTGATCATCTCCAGCACCACGCTGTAGCAGAGCAGCAGGTGAATTTCCCAGATGCAGTCGGCCTGATAATCAATGGTAAACTCTGCCGCCGAAGTAATCGGGCTGTCCGCGCGTTTGGTGAACGCCGCAGTGAGTGCACCGCAGGCCCGGCCCAGTTCCAGCGCCTTGATTACCTCTTCGGTTTTACCGTAGTCAGAAACGCCAATCACTGCACAACGATCGTCGAGGCGATGCGGGGTGTTATCGCAGAACTCCCAGCCGGAAATAGCGTAGACCTGAAGATCGGAAAAACGATCCGCCAGATGTTTCGCCGTTTGCGCCGCGTTGAGCGGCGATCCGCAGGCAACGAAATAAATACGATCAATGTCGCGCTTCACCATCTCTTCCACGATGGTATGTACCAGCGGAACGTCATGGGTGAGTACTTTTTCTACTTCCTGAACCATATTTTCGGTGACCAGAAAGTCCACGGTGCTTTTATCAATATCTAACATTTCACTTTTCTCCAGATAACATTACGACAAAGCATTTAGCTGGCGGCTCCGCTTCGCCCAGAAGGCGTAAGCAGGCAGACCAGTAGCAATAACGATGACGGCGCAGATAAGGCCGGGAATAGGTGCCCAGACAAAAGTTGAGGCAACCAGAATGAGGCTTGATGCAATGGCGAGGGTAGTCATCAGCCCGAAAGCCGGAGTACGCCACAGCGGTTTGTAATCGTCGCGTTTACGACACCAGATGATGGAGCCGAAGGTGAGGGTGTTTTTGAAACACATCACCAGCGTGAAGTAGCCCAGCAGGCTGGTGAGATCGGAAACGAAGATGAAGAAGATCCCAAGCGCCCCTTGCAGGATGATGGAAACATCTGGCGTGTTGTATTTCGGATGCACATGCCCGAAGCATTTGAAGAATAAATTGTCTTTCGCCATTGCGTATTCCAGGCGCGGCTGGTACATCACGCAACTGGAAAGCGAGCCGAGAATGACGATCATCGCCGTGACGGCAACGAAGATCCCGGCGGTGCTGCCGAGTGCGGGGATCCAGGTCAGGGCGTCGGAAATCGGCGTTTCAGAGTTGGCGAGTTTATCGAAGGGCATCAGCCCGGAAATCACCAGCGCCAGCAGGGTGTAAAGCACTAAAACCAGCAGGCAGGAGCCAATCAGCGCTCGCGGCATGGTTTTGCCGGGGTTTTTGATTTCACCAGTCATATAGCAGATGGAGGCCATGCCGGTATACGACCAACTGGTGGCAGATATCCCCGCCAGTAGCGCCATAAAGCTGCCCGTCGCGCCAATCGAGGTGGTGGAAGGGGCGGTAAAATTCTCCGCTTTAAACCAGAAGATCCCAAGGCCAATGACGATAGTGAACGGGATAATTTTGGCGATGGTAATCAGCGTCTGAAACGCTGCGCCGCCTTCGACGGATCGCAGATGCAGCAGCATAAAGGCGATAATTAACCCGGCGGCGATAAATTTACCGAGCAGAGGATCGATAGGCGTTAAAAAGCCAAGATTGCTGACAATCGCCAGCGCCATGATTGACAGTGAAGGCGCATCGTTGGCCCAGAAGCTGGCCCAGCCGGAGAGAAAAGCCAGCGGTCGGCTACCGGCATTTTTTAAATAAACATAATCTGCGCCATTTTCCGGATAAGCGGTTGATAGCTCCGCATAGACGCACATTTGCGGGATCACAATTAACCCGCCGATGACAAAAGCGAGCACCGTCAACCACGGCGTTCCCGCCGCTTTAGCGACTTCACCCACGGAGACGAAAATACCGGAGCCGACGGTTGTCCCGACGGCGATTGCAAGAACGGCCCAAAATCCGAGCTTGCGTTGGAGTTCCTGGCTTCCCATAGCGATACCTTTTTCTTGTCCAACACGTTGTAGGGGAGAGTTTGCAGTCATTTAAAAGGTAACATGACAATGCATGATGAATATAACAACATATAATGTTGTGTATTGTGGAGGAAGATCACAAAATTTTGCACAGGATCGTGTTGTGGCGGGAGTGAATGACTATCGCATTGAAATTAAAATGAAATTATTTTTACAGGCAGGGGGAAAGAAGGGCATAGAAACAAATACGCCCTCGGGGGATCCAGAGGGCGTCAGGCAATTAAACCGACATTAACCGATTTCTATTAAGAGATTACTGTGCAGTAGGACCGCAGCCGCCAATGATTTTAGAAATAGAAATTGCCGGGTGCAGCAGGTAGTCGTAAGAGCAGTTTTTATCACGGTTTTCGATATGACCAGTACATGCAGTCAATGTAGCCAGTACCGCACCTACCAGTGCTACTTTAATAAATTTGTTCATTTTCATTCCCTATGTAAAATATATCGAGTAATATTCATTAATTATATGAATATAAGCAAACAGCTCGTTAGAGACAATACAGGAATATCTATTACACGTCAGTGAGTGGGCTATTAATATTTCGATTATATTTGTAAGCCCCTGTAACTGTAGGTAGTTATTAAAATAAGGAATTAGTTAAAAAGTTGTTTTATGTCTACTGAAGATAAAAATTAATATGGTGATTATTGTAAATAAAAAAAGGTCAGAAATATCTGACCTTAATTAAATTTGTTTAAATTAATGGTTTGAGAACCAGTTTAATTTATCGCGCAAACCAACAACCCGGCCAATAATAATTAATGATGGGCTGTTCATTTGCTGCGCCAGATCGCCCAGCTGCGCGAGCGTACCGTCAATCACGCGTTGCGTAACCGCCGTCCCGTTTTCGACAATCGCCACTGGCATTTCGCCTGGCATTCCGTGTTCAATCAATTTTTGCTGAATGGTCGCAGCCTGATTTAGTCCCATATAGAATACCAGCGTCTGTTTTTCTGCTGCCAGGTTTTCCCAGTCCAGCTCACCACCGGTTTTTAAGTGTCCGGTAATTAAGCGTACGCTCTGAGCATAATCGCGATGCGTAAGTGGAATACCCGAATAAGCAGAGCAACCAGAAGCTGCAGTAATACCCGGAACTACCGAGAACGGAATACCCGCGTTGCACAGTGTTTCCAGCTCTTCGCCACCACGGCCAAAAATAAACGGATCGCCGCCTTTCAGACGCACCACGCGTTTGCCTTTTTGCGCTTCCCGCAGCAGGATCTGGTTAATCTCTTCCTGGGGTACGCAGTGGTATCCCGCGCGTTTGCCGACGAAAACGCGATCAGCATCGCGGCGTACCAGATTCATAATATCGTCAGAAACCAGACGGTCGTAGACCACCACATCTGCCTGCTGAATTTGTTGCAGACCCTTCAGTGTCAGCAGCCCGGCATCGCCTGGACCTGCACCAACCAGCACCACTTCACCGCGATGATCGAGCGGTTCATTGATTAACTGTTCGGTCGTTTCAGTAATGGCTTTCTGATCGTTGTTTGCCAGCGACTGTGCCAGACGGTCATTAACGAACAGTTTTTCCCAGAAACGGCGACGTTCACCCATTGTAGCGAACTGCTGTTTTACCCGACCACGTAACTGCCCGGCATATTTCGCCACCTGACCCAGATGCAGCGGCAGCAGTGATTCAAGTTTTTCACGCAACAGGCGCGCCAGAACCGGAGAGGTGCCGCCAGAGGAGACCGCTACCATGAGCGGTGAGCGGTCAATAATTGACGGCATAATAAAGCTGGCGGCTTTCGGCGCATCGACCACGTTACAGAAGATGCGACGAGCTTCAGCGGTTTCACTGACGCGCTGGTTAAGCGCGTCATCATCCGTCGCAGCAATCGCCAGCCAGCAGGAGTCGAGAAGGCTTTCATCAAATGGCCCTTCGACGAGGGTTAACATGCCTGCATCTGCCCATGCGGTGAACTGTGGAATAAACGCTAATGCATTCACCGTTAAGCGAGCGCCCGCGTCTAACAGCAACCTTGCTTTGCGTTCCGCAACATCACCACCGCCGACAATCAGACAGTCGCGATCGCGTAATTGGCAAAATATAGGCAAATGATCCACGTAAAAACCCCTTACTGATTAACCTGCAGCCGTTTCAGTTTGATTAAATTTGTCCGCAACCGGACGATTCGCTTTCGGCGTAGCATACCAATAACCCAATCCCATGAATACGGCGCCCGATAAAGTATTACCCAGCGTCACCCACAGCAGGTTATGCCCAATACCTGCCAGCGTGTAGGCTTCGCTGTGGTTGCCGAACCAGGAGAGCGCGAACAGCGTCATGTTAGCGATGGAGTGCTCATAGCCAGACGCGATAAATGCCAGCAGACACCACCAGATAGCGATAAATTTCGCCGCCCCTTCAGTGCGCAGCGCCATCCAGATAGCCAGGCAAACCAGCCAGTTACACAATGCGCCTTTGAAGAACAGTACCATTGCCGGTGCAGTGGTTTTAGCCAGCGCGACGGAGTGAACGATGCTGGTATCTACCGGCAGCAGGCTACCGCCGCCCCAGCTATAAAGCATGGCAACGAAGATGGAACCTACCAGGTTACCCAGCCAGGTTTGCGGCAGGATTGCCCACATTTGCCCGTGGCTAATGGTGCCCGCTTTCACCCCAAAGGTGAGGAACATGGTGTGTCCGGTGAACAGTTCAGAACCGGCGATAATTACCAGCGTTAAGGCGATACCAAAGGTCGCGCCCATCACCAGAGGACGAACAGATGGATCGAGCAGGTTACCGAGCGTGAAAATCAGGATGATCCCAAGACCCACATACGCGCCCGCCATGGCGGAGCTGACCCAAAAGCCGAGCGGGTTATTTGCCGACAGGCGTGCAATGCGCGCAGCGTTAGCCGCACACTTATTAATAGTGTCTGTAAACATTTGATTATCCTTTAAAAAATAAAACAAAAAATAAAACAAAAAGTTTAAAAAATGTCCTGCAATATACCGAAGGTTATTACAGGACCATGCAAAAAGGGGAGGCATTGCGCCTCCCGTTAAAACATTAACCGCGTAGCTGTACCACGCCGTCTTTCACTCGCGCTTCGTAATGCTTGACGGAAAACTGTTCGTCTTCCATGCACAAGCCGTCGCTTAAGCGAAAACGCTGTTTTTTCAGCGGGCTGGCTACCCACAGCTCGCCCTGGTGTTCCGCAATCAGCCCGCGTGACAGCACGCTGGATTCGAAGAACGGATCGATGTTGCTGATCGCAAACACCTGGTCGCTGTGATACGGGCGGAAAATTGCCACCTGCTCGTCACCTAACAGCGCGCAGACGCCGGTTTCAGGCAGGATGTCATCGATTTTGCAGATGTCTTTCCACTGGCTCATGCGTTGTCCTCCACCAGAGTTACCGGGATACGTTCATACGGCGTTGCCGGACGGTGCTGTTCGCGTTCTGGCACCATCTGCACGTTCGGGTCACGCTTGTCGCTGTTGATGAAGTGTTTGAAGCGAGTCTGCGCGGACGGTGTATTGACCGTTTCAGTCCACTCACACACTACCGCTTCACGCAGGCGCGCCATCTCTTCTTCCAGATGTGCGTTCAGCCCCAGTTTGTCGTCAATGATCACCGCTTTCAGGTAATCGATGCCGCCTTCAAGGTTTTCTAACCACGGCGCGGTACGCGTCAGTTTGTCGGCGGTACGGATGTAGAACATCATGAAGCGGTCAAGATATTTGATCAGCGTTTCGCGATCGATATCCGCCGCCAGCAGATCCGCATGACGCGGTTTCATGCCGCCGTTACCGCAAACGTACAGGTTCCAGCCTTTTTCGGTGGCGATGATACCCACGTCTTTACCCTGAGCTTCTGAACATTCACGGGTACAGCCAGAGACACCGAACTTCATTTTGTGCGGAGTACGGATGCCTTTGTAGCGGTTTTCCAGTTCCACGCCGAGACCCACGCTGTCGCCAACGCCGTAGCGGCACCAGGTGCTACCCACGCAGGTTTTCGCCATACGCAGTGCTTTCGCATAGGCATGACCGGTTTCGAAGCCGGCTTCAATCAGCTGACGCCAGATCTCCGGCAGATCGTCTTTCTGTGCGCCAAACATCGCCAGGCGCTGGGAGCCGGTGATTTTGGTGTAGAGATTAAATTCACGCGCGATACGACCTACCGCCATCAGCCCTTCCGGGGTGATTTCACCGCCCGGAGAACGCGGGATCACCGAGTAGGTGCCGTCTTTCTGGATGTTAGCGAGGAAGTTGTCGTTAGAATCCTGCAGCGGAGTATGTTCCGGCTTCAGAATGTATTCGTTCCAGCAGGAGGCCAGCAGCGAACCGACGGTCGGTTTACAAACTTCACAACCGTAGCCTTTGCCGTGTTTCGCCAGCAGTTCTTCGAAGGTTTTAATGCCTTCAACGCGGATCAAATGGAACAGTTCCTGACGCGAATAAGCAAAGTGTTCGCACAGGTTGTTGTTAACTTCGATACCCTGTTTCGCCAGTTCCGCATTCAGTACCTGAGTGACCAGCGGGATACAGCCGCCGCAGCCAGTACCGGCTTTGGTTTCGGCTTTCAGCGCCGCAACGGTGTGGCAGCCTTTGTTGATAGCAGCAATCAGGTCGCCTTTGGTGACGTCGAAGCAGGAGCAGATTTGTGCGCTGTCCGGCAGTTTATCTACACCGATAGATGGCTTACCGCTACCGGAGTGCGCTGGCAGGATCAGGGAATCCGGGTTTTCTGGCAGTTCGATAGCGTTCAGCACCAGTTGCAGCAGGTTGCCGTAATCGCTGGTATCGCCCACCAGTACCGCACCGAGCAGGGTTTTGTTGTCTTCGCTGACAACCAGGCGTTTGTAGATCTCTTTGCTTTCGTCGAGGTAAACATAGCTACGAGCGCCTGGTGTACGGCCATGCGCATCGCCAATACCGCCAACGTCCACGCCCAGCAGTTTCAGCTTGGCGCTAAGGTCAGCGCCTTCAAAGGCGTTTTCGCTACCGAGAATGTGGTCAACGGCGACCTGCGCCATTTTGTAGCCTGGTGCGACCAGACCAAAGACACGGTTGTTCCAGCTTGCGCATTCACCGATAGCGTAGATATCCGGATCGGAAGTCTGGCAGGAATCATTGATTACGATACCCCCACGCGGAGCAACGTCCAGACCACACTGGGTCGCCAGCTTATCGCGCGGACGGATACCGGTAGAGAAGACGATAAAGTCAACTTCCAGCTCGCTACCGTCGGCAAAACGCATGGTTTTACGCGCTTCGACACCTTCCTGCACAATTTCAAGGGTGTTTTTGCTGGTGTGAACGCGCACGCCCATACTTTCGATTTTGCGACGCAGCTGCTCGCCGCCCATCTGATCAAGCTGTTCCGCCATCAGCATAGGGGCAAATTCGATAACGTGGGTTTCAATGCCTAAGTTTTTCAGCGCGCCAGCGGCTTCCAGACCTAACAAGCCACCGCCAACAACGGCACCGCGCTTGCTGCGACGGGCGCAGGATTCAATCGCGTTGAGGTCTTCAATGGTGCGATAGACAAAGCAATCCTGGGTATCAGAACCTTTGATCGGCGGGATCCACGGGTAGGAACCGGTCGCCATGATCAGCTTGTCATAATAAACGGTACGCCCGGCGCTGGAGTGAATCACCTTCTCCTGACGGTTGATGGTGATAGCGCGTTCGCCGACCAGAACTTTAATGCCGTGTTTCTCGTAAAAGCCTTCGCGCACCAGCGACAGCTCTTCGGCGGTGTGGTGAGAGAAGTAAGACGAGAGGTGTACGCGGTCATAAGCGATGCGCGGTTCTTCACAGAAAACGGTAATATCAAAGTTGGCCGCATCAGATTTATCAAGAAGATCTTCGATAAAGCGATGGCCGACCATACCGTTACCGATAATTGCGAGTCTGACTTTGCTCATTTTTGCCTCGATTTCTTTTCTATTACCGCCTACCTTAACGATTCAGCAACCCCACTTATTGATGCAAATCAAATTCACCTTTATATACTCCTTAAGAGGTATATTGCTGATTTGTATAAATATTCTTAAGTCACGGAATTGTCTGACATTTCATGTTTGTGCAAAAAACAGACAAAATAAAAGCATTTATAGAGATGAAGGCACGTTGCGGGAGATGAGAGGAAAAAGCCGGATGACAAAAGTGCCGCCCGGCATTGGCAATTAATGAGAGGTCAGGTTGTTGTGCTGACGGTGACGGCTGACAAAACCTAACAGGAAGCACATCACGAATACCACAGCGTACAGACCGTTTGCAGTGAGCAGTGCCGCCTGTGGACCGCTATGTTCTACGATCGGACCGGTAACCACAAAGGTCAGCATGGTGCCGATGGTTCCACAGGTGAGTACGAAGTTAACCAGTTTTGGCGATGGTACTTTTGTCTGCTGGGAACCCAGCGTGATGATGGTGGTATAGATTGCGCTGGAGAAGAAGCCCAGAGCAAGAATAGACCATGCCATATGCGCTGGTGTTCCGGTGTTAAAGACGTACATCAGAATCGCAGCCAGGCCTGCCAGCACGGTCAGAATACGTTGCAGGTCAAAGAAACGCAGAATAAAGCTGAACGCCCACATGCCGACCATGTACGACATCCAGAAGTTGCTTACCAGCGTACCCGCGTCGTTCAGGCTCATGCCCAGACCTTTGGCGTACTCTGGCACCCAGGAGATAAAACCTAGCTGACCGAGGATGTAGCACAGCGCAGCAATAGAGAGAAACAGCACGCCGATCCCCCACTTTTCTTTCGCTACCGGGGCGTCAGCTTTTGGCGCATGTTTGCCCAGCGCCGGGAACTCACAGCCGAAGGTCAGAATAAAAATAGCGACGTACACCAACCCGATGCAGGCATAAACCCAGTACCACTCAATGCTGCGCGCCAGCAGAAATGCGGCGATCATCGGGAAAATCATCCCGGCCATACTGAAGAAGGAGTCGGTAAACAGCAGACGGGAACCGCGCTGGCGCCCTTCATACATTTGCGTTACCAGGAATGTACCAATCGACATGGTGATACCGCTGACCACCCCAAGGATGAACATCGCCGCCGAGAACAGCGCCAGGCTGTGGCTGAACATCAAACCGGCAACCGCCAGCACCATCAGGAGAAAGCCAAAACGTAACTGCGTTTTCAACGGGACGATTTCCATCAGCCAGGCGTTGAGGAAGATAGAGATTAAAATGCCGGCGTTGAGGAAGGTGAAGGTATTACTCATACTGGAAACGGGCAGATTGAAATAATCGGCGATATTTCCCATCACCATCCCGGTGACAATAACCAACGCACCGGTCAGTGCGTAGGAAAGAAAGCTAATCCATGTGAGCTTGATGCGATTGCTGTTAGTCATGATTGGCCTGCGTTAAAAGATAAATGGCATAGTGGATATGCTGTGAGCGGGCGATTTTAGGTGATTTTGTGATCTGATTAAATATTTAATTGCAAACGGTTGCTAATTTGCAAACATTAAAGTGATTCTGATCACGAAATAAAAGTGATCATCAGGTTACATATATTTCAAGTACGTAAAATTAGGTAAAGGAATGGCCTTGTCATTGAAGGCTATTTAGAATCTCTCCACTTGCTTTTTTTCTGCTCTGTTTGTTAAGGAAATCTCATGTTCAAATCGACCCTGGCGGCGATGGCTGCTGTTTTCGCTCTTTCTGCTCTCTCACCCGTAGCAATGGCAGCGAAAGGGGATCCGCACGTATTGTTAACAACCTCTGCTGGTAATATCGAACTGGAGCTGGATAGCCAGAAAGCGCCGGTATCAGTGCAAAACTTTGTCGATTATGTGAACAGTGGTTTTTATAACAACACCACCTTTCACCGCGTTATCCCTGGCTTTATGATTCAGGGCGGCGGATTTACCGAGCAGATGCAGCAGAAAAAACCAAACCCGCCAATCAAAAATGAAGCCGATAACGGCCTGCGCAATACGCGCGGCACTATTGCTATGGCGCGAACTGCGGACAAAGACAGCGCAACCAGTCAGTTCTTTATCAACGTAGCCGACAATGCCTTCCTTGACCACGGTCAGCGTGATTTCGGCTACGCCGTCTTTGGTAAAGTGGTGAAAGGTATGGACGTTGCCGATAAGATTTCCCAGGTGCCGACTCATGACGTTGGTCCATACCAGAATGTGCCGTCAAAGCCGGTCGTTATCCTTTCCGCTAAAGTCCTGCCGTAACGATTTCTCGCGCGGGCAAAATTGTCCGCGCATCTGCTCTTCCGGCGTAACCCGGATTTGCCGCTTATACTTGTGGCAAATGGACACGTTCAGGGAGGCATCCAGTGAAGAAACTCACCGATAAGCAAAAGTCCCGTCTCTGGGAGCTTCAGCGTAATCGTAATTTCCAGGCCAGTCGCCGTCTTGAAGGCGTCGAGATGCCATTAGTCACTCTTACTGCCGCTGAGGCTTTGGTGCGCCTTGAAGAGCTAAGGAGGCACTATGAGCGATAAATTCGGCGAAGGGCGCGACCCGTATCTCTATCCTGGCCTCGATATCATGCGTAATCGGCTGGATATCCGCCAACAGCAGCGGCTGGAGCAGGCGGCTTACGAAATGACGGCGCTGCGTGCCGCGACCATTGAGCTTGGTCCGTTGGTGCGTGGTTTACCGCATTTGCGCGCTATTCATCGCCAGCTGTATCAGGATATTTTCGACTGGGCGGGGCAACTGCGTGAAGTCGATATTTATCAGGGGGATACGCCGTTCTGCCACTTTGCTTATATCGAAAAAGAGGGCAATGCCCTGATGCAGGATCTGGAGGAAGAAGGTTATCTGGTCGGCCTTGAGAAAGCGAAGTTCGTCGAGCGACTGGCGCACTACTATTGTGAAATCAATGTCCTGCATCCATTCCGTGCGGGAAGTGGCCTGGCACAGCGGATCTTCTTCGAGCAACTGGCTATTCATGCGGGCTATCAACTGAGCTGGCAGGGTATCGAAAAAGAGACCTGGAATCAGGCAAATCAGAGCGGGGCTATGGGCGATCTCTCTGCGCTGCAGACGATATTTAGCAAAGTGGTAAGCGAAGCCGGGGAATCTGAGTAAAATAGCGCGGTTCTTTCGTACCGGAGCCGCCATGATCCTGCTTATTGATAACTACGATTCTTTCACCTGGAACCTCTACCAGTACTTTTGTGAACTGGGGGCGGATGTGCTGGTTAAGCGCAACGATGCGTTGACGCTGGCGGATATCGACGCCCTTAAACCGCAGAAAATTGTCATCTCACCTGGCCCCTGTACGCCTAATGAAGCCGGGATCTCCCTTGAGACTATTCGTCACTATGCCGGACGCTTGCCGATTCTTGGCGTCTGCCTCGGTCATCAGGCGATGGCGCAGGCTTTTGGCGGCAAAGTCGTGCGCGCCGCAAAGGTCATGCACGGCAAAACTTCACCGATTACGCATAACGGCCAGGGGGTATTTCGCGGTCTGGCAAATCCACTCACCGTGACGCGCTACCATTCGCTGGTGGTAGAACCTGACTCATTGCCAGCGTGCTTTGACGTGACTGCCTGGAGCGAAACCTGCGAGATTATGGGGATTCGCCATCGCCAGTGGGATCTTGAAGGTGTGCAGTTCCACCCGGAAAGCATTCTCAGCGAACAGGGGCATCAATTGCTGGCGAATTTCCTGCATCGCTGATTTCTGGTTGCTATCTAGTGATTTTTTATGCATATTTTGTGATTATAATTTCACATTGATTTATGCGTAACAGGGTGAGCATGAGATGGCAACTGAACAAGCAGCAATTACACGCGCGACTTTCGATGAAGTGATCCTGCCGATTTATGCACCGGCAGAGTTTATTCCGGTAAAAGGTCAGGGCAGCCGAGTCTGGGATCAGCAAGGCAAAGAGTACGTCGATTTCGCGGGTGGCATTGCGGTTACGGCATTAGGCCATTGCCATCCGGCGCTGGTGGAAGCGTTAAAAACCCAGGGGGAAACGCTATGGCATATCAGCAACGTTTTCACCAACGAACCGGCGCTGCGTCTTGGGCGTAAGCTGATCGAGGCAACCTTTGCCGAACGCGTGGTGTTTATGAACTCCGGGACGGAAGCCAACGAAACGGCCTTTAAACTGGCGCGTCATTACGCTTGCGTGCGCCATAGCCCGTTCAAAACCAAAATTATTGCCTTCCATAACGCCTTTCATGGACGCTCGCTGTTTACCGTCTCGGTAGGCGGGCAGCCGAAATATTCCGACGGCTTTGGGCCAAAACCGGCAGATATTATCCACGTGCCTTTTAATGATCTTCACGCAGTGAAAGCAGTGATGGATGATCACACCTGCGCGGTGGTGGTTGAGCCGATTCAGGGCGAGGGGGGCGTGACGGCAGCGACGCCAGCGTTTTTGCAGGGCTTGCGTGAGCTGTGCGATCAGCATCAGGCATTGCTGGTATTTGATGAAGTGCAGTGTGGGATGGGGCGCACCGGCGATCTGTTTGCTTATATGCACTATGGCGTGACGCCGGATATTCTGACTTCCGCGAAAGCGTTAGGTGGTGGCTTTCCGATTAGCGCCATGCTGACTACGGCGGAGATTGCTTCTGCGTTTCATCCTGGTTCGCATGGTTCCACCTACGGCGGTAATCCGCTGGCCTGTGCAGTAGCTGGCGCGGCCTTTGATATCATCAATACCCCTGAAGTGCTGGAAGGCATTCAGGCGAAACGCCAGCGTTTTGTTGACCATTTGCAGAAGATAGATCAGCAGTTTGATGTGTTTAGCGATATTCGCGGTATGGGGTTGTTGATTGGTGCCGAGCTTAAGCCACAGTACAAAGGTCGGGCGCGCGATTTCCTTTATGCGGGCGCCGAGGCTGGCGTAATGGTGCTGAACGCCGGGACAGATGTGATGCGTTTTGCACCATCGCTGGTGGTGGAAGATGCGGATATCGATGAAGGGATGCAACGTTTTGCCCGCGCGGTGGCGAAGGTGGTTGGGGCGTAATAAGACGTGTCATCGTCGCATCAGGCAAAGCATGTCGGATGCGGCGTGAACGCCTAATCCGACCTACGGTTTGCTTCTGGCAATAATGATATTACGCCTTCGAATCCCGTAACTTCCGACTCAACCAAATCCCGTGATGCGGTCGCTGCCGCCAGGCCATCGCTGAAATGGTGTGCATTGTATTCAGATGGCCAATAACGCGTTGTAAATGCTGCTCCAGCGTGCCAGACGCGCCTTCGTGTGGCAGCATCTCTGGCGAGTCTATGATATTGGCGTCACCAGAACTCCCCGGTTCATCATATTCCAGCCGCTGCTGACAGCGTTGAATAGCGATTTCACAAGACTGCAAATACTCCTGCGCCAGTTCCGGCGGCAATGTCCGGTGCTCCCGCGCCAGCGTGGTCATGGCATTAATATGCTCAACAATAAACTGACTATGCGTAACCCACAGTTTCATATCTGCCAGATAATGGCTGTTAAACGCCGGTTCCTGCATCGCCTGGTTCAATGAGTTATACAAGGTGTTATGCGCCTGATTAACCCGCATTCGTTGCCAGGCTAGTGGCGTAGGTTGCGGATCTTTACTGAGGATCAGACGAATGGCCTCCTGGTAAGTTTCTAAGGCATCATGGGCGTTCTTGCGCAATAAGCCGCTCTGCCACTGCGGCCACAGCCAAACTGTGCCGCCGAAGGCAATCAGACAACCGATGATAGTATCGATTAGACGGGGGATGATGTACTGCTCGCCATTCAGCCATAACAGTTGCAGGGTATATACAGCGGTAATGGTAAAACCGACTGTCGCCCAGCCGTAGTTTTTGCGCAATATCAGGTAACTGGCGAGCGTGGTGAAAAGCATCAGCGTCAGGGTGTAACCTTCAGGGATTTTAAAGTGCAGTGCAACACCTGCAATAATTAATCCAACCACGGTTCCGACAGAACGATTCACAATTCGCAGACGAGTCGCGCCATAACCATTTTGCGTCACCAGCAATACCGTCATTAGTATCCAATAGGATTTCGGCAGATGCAGCGCGGTGCCCATCAGGCTGGCAACGCTTAACATCACACTCAGTCGTCCTGCATTACGCAGTGCTGGCGATTTCAGGGAAAGATAGCTTTTCAGCGCCGGGAGTAACGGCATTCGGCGCTGTTTATCGGCCAGTAAGTCACGGGTATAGAGTGGTTTTTGCGTTCGCAGCACGCGGGCGATGCGGCTGAAATGCCAGTAGCAGAATTGCCCTACAGGGTTATCCGGATGCTGGCGGGCGATTTTTTCCAGTGCGCCAATTTGCTTATCCATCGTAAAACGCGTCGGCAGTCGATGGTAAAGAATGTCATCAGCCAGCACGCGCAGGCGAGCGGCGACGGTTTGCGCATTCCAGCGGATAACTTCCTCCGCATGGCTACGCTCGACCAGCTTTTGCACCTCTTCTGGCTGATGCAAACTGACCGAGATGTGTTCCTGTAAATCCAGCGCCTCCTGGAAAATGCGCAGCATCCGCTTGTAATCGGTATTATTTTGCGCGGAAAGCATATGCATTTGCTGATAGCACTGAGTAATTAAATCGACCGCTTTTTGCTGGCGTTCCAGCAGCGGTGGCAACGCTTTCTCAGGATCGGTGTGCTGGGTAAGCAGGCTGTATTTGGCTTCGCAATAATCTGCCAGTTCACGGTACAGCAGGCTAAGTGACTCGCGTAGCGGTTGTTCGCGCCAGAGCCAGAACCAAAACCAGTTAAACAGCCCATACCAGAGTGTACCCAACGCATAGATGAGCAACGGTTCCCAGACGGGCATGTATCCCGCCAGACTTAAGGTAAAAATGGCTGCCAGCAGCGATGCGGGAAGTAATTTTGCGTGTAATGGCCCTAACTCGGCAGTAACGCCAAGTATCAACGTTAACCCTGTCAGCAGAAATGGCAGGGGGATATCTTTTTCCAGCAGCAGTTGTGTTAGCAAGCTGCACGTGGCAAACAGCGACGCACCAATAATTAAACGTTTGAAAAAGCGTTTATGGGGCGTATCAAGCCCCGCAATATTGCAACAGGCGGGGACGAGGGAAAAGAGCAGCCCAAGCCTTAATTCGCCAAGCAATAGACCAACGGCCACGGGCAAACATAGCACCAGCGTTTGTCGTAGTGCATAGTTGATATCAGGATGGTAAATCAGTCTGCGCCACATCGGGTTAAACAAAATGGCGCGCTACTCAGTAACGCGCCACTCCGACGGGATTAACGAGTGCCGTAAACGACGATGGTTTTACCGTGTGCGGAGATCAGGTTCTGATCTTCCAGCATCTTCAGAATGCGCCCCACGGTTTCACGAGAACAGCCGACAATCTGACCGATTTCCTGACGGGTAATTTTGATTTGCATACCGTCCGGGTGAGTCATGGCATCCGGTTGTTTTGCCAGGTTCAGCAGAGTCTGTGCAATGCGGCCTGTTACATCGAGGAATGCCAGGTTGCCCACTTTCTCTGAAGTGACTTGCAGGCGACGTGCCATCTGTGCGGAGAGACGCATCAGAATATCCGGGTTTACCTGAATTAATTGGCGGAATTTTTTGTAGGAAATTTCAGCCACTTCACAGGCGGTTTTCGCACGTACCCATGCGCTACGTTCCTGGCCTTCTTCAAACAGGCCCAGTTCGCCAATGAAATCACCCTGATTCAGATAAGAGAGGATCATTTCTTTACCCTCCTCGTCTTTGATCAGCACTGCCACAGAGCCTTTAACGATGTAGTACAGCGTTTCCGCTTTTTCACCCTGGTGAATAAGCGTGCTCTTGGATGGGTACTTATGAATGTGGCAATGAGACAAGAACCATTCGAGAGTCGGGTCTGTTTGCGGTTTGCCAAGCACCATGCGCGGTTATCCTCTGTTATAAGCTTTCTCCAGAGCCAGAAAACGCCGCTGTCTCTGGATTGCCGAAATGTGCTTCCCGCTACCTGGGAAGGGGCTATCAACTGAACTGCACGGTAATGTGACGTCCTTTACATACATGCAGTACATCAATGTATTACTGTAGCATCCTGACTGTTTTAGCATAGCTTTCGCGTTGTGTCTCCTGGTGTCTCGCTTCAGCATGACCCAGGTCGCCTTCCGTTGCGCGATTTGGTCAGTACGCGTACTCTGTCAGGAAAATTGACGCAATGGAGTTTCGATTATGCAAGCGCGTGTGAAGTGGGTCGAAGGGTTAACCTTTCTGGGCGAATCCGCCTCTGGTCACCAGATTTTAATGGACGGCAACTCAGGCGATAAAGCGCCAAGTCCGATGGAAATGGTGTTGATGGCGGCGGGTGGTTGCAGCGCCATTGATGTGGTTTCTATCCTGCAAAAAGGGCGTCAGGATGTGGTCGATTGTGAAGTAAAATTGACCTCTGAACGCCGCGAAGAGGCACCACGCCTGTTTACGCACATTAATCTGCATTTTATCGTCACCGGTCGCGACCTGAAGGATGCAGCGGTTGCGCGTGCGGTTGATCTCTCAGCCGAGAAGTATTGCTCAGTCGCGTTGATGCTGGAAAAAGCGGTAAATATTACTCACTCGTATGAAGTGGTTGCCGCGTGATTTAACTATCCCGTTGTGAAGCCGGAGAGTATTTTATCCGGCTTAATAGCAGAGTTACTCGATTTTCTTCCCTTCCATCAGTCGTTGCACCAGCGGCAGCATAATTAACTCCATTGCCAGACCCATTTTGCCGCCCGGCACCACTAATGTATTGATGTGGGAAATGAACGAGCCTTGCAGCATCGCCAACAGCCAGGGGAAATCGATTCCTTCCAGATTTCGAAAATGGATTACCACAAAGCTTTCATCCAGCGATGGGATGCCTTTTGCGGCGAAGGGGTTTGAGGTGTCAACGGTGGGGACGCGCTGGAAGTTAATATGGGTGCGAGAAAACTGCGGTGTGATGTAGTTGATATAGTCTTCCATTGAGCGAACTACCGAGTCCATCACCGCTTCTCGCGAGTGCCCGCGCTCGCTGGTGTCGCGGATGAGTTTTTGAATCCACTCCAGGTTAACGATAGGCACTACACCAACCAGTAAATCCACATGCTGCGCGACGTTATGTTGTGGTGTGACCACGCCGCCGTGCAAACCTTCATAAAACAGCACATCGGTGGGTTCTGGCAGCGCCTGCCACGGGGTAAACGTACCTGGCACCTGATTCCACGGTACGGCTTCGTCGTAGGTATGCAGATATTTGCGAGATTTCCCTTTGCCGCTCAGGCCGTATTCAATGAAGGTTTGTTCCAGCAGGCCGAAGTCGTTAGCTTCGGGGCCGAAGTAACTGATATGCCGCCCGGCGTCGCGCGCTTTGCGGATCGCCATGTCCATTTCCGGGCGGGTGTAACGGTGAAAACTGTCGCCTTCTACCTCGGCTGAGCGCAGATTTAACTGCGCGAAGATTTTTCGAAACGCGAGGCTGGTAGTGGTGGTTCCCGCGCCGCTGGATCCTGTTACCGCAATGACCGGATGTTTGGCAGACATAGTAACTCCATGACTTAGCTATCATTATTATCTCGTCCGCCGACGGTTGCAGGTTATTCGCGAAACTGACTGCGCGGCATGATATTGACCGTTTCGTGCAGCTCCGACCATACCAGCACCGCTTCTCCGCACTGTAGTTGGCGTTTGACGTCGGCGACTTTCTGTTCAAGTGTACGCTCATGTTCACCATAATCGGTGCCTTCGCGTAACACAAAGCTTTCAATTAAATTTTCCAGCGTTTCGGGGGAGATGTCTTGCCACGGAATCAACATGATTTCGCCTCCAGATACGTTGATAACCAGTCAGGAATGCGTGACTCCAGCCACATTTGCGGATGAAGTAATGTACCGCCAATAAAGCCAACATGACCGCCATGTTCCGTCAGTTGATACTCCACCTGTGGTGGGAGATTTTCCGGTTTCGGGATCACCTGATGATCCATAAACGGATCGTCTTTGGCGTGAATAATCAGCGTGGGTTTGGCGATCCGATTGAGCATCGGCATGGCGCTACACTGACGATAATAGTCGATAGCGTCGGCGTAGCCGTGAATTTTGGCGGTGATCAGATCGTCAAATTCGCGGATGCGGCGTACCGATTTCAACTGTGCGAGATTAATCGGCAGCGTTCCGGGGTAGGCCGCCAGTTTGCGCGCAGCATTGGCTTTTAACAAGTTCAGCAAGTAACGCTGATAAACGCGGGAGAAGCCTTTATCCATGTGATAACTACAGGCTTCCAGCATAAACGGTGCAGAGACAATCGCCGCCGCATCAATCGGGAGGTCATTGCCTTCTTTGGCCAGCAAACAGGCCAGCATATTACCGCCGAGCGAATAGCCGACGGCAGCCGTTGGCGCATGACCAAATTCGCGTTGCAGCCAGCGTAAAAACCAACTGGCATCTTCGGTTTCGCCCGAATGGTAAATGCGGTGCATCCGGTTTGGTTCACCGCTGCACCCGCGAAAATGCATCACCACGCCCAGCCAGCCGCGCTTTTGCGCTGCCTCAACCAGACCATGCGCATAAGGACTATTGAGGCTGCCTTCGAGACCGTGGAAGACCACCAGACGCGGTTTATGCTTCGCTTGTGTGGGGTCTTCACTCCACGCGAGATCGACAAAGTCTCCGTCGGGCAACTCCAGCCGCTGCCAGTGCGGGATGAATTTCACCTGACGACGAAACAGACGCGGCAGCATGGTTTGGAGATGACAATTGCTGAAACCGCGCATAGGGGTAAATTCAGCACTGCTGCTGAATACATTGGCATCGGTCGTCGTTATCTGCGCCATCAGTTGCTTTGGCCTTCCAGGAGCATCTGTTCCAGTTGCTCCTGGGCTTCCAGCCACGCCATTTCGCACTCTTCCAGGCCGGATTTGGCGCTGGCTTGCTGTTGCAGGCAGGCGGTCAACTCCGCTTTACGGCTCTGGTCATACAGTTCGCTGTCGCCAAGTTTCTCTTCCGCCTGCGCCAGTTGCGCGTTCAGCTTCTCCATCTCTTTTTCCAGACGTGCGATCTCTTTACGCAGCGGCTGGGTTTGCGCACGCAACTCTGCTTCCCGACGCTTTTGATCTTTACGTGCCTGGGCGCTGTTCGCGTTCTCTTTTGGCGCTTCGTCGGTCTGGTTTTCCTGCTTTTGTACGTCGCTTAACCACTGTTGATAATCTTCCAGATCGCCGTCGAACGGTTCGACTTTACGATCGTGAACCAGATAGAGATCGTCAGTGGTGGAACGCAGCAAATGACGGTCGTGCGAGACGACAACCAGTGCGCCTTCAAACTCGATCAATGCTTCGGTGAGTGCCTGGCGCATGTCGAGGTCAAGGTGGTTGGTCGGTTCGTCGAGCAGCAGCAGATTCGGGCGCTGCCAGACAATTAAAGCCAGCACCAGGCGCGCTTTTTCGCCACCGGAGAAGCGGCGCGTTTCTTCCGTCACTTTATCGCCCTGGAAACCAAAACCGCCGAGATAGTCACGCAGTTTTTGCTCCAGTTCCTGCGGTGCTAAACGCGCCAGATGCTGAATAGGCGATTCGTCAGCGCGCAGGTATTCCAGTTGATGCTGGGCGAAGTAGCCGAGTTTGATCCCTTTCGCCAGGCCAATTTCTCCGCTGACTGGCGCAAGTTCACCGGCTAACAGTTTGATTAATGTCGATTTACCCGCGCCGTTTCGGCCTAACAGACCAATGCGCGAACCCGGCACCAGATTCAGTTTTATCGAATCGAGAATAATGCGATCGCCATAGCCCGCACTGACTTTTTCCATCTTCAACAACGGATTAGGCAGGCTTTCCGGCGCGCGGAATCTAAAGCGGAACGGGTTATCGACGTGCGCGGGGGCAATCAGCTCCATGCGCTCAAGCATCTTAATGCGGCTCTGTGCCTGCTTCGCTTTAGTGGCTTTGGCACGGAAACGGTCGATATAACTTTGCAGATGCGCTACACGTTCTTGTTGGCTTTCATACATCGCCTGTTGCTGCGCCAGGCGGGTGGCGCGCTGCACTTCAAACGAGCTGTAGTTACCTGTGTACTCGAACATGCTTTGCTGTTCGATATGAATAATTTTATCGACGATCGGATCGAGGAAGTCGCGGTCGTGAGAGATCAGGATCAGCGTGCCCTGATAGCTCTTCAGCCATTTTTCCAGCCAGATAACCGCATCAAGATCGAGGTGGTTAGTCGGTTCGTCGAGCAGCAGCAAGTCTGAACGGCAAATCAGCGCCTGGGCGAGGTTAAGACGCATACGCCAGCCACCGGAGAAATCACTCACCGGGCGCTCCAGTTGTTCGTTGCTGAAACCGAGGCCGTGCAGCAGGCTGGCGGCGCGGGAGCGAATACTCCACGCGTCGATAGCATCCAGCTTGCCATGAATGGTGGCGATGGCGTGCCCGTCGTTACGTTCGTTGGCGTCGTGCAACTGCGCTTCCAGTTGGCGATATTCGCGGTCGCCATCAATGACATATTCCAGCGCAGGTTGCGGTAGCGCCGGCGTTTCCTGATTCACCCACGCCAGTTGCCAGTTACCAGGAAAGGTGTAGCTGCCGCCGTCGGCGCTGATTTCATTTTTCAGCAATGCCAGCAGGGTAGATTTACCACAGCCGTTTTTACCCACCAGGCCGACTTTCTGCCCAGGGTTGATGGTGGCGGTGGCATTATCCAGCAGGACGCGCACGCCGCGACGAATTTGTAACGAGGAGAAAACAATCATAAGGCGCCGTATGTTCAGACTATGTTAACTTATCATTATGATAATGTAATGTATGGGCGAGCTGCCGCACCGGGCGCAATGGTAGCCCAAAACAGCGACTATACACAAAAACCATACCGGGAGGGGGATGATGTCTCAGCCAGCGAAAGTTTTGCTGCTGTATGCCCATCCGGAATCTCAGGACTCGGTGGCAAACCGGGTACTGCTTAAACCGGCCACGCAGCTCAGCAATGTTACCGTGCACGACCTTTACGCGCACTATCCCGATTTTTTTATTGATATCCCCCGTGAGCAGGCATTACTGCGCGAGCACGAGGTGATTGTCTTTCAGCATCCTCTTTATACCTATAGCTGCCCGGCGCTACTGAAAGAGTGGCTGGACCGGGTATTAAGCCGTGGTTTTGCCAGCGGGCCGGGGGGAAACCAACTGGCGGGAAAGTACTGGCGTAGCGTGATCACCACTGGCGAGCCGGAAAGTGCTTACCGTTATGACGCGTTGAATCGCTACCCGATGAGCGATGTTCTGCGCCCCTTTGAACTGGCGGCGGGCATGTGCCGGATGCATTGGTTAAGCCCCATTATTATTTACTGGGCGAGACGGCAAAGCGCACAGGAGCTGGCGAGTCACGCCAGAGCCTACGGCGACTGGCTGGCAAATCCACTGCCCCCAGGAGGCCGCTGATGGAAGGTTCCGATTTTTTACTCGCGGGAGTGCTGTTTCTCTTCGCGGCGGTGGCTGCGGTGCCGCTAGCATCGCGGCTGGGTATTGGCGCTGTGTTGGGATATTTGCTGGCAGGGATTGCGATTGGCCCATGGGGGCTTGGGTTTATTAGCGACGTCGATGAGATCCTCCACTTTTCGGAACTCGGCGTGGTGTTCCTGATGTTTATCATTGGGCTGGAGTTGAATCCCTCCAAGCTTTGGCAATTGCGACGCTCGATTTTTGGCGTAGGCGCGGCACAGGTACTGTTAAGCGCGGCGTTGCTGGCGGGATTATTGATGCTGACGGATTTCGCCTGGCAGGCGGCGGTGGTGGGTGGCATTGGTCTGGCGATGTCTTCAACCGCAATGGCGTTGCAACTGATGCGTGAGAAAGGGATGAATCGAAGCGAATCCGGGCAGCTCGGGTTTTCGGTTCTGCTATTTCAGGATCTGGCGGTGATCCCGGCGCTGGCGTTAGTGCCATTGTTGGCGGGTTCGGCAGACGAACATTTCGACTGGATGAAGATCGGCATGAAGGTGCTGGCATTTGTCGGTATGTTGATTGGTGGGCGCTATTTACTGCGCCCGGTATTCCGTTTTATTGCAGCTTCTGGCGTGCGGGAAGTGTTCACCGCCGCGACGCTGCTGCTGGTGCTGGGTTCCGCATTGTTTATGGATGCGCTGGGGCTGTCGATGGCGCTCGGTACGTTTATTGCGGGCGTGCTGCTGGCGGAAAGTGAATATCGCCATGAACTGGAAACGGCTATCGATCCGTTTAAGGGCTTGTTGCTCGGGCTATTTTTTATCTCCGTCGGGATGTCGCTTAACCTCGGGGTGCTTTATACCCATCTGTTGTGGGTAGTGATAAGCGTGGTCGTGCTGGTGGCGGTGAAAATTCTTGTGCTGTATCTGTTAGCGCGCCTGTATGGCGTGCGCAGTTCTGAGCGGATGCAGTTTGCTGGCGTGCTGAGCCAGGGCGGTGAATTTGCCTTTGTGCTCTTTTCTACCGCTTCTTCACAACGCTTATTCCAGGGCGACCAGATGGCGCTGTTACTGGTGACGGTGACGCTTTCCATGATGACCACGCCGCTGCTGATGAAGTTGGTGGATAAATGGCTATCCCGCCAGTTTAACGGATCGGAAGAAGAGGATGAAAAACCGTGGGTCAACGATGATAAACCGCAGGTCATTGTCGTGGGCTTTGGGCGTTTTGGACAGGTGATTGGTCGTTTGCTGATGGCGAATAAAATGCGCATTACCGTGCTGGAGCGGGACATCAGCGCCGTGAACCTGATGCGCAAATATGGCTACAAAGTTTATTACGGCGACGCTACGCAGGTAGATCTTTTACGTTCTGCGGGTGCAGAGGCCGCTGAGTCTATCGTCATTACCTGTAACGAGCCGGAAGACACCATGAAGCTGGTGGAAATATGCCAGCAGCACTTCCCGCATTTGCATATTCTTGCGCGAGCGCGCGGACGTGTCGAAGCACATGAGTTATTACAAGCAGGGGTGACACAGTTTTCCCGTGAAACATTCTCCAGTGCGTTAGAGCTGGGGCGCAAGACGTTAGTGTCGCTAGGTATGCATCCACACCAGGCGCAGCGGGCGCAACTGCATTTTCGTCGCCTGGATATGCGAATGCTGCGGGAACTTATCCCGATGCACGCTGATACCGTACAAATTTCTCGCGCCAGGGAAGCCCGACGCGAACTGGAAGAGATTTTCCAGCGTGAAATGCAACAAGAACGACGCCAAATGGATGGCTGGGATGAATTTGAGTAGAGGGTGAAGATGGCAATCCGAAAACGTTTTATTGCTGGCGCGAAATGTCCAGCCTGTCAGGCGCAAGACTCAATGGCGATGTGGCGCGAAAATAATATTGATATTGTTGAATGTGTTAAGTGTGGGCATCAGATGCGTGAAGTCGATAAAGAAGCCCGCGATCACGTTCGCAAAGATGAGCAAGTGATTGGGATTTTTCATCCGGACTAGCGATATGCGCCGAGTTTTTTTAAGCTAGTGAGTACACGGCAGCAGAATTCCGATACAATCTGCGCCACTATTCTTCCCATGCTCAGGAGATATCATGAAAGTAGCAAAAGACCTGGTGGTCAGCCTGGCCTATCAGGTACGTACAGAAGACGGTGTGTTGGTTGATGAGTCTCCGGTGAGTGCGCCGCTGGACTACCTGCATGGTCACGGTTCCCTGATCTCTGGCCTGGAAACGGCGCTGGAAGGTCATGAAGTTGGCGACAAATTTGATGTAGCTGTTGGCGCGAACGACGCTTACGGCCAGTACGACGAAAACCTGGTGCAGCGCGTTCCTAAAGACGTATTTATGGGCGTTGATGAACTGCAGGTAGGTATGCGTTTCCTGGCTGAAACCGACCAGGGCCCGGTGCCGGTTGAGATCACTGCGGTTGAAGACGATCACGTCGTGGTTGATGGTAACCACATGCTGGCGGGTCAGAACCTGAAATTCAACGTTGAAGTTGTGGCGATTCGCGAAGCGACTGAAGAAGAACTGGCTCATGGTCACGTTCATGGCGCGCACGATCATCACCACGATCACGACGGTTGCTGCGGCGGTCATGGTCACGATCACGGTCATGAACACGGTGGCGAAGGCTGCTGTGGTGGTAAAGGTAACGGCGGTTGCGGTTGCCACTAATACCGTAACGGTATCAAAAAAGCGGGAATTACCCGCTTTTTTTTCGCCTCAGTAATGTGGCGGTGGCGTTTCTTCAGCCTGCGACGCGATGTTCGACGGCTGGCTGGCTTTTAACTTCTCAGTAAGCAGACGCAGATGATCGCGCAGTTTTGCCATCTCCATTTCATGAGCGGTCACCGTGACGTTCAGTTCTTCAATGGTGATTTCCTGAAAAGCCAGTCGGCTCTCCAGCTCTGCCAGGCGTGCTTCCATCGATAAATCCTGCATGGTTCACCTCTTTGGTCGAATGATCGCTGCGGATTCTACTTAACTTTGCTGCCAGAGACAGCACTCATTTCGCGACATCGAAACTAATTTAAACAAAAAGAGTCTGAAAATAGATGATAATAGGGCGTGTCTGTATGTAGATTTATCCGACAACGCTTTATAGTACCCTTCTGATAATAGTTAACCCTGGGGTGAGATGCCCCGAGCCTGGAGATATGGATGAAATCACTGTTTAAAGTAACGCTGCTGGCGACCACAATGGCCGTTGCCCTGCATACACCAATTACTTTTGCTGCCGAAGCGGCGAAACCTGCCACAACTGCTGACAGCAAAGCAGCGTTCAAAAATGACGATCAGAAATCAGCTTACGCACTGGGTGCTTCGCTGGGTCGTTACATGGAAAATTCTCTGCAAGAACAAGAAAAGTTGGGCATTAAGCTGGATAAAGATCAGCTGATCGCCGGTGTCCAGGATGCGTTTGCCGATAAGAGCAAACTTTCCGATCAAGAGATCGAACAGACTCTGCAAGCGTTTGAAGCACGCGTGAAGTCTTCTGCTCAGGCGAAGATGGAAAAAGATGCGGCTGATAACGAAGCTAAAGGCAAAGAGTACCGCGAGAAATTTGCTAAAGAGAAAGGTGTGAAAACCTCTTCGACTGGCCTGGTTTATCAGGTAGTAGAAGCCGGTAAAGGCGAAGCACCGAAAGACAGCGATACTGTTGTAGTGAACTACAAGGGTACGCTGATCGACGGTAAAGAGTTCGATAACTCTTACACCCGTGGTGAACCGCTCTCTTTCCGTCTGGACGGCGTTATCCCAGGCTGGACCGAAGGCCTGAAGAACATCAAGAAAGGTGGCAAGATCAAATTGGTTATTCCACCAGAGTTGGCTTACGGTAAAGCGGGTGTTCCGGGGATCCCACCAAACTCTACTCTGGTATTTGACGTAGAGTTGCTGGATGTGAAACCAGCGCCGAAGGCTGATGCGAAGCCAGAAGCCGATGCGAAAGCCGCAGATTCTGCTAAAAAATAAGCATTAAGAACCGCCGCCTGACCAGGCGGCGGTTTTTTTTATTACAGGCCGGATATAATTAGTGCTGGAAAGCGGAACCTCCGCTGTATTAATTTAGTTACCCGCATCATTAATGAGCCTGCCCTGAAAAGTTAACGACAGGCTCCTGAAAAGGAGTGTTTTTTTTCATGTCCAGGTCGCTTTTAACCAATGAAACCAGTGAGTTGGATTTACTGGATCAACGTCCTTTCGACCAGACCGATTTTGATATTCTGAAATCCTACGAAGCTGTGGTGGACGGGTTAGCGATGCTCATTGGCTCCCACTGTGAAATCGTTTTGCACTCTTTGCAGGATTTGAAATGTTCAGCCATTCGTATTGCCAACGGTGAACATACAGGCCGGAAGATTGGTTCGCCGATTACCGATCTGGCGCTGCGTATGCTGCACGATATGACGGGGGCGGATAGCAGCGTTTCTAAATGCTATTTTACTCGCGCCAAAAGCGGTGTATTAATGAAGTCCCTGACTATCGCCATTCGTAACCGCGAACAGCGTGTAATTGGTCTGCTGTGCATCAATATGAATCTTGATGTTCCCTTCTCGCAGATCATGAGTACCTTTGTGCCGCCAGAAACCCCGGATGTCGGTTCAAGCGTCAACTTTGCGTCTTCTGTCGAAGATCTGGTTACCCAAACGCTGGAGTTCACCATCGAAGAAGTGAATGCCGATCGCAATGTTGCCAATAACGCCAAAAATCGTCAGATCGTGCTGAATCTCTACGAGAAAGGGATCTTCGATATTAAAGACGCGATCAACCAGGTTGCAGATCGTCTGAACATCTCCAAGCACACTGTTTATCTCTATATCCGTCAGTTCAAGAGCGGTGATTTCCAGGGGCAAGAGAAGTAATGCGTTTTGCCATCGTGGTAACCGGGCCAGCATACGGTACGCAACAGGCGAGTAGTGCTTTTCAGTTTGCGCAGGCGCTGATAGCAGAAGGCCATGAGTTAAGCAGCGTCTTTTTCTATCGTGAAGGGGTCTATAACGCTAACCAATTGACCTCACCGGCAAGCGATGAATTTGACCTTGTGCGTGGCTGGCAACAACTGAATACACAACATGGTGTGGCGCTGAACATTTGCGTGGCGGCAGCATTACGTCGCGGTATCGTCGATGAAACTGAAGCTGGAAGACTCGGTCTGGCATCTGCAAATCTCCAGCCGGGCTTTACCTTAAGTGGTCTTGGCGCTCTGGCTGAAGCCTCGCTGACTTGCGACAGGGTGGTACAGTTCTGATGAAACGAATTGCGTTTGTTTTTTCTACTGCACCTCATGGTACAGCTGCTGGCCGTGAAGGATTAGATGCTTTATTGGCGACTTCCGCATTAACTGACGAGCTCGCCGTCTTCTTTATTGCCGATGGCGTTTTTCAGCTTCTGCCTGGGCAAAAGCCCGATGCGGTGCTGGCGCGTGATTATATCGCAACCTTTAAACTGCTGGGGCTGTATGATATTGAACAGTGCTGGGTTTGTGAGGTGTCACTACGTGAACGTGGGTTAGATCCGCAGACCCCCTTTGTTGTCGACGTCACTCCGCTCGAAGCAGAAGCATTACGTCGGGAACTCGGCAACTACGATGTTATTTTGAGATTTTGAGGCTTACATGCTGCATACATTACATCGCTCACCCTGGCTGACGGATTTTCCTGCGCTGCTGCGTCTGCTCAGCGAGGGGGATGAACTGCTGTTATTGCAGGATGGCGTAACTGCCGCAGCTGATGGTAACCGCTACCTTGAAAGTTTGCGTAATGCCCCCATTAAGGTCTATGCCCTGAACGAAGACCTCATCGCTCGTGGTTTGGTTGGTCGAATTTCGAACGATATCACTCCCATTGACTATACTGATTTCGTCAGACTTACGGTTAAGCACACCAGCCAGGTCGCCTGGTAACGGTGGGATCGTTGTATATTTCTTGACACCTTTTCGGCATCGCCCTAAAATTCGGCGTCCTCATATTGTGTGAGGACGTTTTATTACGTGTTTACGAAGCAAAAGCTAAAACCAGGAGCTATTTAATGGCAACAGTTAACCAGCTGGTACGCAAACCACGTGCTCGCAAAGTTGCGAAAAGCAACGTGCCTGCGCTGGAAGCATGCCCGCAAAAACGTGGCGTATGTACTCGTGTATATACTACCACTCCTAAAAAACCGAACTCCGCACTGCGTAAAGTATGCCGTGTTCGTCTGACTAACGGTTTCGAAGTGACTTCCTACATCGGTGGTGAAGGTCACAACCTGCAGGAGCACTCCGTGATCCTGATCCGTGGCGGTCGTGTTAAAGACCTCCCGGGTGTTCGTTACCACACCGTACGTGGTGCGCTTGACTGCTCCGGCGTTAAAGACCGTAAGCAGGCTCGTTCCAAGTATGGCGTGAAGCGTCCTAAGGCTTAATGGTTCTCCGTTAAGTAAGGCCAAACGTTTTAACTTAAATGTCAAACTAAACTCGTAGAGTTTTGGACAATCCTGAATTAACAACGGAGTATTTCCATGCCACGTCGTCGCGTCATTGGTCAGCGTAAAATTCTGCCGGATCCGAAGTTCGGATCAGAACTGCTGGCTAAATTTGTAAATATCCTGATGGTAGATGGTAAAAAATCTACTGCCGAATCTATCGTATACAGCGCGCTGGAGACCCTGGCTCAGCGTTCTGGTAAATCTGAACTGGAAGCATTCGAAGTAGCTCTCGAAAACGTGCGCCCGACTGTCGAAGTTAAGTCTCGCCGCGTTGGTGGTTCTACTTATCAGGTACCAGTTGAAGTCCGTCCGGTTCGTCGTAATGCTCTGGCAATGCGTTGGATCGTTGAAGCTGCTCGTAAACGCGGTGATAAATCCATGGCTCTGCGCCTGGCGAACGAACTTTCCGATGCTGCAGAAAACAAAGGTACTGCAGTTAAGAAACGTGAAGACGTTCACCGTATGGCCGAAGCCAACAAGGCGTTCGCACACTACCGTTGGTAATCCCTTCGGAGTTTTAGTCACCAGGCGGGCGCTTCCAGTAAGCAGCCCGCTTTGGGCTACTTAAATTGAACGCCTAAAAGATAAACGAGGAAACAAATGGCTCGTACAACACCCATCGCACGCTACCGTAACATCGGTATCAGTGCGCACATCGACGCCGGTAAAACCACTACTACCGAACGTATTCTGTTCTACACCGGTGTAAACCATAAAATCGGTGAAGTTCATGACGGCGCTGCAACCATGGACTGGATGGAGCAGGAGCAGGAACGTGGTATTACCATCACTTCCGCTGCGACTACTGCATTCTGGTCTGGTATGGCTAAGCAGTATGAGCCGCATCGCATCAACATCATCGACACCCCGGGGCACGTTGACTTCACAATCGAAGTAGAACGTTCCATGCGTGTTCTCGATGGTGCGGTAATGGTTTACTGCGCAGTTGGTGGTGTTCAGCCGCAGTCTGAAACCGTATGGCGTCAGGCAAACAAATATAAAGTTCCGCGCATTGCGTTCGTTAACAAAATGGACCGCATGGGTGCGAACTTCCTGAAAGTTGTTAACCAGATCAAAACCCGTCTGGGCGCGAACCCGGTTCCGCTGCAGCTGGCGATTGGTGCTGAAGAACATTTCACCGGTGTTGTTGACCTGGTGAAAATGAAAGCTATCAACTGGAACGACGCTGACCAGGGCGTAACCTTCGAATACGAAGATATCCCGGCAGACATGGTTGAACTGGCTAACGAATGGCACCAGAACCTGATCGAATCCGCAGCTGAAGCTTCTGAAGAGCTGATGGAAAAATACCTGGGTGGTGAAGAACTGACTGAAGCAGAAATCAAAGGTGCTCTGCGTCAGCGCGTTCTGAACAACGAAATCATCCTGGTAACCTGTGGTTCCGCGTTCAAGAACAAAGGTGTTCAGGCGATGCTGGATGCGGTAATTGATTACCTGCCATCCCCGGTTGACGTACCTGCGATCAACGGTATCCTGGACGACGGTAAAGACACTCCGGCTGAGCGTCACGCAAGTGATGACGAGCCGTTCTCTGCACTGGCGTTCAAAATCGCTACCGACCCGTTTGTTGGTAACCTGACCTTCTTCCGTGTGTACTCCGGTGTGGTTAACTCTGGTGATACCGTACTGAACTCCGTGAAAGCTGCACGTGAGCGTTTCGGTCGTATCGTTCAGATGCACGCTAACAAACGTGAAGAGATCAAAGAAGTTCGCGCGGGCGACATCGCTGCTGCAATCGGTCTGAAAGACGTAACTACTGGTGACACCCTGTGTGACCCGGATGCGCCGATCATTCTGGAACGTATGGAATTCCCTGAGCCGGTAATCTCCATCGCAGTTGAACCGAAAACCAAAGCTGACCAGGAAAAAATGGGTCTGGCTCTGGGCCGTCTGGCTAAAGAAGACCCGTCTTTCCGTGTATGGACTGACGAAGAATCTAACCAGACCATCATCGCGGGTATGGGTGAGCTGCACCTCGACATCATCGTTGACCGTATGAAGCGTGAATTCAACGTTGAAGCGAACGTAGGTAAACCGCAGGTTGCTTACCGTGAAACTATCCGCCAGAAAGTTACCGATGTTGAAGGTAAACACGCGAAACAGTCTGGTGGTCGTGGTCAGTATGGTCATGTTGTTATCGACATGTACCCGCTGGAGCCGGGTTCTAACCCGAAAGGCTACGAGTTCATCAACGACATTAAAGGTGGTGTAATCCCTGGCGAATACATCCCGGCCGTTGATAAAGGTATCCAGGAACAGCTGAAAGCAGGTCCGCTGGCAGGCTACCCGGTAGTAGACATGGGTATTCGTCTGCACTTCGGTTCTTACCATGACGTTGACTCCTCTGAACTGGCGTTTAAACTGGCTGCTTCTATCGCCTTTAAAGAAGGCTTTAAGAAAGCGAAACCAGTTCTGCTTGAGCCGATCATGAAGGTTGAAGTAGAAACTCCGGAAGAGAACACCGGTGACGTTATCGGTGACTTGAGCCGTCGTCGTGGTATGCTCAAAGGTCAGGAATCTGAAGTTACTGGCGTTAAGATCCACGCTGAAGTACCGCTGTCTGAAATGTTCGGATATGCAACTCAGCTGCGTTCTCTGACCAAAGGTCGCGCATCATACACTATGGAATTCCTGAAGTATGATGAAGCGCCGAGTAACGTTGCTCAGGCCGTAATTGAAGCCCGTGGTAAATAAGCCTCAGGGTTAATACCAAAGTCCCGTGCTCTCTCCTGAAGGGGAGAGCACTATAGTAAGGAATATAGCCGTGTCTAAAGAAAAATTTGAACGTACAAAACCGCACGTTAACGTTGGTACTATCGGCCACGTTGACCACGGTAAAACTACTCTGACCGCTGCAATCACCACCGTACTGGCTAAAACCTACGGCGGTGCTGCTCGTGCATTCGACCAGATCGATAACGCGCCGGAAGAAAAAGCTCGTGGTATCACCATCAACACTTCTCACGTTGAATATGACACCCCGACCCGTCACTACGCACACGTAGACTGCCCGGGGCACGCCGACTATGTTAAAAACATGATCACCGGTGCTGCTCAGATGGACGGCGCGATCCTGGTAGTTGCTGCGACTGACGGCCCGATGCCGCAGACTCGTGAGCACATCCTGCTGGGTCGTCAGGTAGGCGTTCCGTACATCATCGTGTTCCTGAACAAATGCGACATGGTTGATGACGAAGAGCTGCTGGAACTGGTTGAAATGGAAGTTCGTGAACTTCTGTCTCAGTACGACTTCCCGGGCGACGACACTCCGATCGTTCGTGGTTCTGCTCTGAAAGCGCTGGAAGGCGACGCAGAGTGGGAAGCGAAAATCCTGG